>NZ_CP041690.1:4170000-4430734 GCF_008000755.1 Youhaiella tibetensis | reverse complement strand
CATCCCATCCTGGGACGCCGTGGACCACCCGCTCCGCTGTGGGACGCAGGCATAGTAATACTTCTGCCGCGACTTCGTCGCAGCACTACGCTTTTTATACTGTTGTGGAACCGGTCTTCGCCGACCGATGTTTAGTCAGTGATACGCCAACGCAAGTTTAGACAGTTTGCCGCAAAGAACTCATAAACGAACTGCAGTACCCCAACATTGCTCCGACGATCGACATGCGTCGCAAGAGACTGATTTTTTGACTAGCCCCAAGTCTGAAGTGCAGTCCAGACCGCGTCTCTTGTCGCCGCGTTTCTTGAACTGACCGAGGCATCTTAGACAGCCAATTTTTGGCTCGCAACACGCGATTCATCGAAAAAGGGGGTTGACTCTCAAGAGCGAAAAAAGGTTTCCAGCCCACCCCCAAGGGGGGGCGGGCAAGGCCCTGTGACTCAAGGCAGAATCGGGGCGCAATAGCTTCCTGACGCAAAGAATTTTATTCCCGATGCTGTGCGAAAAAGCGGGAGAAACAGGCGGAATTTCCCTTTCCGGACCCGCGCAACATGACAGCCTAAACTGCTGAAACTTCTGGCGATTTATGGGGTCGAATTGTCGCAGCGTTGAGACGGATCGCGACGCCTGCCCCAAATGCAAAAAGCCCCCGTCTCCGGGGGCCTCGTCACTTGGGTCATGCGAGCCGGCCAAGCCGGCTCGGCAGGATCAGGCCAGGGCCTTGATGCGGTTGTTCAGGCGCGACACCTTGCGGTCGGCCAGGTTCTTGTGAACGATGCCGTTGGTCGCGGCGCGCTGCAGTTCCGGCTGCGCAGCCTTGAGAGCTTCGTTGGCGGCAGTCTTGTTGCCCGAAGCGATGGCTTCCTCGACCTTGCGCAGGAAGGTCCGCATGCGCGAACGGCGCGACTTGTTGATGGCCGTGCGGGCTTCGATCTTGCGGGTGGCCTTCTTAGCCGACGGGGTATTGGCCATGAATGTCCTCTTGGCGCTTGTCTCCCGAACCGAACCACGCCCTCGGCGCTGTCAAATCCCGGAGTCTGAAATGAAAGCGGCGGCATGAGGCCGCCAAGTCGCGGGGTTTATAGGCAGAGCGAGGGGGCCGCGTCAACTGGATTCCGCGCCTAGGCGCCCTTCTGGCAGACCGGGCAGAAAAAGCTCGAGCGTCCGGACTGCACGATGCGCGCAATCGTGCCGCTGCAAAGCGGGGTGGGACAGGGTTCGCCCTCCCGGTCGTAGACGGAGAACCGGTGCTGGAAATAACCCGAACCGCCCTCGGCGTTGCGGAAATCCTTAAGCGTCGAGCCGCCCGCCTCGACCGCCTCTGTCAGCACGGTGCGCACGCCGAAGACGAGATCGTCGAGCCGGCTGGAGCCGTCCACGAGGGCGCCCGACGGGCAGTCTGGGCGGATGTGGGCGCGGTGCAGGGCCTCGGAGGCATAGATATTGCCGATACCCGCCACGACGCGCTGATCGAGGAGGGACGCCTTGATCGGCGCCTTGCGCCCGGCAAGGCGGGTGGCAAGCTGGCCGGCGTTGAAGGCATTGGAGAGCGGCTCGGGCCCGAGATCCTTGAGGTAGGGACTGTCCTCCTCGCGCTCGAAGAGCTCCATGAAGCCGAAGCGGCGCGCGTCGGCATATATAAGGTGCAACTCGCCCTGACTTGGGTGACGCAAGTGGAAGGCGACGTGATCGTGCTTCTCGCCCGGAGGCGGCTCGTAATAGCGGCTCGGGTCCTTGTAGGAGAACTCGACGAACCGGTAGCTGCCGGTCATGCCCAGGTGGCTGAGGAGCGTGCTGCCGCCCGAAAGGGGAAAGAGCAGGTACTTGGCGCGGCGCGCGGCCCGCAGGATGGTCTGGCCTTGGAGAGCTGCGGCAAAGCCATCGGGAAACGGGAAGCGCAGGTCCTTGCGATTGAGCGTCACCTTGAGAATCTGCGCACCCTCGACATAGGGCGCAAGCCCGGCGCGGACGGTTTCGACTTCAGGCAATTCGGGCATTGCTGGCGCTCTTAAACATGGAGCCGATGCGGCATGGCAAAGCCGGACCCACTCCGCTATGGTGCCGCAAAATCACGAACGCGGAGGCGGCCACCGGGCCGCGAAGGTTATGAGTGAAGCCCGCGAAACCACGCATTTCGGCAATCGGCAGGTAGCGCTAGAGGAGAAACAGGGCCTCGTCAACGCGGTGTTCCACGGCGTGGCCGACCGCTACGACCTGATGAACGACCTGATGAGCGGTGGCATTCATCGGGTCTGGAAGGATGCGATGGTCGCCAACTTGGCGCCGCCCAAGAAGGGTACCCGGCCCTATCGCGTCCTCGACATGGCGGGCGGCACCGGCGACATCGCCGAGCGCATCATCAATGCTTCGCTGGGCTACGCGCAGGTCACGGTCTCCGACATCAACTCGGACATGCTGAGGGTAGGCGCCGAGCGGGCGAAGAACTGGCGCTTCGGCAGCCAGGCGACGTTCGTGGAAGCCAATGCCGAGGATCTGCCGTTCGAAAGCGAGAGCTTTGACGCCTATACGATCGCCTTCGGCATCCGCAATGTGCCGCGCATCGACAAGGCCCTCGCTGAGGCCTACCGGGTGCTCAAGCGCGGCGGGCGCTTGCTCGTGCTCGAATTTTCGCAGGTGGACGTGCCGGGGCTCGACCGCGTCTACGATCTGTTTTCGGACCGGGTGATCCCGCCGATGGGCGGGGTGGTGACGGGCGATGCCCAGCCTTACCAGTACCTGGTGGAATCGATCCGCAAGTTCCCGAGCCCATCGGCCTTCACGGCCATGATCGCGGCGGCCGGGTTCAAGCGCGTCACGCACACTCCTTATTCCGGCAATATCGCGGCGCTGTTCGGCGCCTGGAAGATCTAGGCGGTTATCCATGGGGCTTGGAGCCTATTTTCGCCTCGCCCGGGCGGGCTTCGTTCTGGCGCGTGAAGGCGCGTTCTCGATCATCGATCCGGTGGCGCTGCCGCCCTCGTTCCGAGTGGGCGTGGGACTGGCGCGGCTCATCGAGCGTCCCTCGGTCAAGAAGACCGGCAGCGTCGAGCGGCTGACGCGGGCGCTCAACCTGCTGGGGCCGACCTATGTGAAGTTCGGCCAGACGCTGGCGACACGCCCTGACATTGTGGGCGTGGACATTGCCAAGGAACTCTCGGGTCTGCAGGACTCGATGGAGCCCTTCAATCCTGCCCTGGTGCCCGCCATCCTCGGCACGGCACTGGGCGAGAAGGCGCGCGAACTCAAGGATCTTTCGGAACCGGTCGCCGCAGCATCGATCGCCCAGGTGCACAAGGCCACGCTGGTCGGCGAAGACGGGATCGCGCGCGTCGTGGCGGTCAAGGTGCTGCGCCCGGGCGTGGCGCAGCGCTTCAACGCCGACATCGAGAGCTACTACGCGGGCGCGCGGCTGGCCGAGCGCTGGGTGGCCTCTACCAAGCGGCTGCGGCCGGTGGAGGTGGTCAAGACGCTCGACCACTCCGCCCAGATCGAGCTGGACCTCAGGCTGGAAGCGGCGGCGATCTCCGAATTCGCCGAGAACATCAAGGACGACAAGGGCTTCATCGTTCCGCAGGTTTATTGGGATTTCACGGCCCAGAACGTCTTGACCACCGGCTGGGTGGAGGGCGTGCCGATCCGCGACCTCGAGGCGCTCGACGCCGCCGGGCTCGACCGCAAAGAACTTGCCAAGAAGCTGCTCCAGGGTTTCCTGCGGCACGCCATTCGCGATGGCTTCTTCCACGCCGACATGCATCCGGGAAATCTCTTTGCCGACCGGGCGAGTGGGGACGTCATCGCGGTCGATTTCGGCATCATGGGCCGTATCTCCAAGCGAGAGCGCCGGTTCCTTGCCGATATCCTCTACGGGTTCATCACCCGCAACTACCGCCTCATCGCCCAACGGCACTTCGATATCGGCTATGTGCCGCGCACCCAGTCGGTGGACGACTTCACCCTGGCGTTGCGCTCGATCGGGGAACCCCTGTTCGGGCGCAAGGCCAATGACATCTCGATGGCCCGCGTGCTCGGCCAGCTCTTCACGGTCACCGAACTGTTCGAGATGCAGACCCGGCCCGAGCTGATCCTGCTTCAGAAGAACATGGTGCTCGTGGAGGGCGTGGCCCGCGCGCTCGATCCTGAGCTGGACATCTGGACGGTTGCCGAGCCGGTGGTGGGCGACTGGGTCCGCCGCGAGGCGGGGCCGATCGGACGCGTCGAGGACCTGCGCGACGGACTGGGCGTACTGACCGATACCGTCCAGCGCCTGCCCGGAATCGTCCGCCAGACCGAAGCGGCACTCAGCGAGTGGCAGGCCGAGAAGAGCCAGAGAAAACCGTGGCTCTCCAGGGGCATGCTGCTCTTCGGATTCTGGCTGCTGGTGCTGACCTGTCTCATCGCCATCTGGCGGATGATCGCCTGAATCCGGCTTGCGACCCGGCCAAGTCATGCTAGAGGGATCGACGGGGCGCGCCACTGCCGTCCGGCAGGGCGACAAAATCGCAAGAGGGATTCAATGACTGTACGTTTTTGCGGCAAGCTCGCTGGCGCGCTTGCCCTGACCGTGGCACTGGCCGGTTGCATCGACGCCAAGATCGAGGTCGACGTCACCAGCGACACCACCGCCAAGGCGACCATCACGCAGACGATGAGCGCCGAGATCTACCCGATGATCAAGGCCAGCCAGGCCGAGAGCAAGGCTTCGGACGATGCCGAGGCCGCAGCGGCCGACGACTTCTGCTCGGACGGCACGCTCACCGAGAACGCCGACGGTGGGGCCACCTGCACGATCACCAAGGAAGGTGCCTTTGCCGATCTCGTCTTCGACGAGGAAGGCGAGGAACAGGGCATGACCTTCACGTCCGCCGGCCCGGGCCTGGTTCGCGTCGCCTTCCCCACCAACGAGATCACCAAGGATCTCGGCCAGGAGGAAGAGATGGACGCCCAGACCAAGGCGATGATGCAGCAGATGTTCGAGGGCCATGCCTTCACGCTCAAGATCGGCGGTGGCGAAGTGACGGACACCAACATGACCCTCGCCGCCGACAAGCAGTCGGCCGAGACGGTCATTCCGTTCCTCGATATCATCAACGGCACGGTCGAGCTCCCCGAAGAGCTCTACGCCGTGGTGCGCAAGTAAGCAGGGGGAGAAGGGCCATGACGGACAGGGTCAGCGTCGGCTTTTGCTGGCTCGAGCACGGCAAGGGCCTTTCGGTCCCCAGGCAACAATCGGCGGGCGCGGCGGGAGTGGATCTTCTCGCCGCGCTCGGCATCGATGACGACGTGGCGCTGGCGCCCGGGCAAAGGGCCCTGGTGCCCTGCGGTTTCTCGCTGGCGCTGCCCGAAGGGTTCGAGGCCCAGGTGCGGCCGCGTTCGGGGCTGGCCGCCAAGTTCGGCGTGACAGTCCTCAACGCGCCGGGCACAATCGACTCCGATTATCGTGGCGAAGTGCAGGTGATCCTGATCAATCACGGCGACCGGCCTTTCCCGGTGCGGCGCGGCGACCGGATCGCCCAGATGGTCATCGCGCCGGTCACGGCGGTCGATTTCAGGCTGGAGGAGAAACTCGATGAGACGGCACGGGGCGCGAAAGGGTTCGGTTCGACCGGCCATTCTGCTTAGCTGGATCGGCGCATTGCTGGCGGCGTTGCTGGTGGTGACGCCCACGACAGCCGGCGATCGCGCCCTCATAGACTTCCTGGGCTATTCGGCGGATGGCGACCATTTCGCCTTCGAGGAATACGGCATCCAGGATGGCTCGGGTTTCGCCTATTCGATCATCTATATCGTCCAGCTTTCGAGCGACAGCTGGGTCAAGGGCACGCCCTACCGGGTGCAGGCGCCCGAGGACAAACCCGACATGCCGCTCGCCCAGGTGCGCGCGGAGGCCCGCCAGCGCGCCCAGGCCGACCTTGAGAGCCTTCACATCGACAATCCTGCCCAGATTCTTGCCCTGATCGGGGACGGGGCGGTTGAGGAGGACGGCACGACGCTCGCCTTCGCTGAGCCTGCCTGCTGCGGCATTGCCACGGTGAGCGAGGCGACCCAGACGCTGCGGCTCGAGAACTTTCCTGTGGCCGAGGCGGGATTTGACTGCGTGGCGCTGACCGGCGACAAGCCGCTCGGATACGCCCTGGCGCTCGACAAGGACGGGACGGTAAGCGAACTCCATCGCGACGGGCAGAAGCTGCCCATGTCGCGCGGGTGCCCGATGGGTTACCGGCTGTTCGCCGTGCTGCAGCCCTTCAACCAGAGCGCGCATCGGGTGGCCATCGTTTCCACCTTCCCGTTCGGCTTCGAAGGCCCGAGCCGCAGGTTCCTGGCTGTACCACTTGGCGACTGACGAGATGGCATCTCTATCGAGCGAGGAAACGCGCCGCTACGCCCGGCATATCGTGCTGCGGGGTGTGGGGGGAGAAGGTCAGCACAAGCTCAAGGCGGCCAGGGTCGCCATCGTAGGTGCCGGCGGCCTGGGAAGCCCGGTCATCGCCTATCTGGCGGCTGCCGGGGTTGGCACGCTGGGCATATTCGACGACGACACGGTGTCCGTCTCCAATCTCCAGCGCCAGATCGTTCACGCAAGTGCCGGCATCGGCCGGCCCAAGACCGAGAGCGCCGGCGAATTCGCGACCAAGCTCAATCCGCACGTGACGGTGCTGGCCCGCAACGAGCGGTTGACCGCCGCCAACGCGACCGAGCGCCTTGCCGGCTATGACGTCATCGTGGAAGGCAGCGACCGGTTCGATACGCGGGTGGCGGTAACCTCCGCAGGCGAGGCGCTGGGCGTGCCGGTGGTCTCCGGTGCGGTTTCGATGATGGATGGGCAGGTCACGGTTTTCGCACCCCATCTCAGCGACCCGGAAGGGCGGCATTATCCGCGTTTCCGCGACCTCTACCCGGACGATCCGGCTGAGGGAGACCTGCCCTCGTGCGAAGCGATGGGCGTGCTGGGCGCTGTCACCGGGGTTATCGGTACGCTGATGGCCATGGAGGCCATCAAGCTGATCGTGGGGCTGGGCGAGCCGCTGCTCGGCCGCATGCAGCTCTATGACGGGCGCGCCGCCCGCTTCGCCGAGATCGCCTATTAGGCATCCGGGTGCTTGAAGACGAGCGTGGCGTTGGTGCCGCCGAACCCGAACGAGTTCGAAAGCGCCACCCCGATGCGGGCATTGTCGCGGCGCTGGCGCAGGATCGGCATGTCCTCGAATTCGGGATCGAGGTTCTCGATATTGGCGCTCTCGCAGATGAAGCCATTCTGCATCATCAGAATGCAATATATCGATTCCTGAACGCCCGTGGCGCCCAGCGAATGGCCGGTCAGCGACTTGGTGGCGGAGATGGGCGGGGACTTGTCGCCCGAACCGAAGACGGCGCGGATGGCCTCGATCTCCTTACGGTCGCCTACAGGGGTCGAGGTCGCGTGCGGGTTGATGTAGTCGACCGGCAGCTTGACGCCATCGAGCGCCATGCGCATGCAGCGCTCGGCGCCTTCGCCCGAGGGGGCGACCATGTCGTAGCCGTCCGAAGTGGCGCCATAGCCGATGATCTCGGCCAGAATCCTGGCGCCGCGGGCCTTGGCGTGCTCGAGTTCCTCGAGCACCAGCACACCGGCGCCGCCGGCGATGACGAAACCGTCACGGTCCCGGTCATAGGCGCGCGACGCGCGGGCCGGGGTGTCGTTGAAATCGGAGGACATGGCGCCCATGGCGTCGAAGAGGTTCGACATGGACCATTCCAGGTCCTCGTGGCCACCAGCGAAGACGATGTCCTGCTTGCCCATCTGGATCTGCTCGTAGCCATTGCCGATGCAGTGCTTGGAAGTGGCGCAGGCCGAGGAGATGGAATAGTTGACGCCCAGAATGCCGAAGGCGGTGGCGAGCGTGGCCGAGCCGGTCGAGCTCATGGCCTTGGGCACGGCCAGCGGCCCGATGCGCTTGGGGCCCTTTTCGCGGGTGATGTCGGCGGCTTCGACGATCGCCTTGGTGGAGGGACCGCCCGAACCCATCACGATACCGGTGCGCGGGTTCTTGACGTCGCTCTCTTCAAGCCCGGCGTCTTCGATGGCCTGCTGCATGGCGATGTAGTTCCAGGCAGCACCCTTGCCCATGAAGCGGGTGGTGCGGCGGTCCAGAACCTCGAACGGGTCGAGGTTCGGGGCGCCCTGAACCTGGCAGCGGAAGCCGAGATCGGCGTAATCCTGGGCGAATGTGATGCCGGGCCTGGCGTGATAGAGGCTGTCCAGCACTTCGCGGGTGTTGTTGCCGATGGAGGACACGATGCCCATCCCGGTAACGACAACTCGTCTCATATCGTCCTCATCTCCTGCGCCCGACCCGCTTACGGGGCGGCGCCTCTTGTAGCGCAAAGGCCGGGCGGTGCGCCACGGCTAGTCTAGCGGATTGCAAAAAACACGACAGGGGCCCGCGGGGCACCATCAAATGTCGGTGAAAAGGCCGACGCGCAGGTCCTTGGCCTCATAGATCACCTTGCCGTCGGCCTTGACCCAGCCATCGGCAATGCCAAGCGCCAGCTTGGAGCGCATCACGCGCTTGATATCGATACCATACTCAACCAGCTTAACGTCGTTGGTCACCTGGCCGGTGAACTTGATCTCGCCGCCCAGGGCGCGACCGCGCCCAGGGGACCCGCCCCAGCCCAGAAAGAAACCCGTCATCTGCCAGAGCGCATCCAGGCCAAGGCAACCGGGCATGACCGGATCGCCCTGGAAATGGCAGGCAAAGAACCAGAGGTCGGGATTGACGTCGAGTTCGGCGCGCACCTGTCCGCGATGATGGGCGCCTTCGGTCTCGTCGATATGGGTAATGCGATCGAACATGAGCATGGGCGGGAGCGGCAATTGCGCATTGCCCGGTCCGAAAAGCTCTCCGCGCCCGCAGGCCAGCAGTTCTTCGTATCCGTATGCGTTCGGGCGGTCCGCCATATATGCTCTCTGAGTTGACTGCACTTCCCTGTAGAGGGCGCGCGCAGGCGGGTCAACCGGTTCCCCGATGCCGATCACCAGGCTTTGGGCGCTTTTGCCGCTCCCGATGCCGGGACGCTGCGCTTGTACATGGGTGCGCCGATGGCTATAAGTTCCCGCAACACTATTGTGACAGCGTCCAGGACTCGATGCACGACCGTACATCGCCCCATCGAACCATCCCCTCGCGGCGACCGTGCCTGACTGCGGTTCTGCGCATGGCGGGGCTGCGTCCGACGCGGCAGCGCGTGGCCCTGGCCGAATTGCTTTTCGCTGGTTCGCACCGCCACGTGAGCGCCGAGCAGCTTCACGCCGAAGCCAGCAATGCGCGCGTCAACGTTTCGCTCGCCACCATCTACAACACGCTCCACCAGTTCCAGGAAGCCGGGCTGCTGCGCGAAGTGGCGGTGGACGCGTCGCGCTCCTATTTCGACACGGATACGTCCGACCATCACCACTTCTATATCGAAGATGAGCAGCGCGTGGTCGACATCCCCTCCGCATCCATCCAGATTCAGGGGCTGCCCGAGCCGCCGGACGGGATGGTGGTGACGCATGTGGACGTCGTCGTCCGTGTCAAGAAGCAGGCGCTCTAGGCCTCAATCGAACTTTTCACCCTGATAGACTCCCCAGAGATCGGTCTGGGGCAGGAAGCCCGTATAGGTCGTGGGCCGCCCGTTGGCCGGGTGGTCGGTGGCCGACACTTCGCACCAGGTACCGTCACAGCGGGAGATCTCGACGCGAAAGCCCGAGGTGAGATAGGCGCGCACGCCCGCCTCCTCGGCGGCCTTGGCGCGCAGGGGTACCTGCTGGCCGCTCGACCAGGGCGCGACATAGCCAGCCCGGCCGCCCGAGAGCAGGTTCTGGTGCACCCAGCCTTCCGAACCGTCGAGGTCGCGAATCTTGCGCCAGGTATCGAATTCCTGAACGATTTCCACCGGCAGGCCGGCTTTCACATAGACCCAGGCGACGTCGTATTTCGTGCCCGGGCCGACGCGGACATTGATGGGCGTGGAGCGGGTGGTCACGAAGCGCGGCAGCGGCAATCCGCTGGGATTGCTGGTCGATTGCCCAAGCGCTGCCGCTGGCGGCAGCACCAGAATCAGCACGACGAAGAGGGCTTTGGCGAGGGCCGATAGAAAGGGAAGGCTCTTGGACCCGCCGGGCGCGTGAAACATGACTTTGCAGACTTCTGGAATTTCCCTATCACTAGTCAAAAGACCTTAATGGTCGCTGAAAGGGGCGCGAAATGAACTCGAACCACACCGCCAACCCTGAAACAAGCCCGTTCGCCCCCGCCCGGGCCGCAGCCGTATCGGCGCAATGACCGCGCACAAACCCAAGGTCTTGGTTACCCGTCGCCTCCCCGCTTCGGTCGAAGCGCGGATGGAGACCCTGTTCGATACCCGATTCAACCTGGCCGACAATCCGCTCAGCCAGGACGAGGTGATCGCCGCGCTGGCGGACACCGAAGTGCTGGTCTCTTCCATTACCGACCGGCTCGACGCCGATTTTTTCGCGCGCGTGCCGAAGTCGCTGCGGCTGGTAGCTCAGTTCGGCAACGGGGTCGACAACATCGATATAGAGGCCGCCTACGCGGCCGGGCTCACCGTCACCAATACGCCCAGCGTCCTCACCGAGGATACGGCCGACATGGCCATGGTGCTCATGCTGGCGCTGCCGCGCCGGCTGGTCGAGGGCACGCAGTTGCTCATTCGCGACCGTGGCTGGGAGGGCTGGTCGCCCACCTGGATGCTGGGGCGCCGGCTGCGCGGCAAGGCACTGGGCATCGTGGGCATGGGGCGCATCGGCACGGCGGTGGCGCAGCGCGCGCGCGCCTTCGGCCTCAACATCCATTATTTCTCCCGCAACCGCCGCCCCCCGGCGATAGAGGAGCGGCTCGGCGCCACCTATTGGCCTGACCTCGACGCCATGGTGAGCGAAGTCGATATCGTCTCGCTCCATACCCCCTATACCCGCGATACCTACCAGATCCTGGGCGCGGAGCGCCTGGCGCGCATGAAGCAGGACGCGATGGTGGTCAATGTCTCGCGGCCCGAACTGCTCGACGAGGAGGCACTGGTCGCCGAGATCGAGAACGGGCACCTGAGCGGGGCCGCACTCGACGTCTTCGAATACCGCTCGGGTATCAATCCACGCCTGCTGGCCCTGGCCGAGGCCAACAAGGTGGTGCTGACCGCCCATATGGCGTCGGCGACCCTCGAGGCGCGGGTGGAGATGGGCGAAACGGTCATCGTCAACATCCGGGCCTTTATCGACGGACACCAGCCGCCTCATCGGGTCCTGCCCGAGGCGCACGGCCAGGCGCGCATGGCGCGAGGCTAAGCCCGCGCCACCACTAACTACTCAGACGGCGATCGTCTCGGCGCTGCCTTCTCCGGCAGGCTCTGATGCCGTGGCGCCGATGGGCGGCAGGTGGCGCAACCGCATCATGACGAGCATGGCGACGGCGAGGAGGGTGATGGCGCAAATCGTGGCCACCACATGCATGCCGCTGACGAAGGCAGCGCTGGCCGCTCCCATGAGGGCGTTGCCGAGATCGGCGGGGAGCTGGCTCGCCGCGACCGAGGCGTT
This sequence comes from Youhaiella tibetensis, assembly GCF_008000755.1. Classification (NCBI taxonomy): domain Bacteria; kingdom Pseudomonadati; phylum Pseudomonadota; class Alphaproteobacteria; order Hyphomicrobiales; family Devosiaceae; genus Paradevosia; species Paradevosia tibetensis. The sequence continues at coordinate 4,419,162 of NZ_CP041690.1, read as the reverse complement.
GGCGAAGGTGTCTTCTATCGCTGCGGCAAGGTCGTGCGGCAGCCCGGCAGGGGCGGTCGCGGCGATCTGGCTGCGATAGATGGCGGTGCCGATGCTGCCCAGAATGGCGATGCCGAGGGCGAAACCGAATTCGGCGCAGGTCTCGGAAAGGCCCGCTGCCGACCCGGCCTTTTCCGGACGGACCGAGCTCATGACGATGCCGTTGGCCAACGTCACCATCGGAGCGCAGCCACCGTTGAAGAGCATGAAGCCGACGACCACAGGCCAGACACCCGACGCCAGATCGGCGCGGGTGATGAGGAAGGCACCCAGGGCGCCCACGACGAGGCTCGTCGCGATCAGCGGAGCGGGACGGACGCGCTGCGCCAGGATCGGGGACACCATGAGCATCACGGTCATGGCGAGAACACCGGGCAGGCCCCAGAGGCCGGCATGGAGCGGGGAGAGGCCGAGGACGAGCTGAAAGTACTGGCTGGTATAGAGCATGATGGCGCCGGTGGAGGTGATGCCGAACATGCCGCCCACGGCCGTGGTAAAAGCGCGATTGGAGAAGAGGCCGAGATCGAAGAGCGGATCGGCTAGCCGGCGCTGGCGCGCGATGAAGGCCAAAGAAAAGCCCAGCCCCACCGCGATAGCGCCGAGCGAGACCGGTTCGATGCCGAGGCGCGCCATTTCCTTGAGCCCATAGACCACGGGCAGGATGGAGAGCAGCGACAGCACCACACTGAGGAGATCGAGTCGTCCGCCGGCCGGATCACGGTATTCGGGCAGGAGGAAAGGAGCGGCGACCAGCAGCAGCACCATGACCGGCACGCCGAGCAGGAAGACCGAGCCCCACCAGAAGTGCTCGAGCATGAAGCCGCCCACCAGGGGACCAACGGTCATGCCGGCCATGAAGCACACCATCCAGATGGAAATGGCAAAGCCGCGCTGGGCGGGATCGCGGAACATGTTGGTGATGAGCGCGAGGATCGAGGGCGACATGGTGGCGCCGGCGAGACCCAGAACGGCGCGGGCAGCGATGAGCGTGCCAGCGCTGGGGGCGAAGGCAGCGAGGATCGAAGCCAGGCCGAAGCCGGCGCCCCCGAACATCAGCAGCCTGCGCCGGCCGATGCGATCGCCGAGCGTGCCCATGGTGATCATGAAGCCGGCGAGCATGAAGCTGTAGATGTCCATGATCCAGAGCTGCTGGGCGCTGTCGGCACCGAGCGCGGCGCTCATGTGAGGGAGCGCGAGGACCATGACCGAAACGTCGATGGAGACCAGAAGGCTGGGAAGAGCGAGGACGGCCAGGCCCGTCCATTCCCGGGCGGCGGCACGGGCGGGCCCGGTGCTGGTTGAGGCGGCGATCATTTGCGGATTTCCTTGGAGTGAGGGTTGCGACGGGCCGCCAGGGCGGCCTCGATGGCGTCGGCGGAAAGGCCCAGGTCGGCGAGCCGGTGCGGGTTCATGTCGAGAAGGCTGGCGAAAGCCAGCCGCCGGGCCCGCCTGTGCCGCCAGGCGGCAAGGCCGAGGCCGAGTGCGCGGCCCAGGGCGAAGGCGGGTTGATCGGCGAGACGGGGGATTGCGACGGTCATTGGCGTTCTCCTCGATTGGCAAAAAGCATCCTCGTTCCGCCTTCGCGACGAAGGAGGGCTGGAGAAATCGACAGACGGTGACAAAAAAGCGGATGAGCCGCCCTGGACTCCTTCAGGCGCCCAGGAACTCGCGCAGGGCCGGGGCTATGGCCTCGGCGGCAGGACCGTGGCCCTGACCCGGCAGGGTGCGGCGCCGGGCATTGGGGATGGCTGCGGCGACTGTTTCGACGGCGTGGCGGATATAGGGCAGCTCGGTAGGGGTCGCTTCGCCATCGAGCACGAGGGTGGGTGTCGTGATGCCCGCCCAACGCTGCGCAAGGGCGCCGTCGGCGTAGGCGCGCTCCAGGATGCGGGTATCGTAGGCCAAGGTGGGGGCGATGGCGGTGACCACCGACCAGAAGGGACTGGCGGCCATGCCCTCGACCATATCGGGCGGAACGCCCGCGCCGGCGATGAAGAAGTGGCGCGCCGCGCCGTCGCGATCGCCACGGGCGATGTAGCCATCGAGCTTTGGCAGGTAGTCGGCAGGCATGGGCTGGCGGGCGGGCGGCAGGGCGAAGGGTGGCTCGTAGAGCATCAGGCTTTCGACCGGCAGGCCGGCCAGCGCCGCCTCGGCAGCGAGCACCGCGCCGGAGGAATAGCCGAGAAGCGCGGCCCTGCCGCCGACAACGTCGATGAGGGCTGCGATATCCTCGAGTTCGCGCTCGACCGCATATCGCGGGGCATCGGCGCTTTCTCCACGGCCGCGACGATCATAGAGGATGACCGTGAAGCTATCGGCAAGGAGCGCCGAGAGCTGGGCCAGGGTCGGATCAATGGCGCGGTGCTGGATGGCACCGGCCACATGGATCAGGGCCGGACCACTGCCCTCGCGTTGATAGGCGATCCTTGTGCCGTCTTTGGAGGTAATGGTCGGCATCGGCGCGCTCCTCAGGCCGACTTGAGGAAATCTTCGAGCTGGCCGATGAGGGCGATGGTCCCCTCCTTGCGCTGCTCGTTGTTGTCGAGGCCGTCGAGATAGGCGCCGTGTTCGGTGACCAGGAGGCGCGTGCCGTTGCCTTGGGCCCGCAGTTCGACCGAAGCGAGCGAGACCGAAATGCGGGCTCCGTTCATGGTCATGTCGTAGGTATAGATGATGCGCTCGTTCTCGACGATGTCCTGATAGAGGACGTCGAAGGTGAAGGTGGTATCGCCCACCTGGCCTTCGCTGAACTCGCGCCCGCCAACCCGGAACTCGAATTGTTTGGGCATGTTGTCGCCCCCCGGCGCGCCGAACCACTTGGTCTTCTGCTGGACGTCGGCCCAGGCCGCGAAGACCCGTGCGGGCGGCACCGGCAGGGTGCGTTCGATCACGAAAGTGCCGTAGGCGATGGAGCGTTCGGTCATTTGGCCGTCCTCATTGTTAAGCGATAACTTAAGTATCTACGCGAAGCGGAAAGAGTCAATGCTTAAGTTTGTGCTTAAGTGATTTTCTCGCGGAACAGGCCATCGAGACGGGCGAGGCGCAGCGTGGCACCATTGAAGCGGCCGCGCGGACTGTCGAGGCCATCGAGAAAGATGCCTTGCTCGCAATAGCGGATGGCGCAAGCCTCGCCACGAGGGGAGATCTCAAGACTGGCGAGGGAAGAGGAGCCGTGGCGGCCTTCTATGCGGATGTCGTAACTGAAGACGATGCGCGTGTCGGGCACGATCTCGCGATAGACGGCCTCGTAGGTGAAGCGCCGTCCGCACGAGGAGCGGCCATAGAGGAACTCACGCCCGCCGACGCGGAAATCGAGGCAGCGATGCTGGCTCTCGATCGAGAACCAGCGAGCCTTGCATGCGGGGGAGGACCAGGCGGCGAAGACTATTGCGGCGGGGGCCGGGAAGTCGCGTTCGAGGAGGAAGCTCGACCGGGTGAGGGACGGTCGCGGCCGGTCAGGGGCGTGATGGGGCAGAGTGGGGAGCATGGCCGTCCCCACCCCGGTTCAGGCGTCGGCGGCTTCGCGGGCTAGGAAATCGCCCAGCGTGTCGAGAAGATCGCGGGTACCCTGTTCGCGGCCGCCGGCGTCATCGAAGCCATCGAGGAACGCGCCCTGCTCGGTGAGGACGAGTTCGGTGCCGCCATCCTTGGGGCGCAGCTCGAGCGTTGCGACGGAGACCGAGATGCGCGTATCGTCCAAGTGCATGTCGTAGCTGTAGATGATGCGCTCGTTCTCGACGATGTCGTGGTAGATGGCGTTGAAGGTGTGGACCACCCCGCCCGGCGGGCCGCCCCGGCTCGTCTCGCGGCCTCCGACGCGGAAATCGAAGCTGTGCTCGTCCGGGCCCCATTCCTCCGGCCCGTTGAACCAGGCGGCCTTGCGCTTTGGATCGGCGAAGGCGGCAAAGACGCGGCGGGCGGGAACCGGATAGGTGCGGCGCAGGGTGAAGGTCGCGTGGGTGACCGAACGGGTCGTCATGATCGCTCTCCGTCATCTTCGGGATTGGCGGCAAGGAAATCGCCCAGCCGGTCGAGGCGTCGCACCCATTGCGTGCGCCGGTCGTTGATCCATTGCTCGGCGAGGCTCAGTGCGCCTGAATCGAGGGTGCAGGTGCGCACGCGCCCGACCTTTTCGCTTCTGACCAACCCGCTCTGCTCGAGCACCTGGAGGTGCTGGACGACGGCGGGCAGCGAGATCGGCAGCGGCTTGGCCAGTTCGCTCACCGAGGCCGGGCCGCGGCTCAGCCGCTCGACCATGCTGCGCCGGGTCGGATCGGCGAGCGCCTGGAACATGAGGTCGAGGGATGGATCTTGGTTAAGCATGCACTTAAGTATCGTCCGGCATGGCGAAGAGTCAAGCGGACAAAGCAAAGGGCCCGGATCGCTGCCGATCCGGGCCCCATCTTGTTGACTGGCTCAGCCTTATTCGGCGGCCGGGGTCTCTTCCTTGGCGATTTCCTTGCCGGTCGCCTGGTCGACGACCTTCATGGAAAGGCGAACCTTGCCGCGCTCGTCAAAGCCGAGGAGCTTGACCCAGACCTTGTCGCCTTCCTTGACCACGTCGGTGGTCTTGGCAACGCGCTGGTCGGCAAGCTGGGAGATGTGCACGAGGCCGTCCTTGGCGCCGAAGAAGTTCACGAACGCGCCGAAATCGGCGGTCTTGACCACGGTGCCCTGGTAGATGTGGCCGACTTCGGGCTCGTCGGTGATCGAGCGGATCCACTTGATCGCCGCGTCGATCGCCTTGCCGTCCGAGGACGAGACCTTGACGGTGCCGTCGTCGTTGATGTCGACCTTGGCGCCGGTCTTCTCGACGATCTCGCGGATGACCTTGCCGCCCGAACCGATGACTTCACGGATCTTGTCGGTCGGGATGGTGATCGACTCGATGCGCGGGGCGAATTCGCCCACGCTGTCGCGGCTGGAGGTGATGGCCTTGGCCATCTCGCCCAGGATGTGCTCGCGACCGCCCTTGGCCTGACCGAGGGCGACCTTCATGATCTCCTCGGTGATGCCGGCGATCTTGATGTCCATCTGGAGCGAGGTGACGCCGTCGGCGGTCCCGGCAACCTTGAAGTCCATGTCGCCCAGGTGATCTTCGTCACCCAGGATGTCCGAGAGCACTGCATAGCGCTCGCCCTCGAGGATGAGCCCCATGGCGATACCGGCGACCGGCTTCTTCATGGGAACGCCCGCATCCATCAGCGCCAGCGAGGTGCCGCAGACGGTGGCCATCGAAGAGGAGCCGTTGGACTCGGTGATCTCGGAGACAACGCGGATCGTGTACGGGAACTCTTCGGCCTTCGGGCGGATCGGGTTGATCGCGCGCCAGGCAAGCTTGCCGTGGCCGATTTCGCGGCGGCCGGGCGAACCCATGCGGCCGGTCTCGCCGACCGAATAGGGCGGGAAGTTGTAGTGCAGCATGAAGTTCACCTTGTCGGTGCCTTCGAGGCTGTCCACGAACTGCTCGTCATCGCCCGTGCCCAGGGTCGCAACGACCAGGGCCTGGGTTTCACCACGGGTGAAGAGGGCCGAGCCGTGCGTGCGCGGCAGGATGCCGACTTCGGCCACGATCGGGCGGACGGTGACGAGGTCACGACCGTCGATGCGCTTGCCGGTATCCAGGATGTTCCAGCGGACGATCTTGGCCTGGAGGTTGTGGATGACCTCGCCGAGAGCCTCGGCCGAAACGGTGCCGTCCTCGATGGCCTGGGCAAAGTGTTCCTTGACCTTGGCCTTGGCGGCGTCGACCGCGGCGTAGCGATCTTCCTTCTTGGTGATCTGGTAGGCGGCACGCAGGTCGGACTCGGCAACGGCGAGGACGTCCTTTTCGAGCGCCGAGTAATCGGGAGCCACGAAGTCGCGCGGATCCTTGGCAGCCTGCTCGGCCAGCTTGATGATGGCTTCGATGACCTTGCGGGACGCTTCATGGCCGAACATGACGGCGCCGAGCATCACCTCTTCGGAGAGTTCCTGGGCTTCCGATTCAACCATCAGCACGGCGTCGGCAGTGCCGGCCATGACGAGGTCGAGCTTGGAATCGACGCGCTTGTCGATGGGGGTGTTGAGCACGTACTCGCCATCGATATAGCCGACGCGGGCGGCGCCGATCGGGCCCATGAAGGGCACGCCGGAAATGGTGAGGGCGGCCGAGGCGGCGACCATGGCCAGCACGTCCGGTGCGTTCTCCATGTCATGCTGGAGAACGGTGACGATGACCTGGGTCTCGTTCTTGTAGCCATCGGGGAAGAGCGGGCGGATCGGACGGTCGATGAGGCGCGAGGTCAGCGTCTCGGCTTCGGTCGGGCGACCTTCGCGCTTGAAATAGCCACCCGGGATCTTGCCGGCGGCGAAGTATTTTTCCTGGTAGTTGACCGTCAGCGGGAAGAAGTCCTGGCCCGGCTTGGCCGACTTGGCCGACACGACGGTGGCCAGCACCACGGTCTCACCCAGGGTTGCGACCACCGCGCCATCGGCCTGGCGGGCAACCTTGCCCGTCTCGAGCGTCAGCGGCTGACCACCCCAGTTGAGTTCCACTTTGTGGGTATTGAAGAACATGTGTTGTCTTTCCTTGTGCCGGATTCCCGTTAGGCGCGGTGCGTAGGACCGCGAGGGACATATCCGGTGTGCCTTGCCGGACGCACCCCATGTGCAGAGCCGGCCCCAGGCACTCGTTTCCGCTCCGGCCGGAAGGCGCCGCCCATATGGGCCCTGACGCTTCCGCTTTGTCCTGGCGGAACATGGACAAGACAATGAGCAGCTCACCTGCGGTGACGTGTAAGCGGCCGATAATCCTGCCATGCTCCGTCAAATACCGGACTACGCATGGCCCGCCCGAAACGTGGGGCGGGAACGGCATGGGAGCGGACCCCCATGCCAAAGTTTAGCGCACCGCAGCTTAGCGGCGCAGACCGAGCCGTTCGATCAGGCTCTTGTAACGGGCTTCATCGACGTTCTTGACGTAGTCGAGCAGACGGCGACGGAGCGAAACAAGCTTGAGCAGACCGCGGCGGGAATGGTTGTCCTTGCCGTGGGTCTTGAAGTGTTCGGTGAGGTTGGCAATGCGCTCGGAGAGGATGGCGACCTGGACTTCGGGCGAACCGGTGTCGTCCTTCTTGGTCGCATATTCCTTGATCAGAGCGGCCTTGCGCTCGGCAGTGATCGACATCGGGTTATCCCTTCAAAGTTAAGAGGATTTGGGACGCTCGCTTCCGGGATGTCGTCCAGGAGGAGCCGCTACAGGACGGACAGGGTGCCCTCAGGCACTCTGCCGCTTGCCGGCCATATAGGGGAAAAGGGGCCCCAATACCAGCCAAATCTCTTTGAAGCTCAGTCGCCGGGCGGCTCGAGCGCCTCGGCCGGCTCGGCCTCTTCGCGCTTGGGGGCCAGAGGCTCGTCGGGGCGCCGGTTGGGGTTGAGGGCCTCGAGCGGAATGACGAAGCGCCATTCGATGCCGTCGCGATGGAGCGTGCGGGTGACGTCGGCGCCCAGGGAACCGCCGACCATGGAGTTGAGCACGGTGGTGCCGAAGCCGGTGCGCGCCGAGCGGCGGCGCTTGGTGGTCACGTGCTCGCGCCAGACCAGGTCCACCGCGTCGCCCAGGATGCGCCAGCTGACCTCGAGCCTGCCGGTCTCCTCAGCGAAGGCCCCGTACTTGACGGCGTTGGTGGCCAGCTCGTGGGCGGCCATGCCCACGATCTGGGAGGCCTGGGTGTTGAGCATGAGGGGCGGGCCTTCGATGGAGACGCGGGCCGGGTCCTGGGGCCGGAAGGGCTCGATCTGGCCGGTCAGGATGTCCTTGAGATCGACGCCGGTCATGCCCGAGGCAAGCAGCAGGTCCGTGGAGCGGGCGAGACCGAAGATACGGCGCTCGAAGCTGGTCACGAACTGGCTGACCGAGGTGGCGTTGCGCGCCGTCTGCTTGGCCATGGCGGCGATCACCGTCATCTGGTTCTTGGAGCGGTGGGCCAACTCGCGCATGAGGAAGCGCACCTCGCTCTCGGCCTTGCGGCGGCGGCGCGAGGCATCGCCAATGGCATCGGAGACCTGGGCGATCTCGGCGACCGGGTAGTTGCGCGCCGCCACGTCCTGGCCGGCACCGAGCCGCTTGGCATCGTCGGCGAGGCCCCGGACGGACCGGTTGATCTGCTGGGAAATCCAGACCACCAGCGCAACGATGAGCGCGGCCAGCATCAGCCCGCCCAGCACCAGGGAGAGCACGGCCTCGTTGAGCGGCTTCTCGATGACCTGGCGCGGGGCCCAGGCGACAACGCGCCAGGAGGCAGCCGTGGGTTCGGCGGCGACGGTCACGAATTGCTGGCCCGCCACGACCTCGTCGGTCCAGCGCCCGTTCTGGCCGAACTGGCCGTCCTCGGCCTGGAGGAACGGGTCGCCTGGGGAAAGTTCGGAAGCGTCCGAGGCGGCAAGGACGCGGTTGTCCTCATCGACCACGGCGATGTTCCAGCCATCGGGCAATTGCCGGGACTGGAGGGCGGAAGCGAGGTTCTGGGAGACTTCGTTGAGCGCCAGGGCGAGGTAACTGCCATCGCGCAGCTGGTAGCGCAGCAGGACGTTGAAGACCCAGTCGCGCGAATTGGCGCCCACGAAGACGTTGGAGACGACCGGCGCATCGGTGGCGAGCGCTTCGGCGGCGGCGCGCGGATTGGCGGTCTTGGGCAAGGGCGTCCCGAACGGCTGGCGGGTATTGAGCAATTGCTGGAAGCTCGGATCGAGCACCACCAGGTAGGAGCCGGTGCCGGCCAGGGCCTCGACCGCGCGCGCATGCACCCCGGCATAGTCGCCATTGGCCAGCGCCGGGTTGGTGGCGAGAACCTTGAGGGTGGTGGTCATCGATTCGACCTGCCGGTCGATCGCCTGCGCCACGGCCTGGCTGGTGGCCAGGGTCAGAGCGCGCACCACCTCGCCCTGCGCGTCGTTGTTGCGCTGGAGGAGGATGGCCGAAAAGATGAAGGCCGGCGCCAGGGTTATGAAGGCAAGTATGAAAAGGTAAGCGGCGATGGGTAGCGGCTTGGGATCGCCCTTTTTCCGCAGGGCCGGCAGAACCGGTCGTTTTTGGGTCATGTGCGCCTCTGATTGCCTGCCGACATTAAACCAGGCCACCGGTGGCGCAACAGTGACACTCCGGACGTCATTCCACCGTAAGGTGGCGTGGGAAGGATGCGGGGCAGCCGTCTGTCCGCGCGCGGGCGCGCTTTAGGAGTATGCAAGGATGAAGAACCTGATCCTGGCGGCATTCGCCGCGATGACGATTTTGATTGGCGGGGGTGCAGCGGTGGCTCGCAATGTTGATGAAGACAAGGCGGTGATCGAGATGTTGCTCGGTGAAACGCCTGTAACGGCAGAGAGTTTCACGCCGGGCTTCCTCGAGGCGGTGCCTCTCGAAAAGGTGCGCGAGGTGCTCAAGGCCGCCAGCGAGCAGATCGGGCCGGTGGTGTCCATCAAGGCGCTGGACGAGGTCTATCGCGTCACGACGGCGACCCACGAGATGGACGTGCTGCTGACGCGCGACGCCAAGGGGCGCATTTCTGGCCTGCTGCTGCACCCGCCGGTGGCGCTCAACAAGAGCCTGGCCGAACTGGCGGACGAACTGGGGGCGCTGCCGGGCGAAGTGGCCTATCTGGTGACGCGAAACGGGGAAGTCCTTGCCAGCCGGGATGCGGACAAGCCGCTGGCGGTGGGCTCGGCCTTCAAGCTCGGGATCCTCGCCGCGCTCAACGACAGGATCGCGGCCGGAAAGGCCCACTGGTCGGACACGGTCGAACTGGAGGCGCGCCAGGTCTCGCTGCCCAGCGGCATCCTCCAGACCTTTGCGGTAGGCTCCCCGCTCACGCTTTCGACGCTGGCGACCCTGATGATCTCGATCAGCGACAATACCGCGACCGACGTGCTGCTCGACTATGTGGGACGCGAGGCGGTGGCGGCGAAGCTGGGCACCGAATTCGTGCTCAAGACGCGCGAAGTGTTCCTGCTCAAGGGGAACAAGGCCCTGCGCGAGCGGTTCCTCGGCGCCGATCTCGCCGGCAAGCGCGCGCTGGCCGATGAGATGGATGGGCAGACGGTGCGGATGGCCGACGTCGAAATGAACCCCCACGACCAGGGCATCGAATGGTACGTGCCGCTCGAGCGGCTCTGCGCGCTGGCCAGCACGGTCAAGGGGCTGGACGCCATGCGGGCCAACCCGGGCCTCGCCAACAAGCGTGACTGGGCGCAGGTCAGCTACAAGGGCGGCAGCGAGGTGGGCGTCCTCAACATGACCACGGCGGCCCTCGCCAAGGACGGGGACCTCTATTGCGTGGCCTTCACCTGGAATGGCGAGGACGCACTCAAGGAAGCGGACGCGGCGGCGCCCTATGGCGCCATCCTGGGGCTGCTGGCTAGAGAATGACCCGCCGCGGGTGGAACTGCCCCGCCTCGACGTGACCGGTAGCCACGGCGACACCCTTGAAGCTCGCCCAAGCCTCATCGAGCGCCACGGGCGCCGTGGCGCCGGTGAGCAGCACCGGATTGCCGTGGCGGACGGCATTGGCCTGGTGGGGATCGAGCCTGATCTCGGGAATGCCCGCCAGCCCGGCCCAGACCGGGCGCAGCAGCGCATCGCGCGCCTCGCCTTCGGCAGCGGCCTCAAGGGCCTCGATGGTCACCGCGTCGGCATCGGAAAAGGGGCCGACCGCGGCGCGGTGGAGCTTTATCACATGGGCCACGGTGCCCAGACTGCGGGCGATGTCGCGTGCCAGGGCCCGGACATAGGTGCCCTTCTGGCAGGCGACCTCGAAGCTCGACTGGTCGGCCCCGTGCTCGATGAGGCGCAGTTCCTCGATGGTGATCTGGCGGGCCGCCAGTTCCACCGTCTCGCCTGCCCTTGCGAGGTCATAGGCGCGCTCGCCATCGACCTTGATGGCCGAAAAGGCGGGCGGGACCTGCTCGATGGTGCCGGTGAAGCGCGCTAGCACTGCCTCGACGGCGGCCGCATCGGGGCGGACGGGCGAGGTTTCGGTCACCGCGCCCTCGGCGTCGTCGGTGGCGGTGGCTTCACCCCATTTGACGGTGAACCGGTAGACCTTGCGGCCGTCCTGGACCTGCGGAACGGTCTTGGTGGCCTCGCCGAGCGCGATGGGCAGGATGCCGGTGGCGAGGGGATCGAGCGTGCCGGCATGGCCGCCCTTCCTGGCGGCAAAGAGCCAGCGCACCTTGCCGACGGCCTCGGTGGAGGTCATGTCGTAGGGCTTGTCGAGAACGACCCAACCCGAGACGTCCCGCTTCACCCGCTTGATCTGGTTCATGGATATCAGTCGCTATCGGGTTCTTGGTCGTCGTCTTCGTGCAGGTCACGCTGCACGCGTTCGGAACGCAGCAGCGCATCGATGCGGCTGGCTTCCTCGAAGGTGTCGTCGACGAAGAACTTGAGATCGGGCGCGAATTTGAGGTCCAGGCTCGGCGCAATCCGGCCGCGGATGAAGCGGTGGTGCCGGTTGAGCGCCGCCACGATTTCCTCGGCCCGGTCGCCGCCGAGCGGCATGACATAGGCGTTGGCGATCTTGAGGTCCGGCGTCATGCGCACTTCGGGCACGGTGATGACGGCGCCGGTCAGCGTCTCGTCCTCGATTTCATCGCGCGCGAAAAAGCTCGCCAGGGCGTGGCGCACGAGTTCGCCGACGCGCAGCATGCGCTGGGTGGGTCCGGTGGGTTTGGGTCCGCGGTTCATGGCGCTGAATTGGGCCCTCGCAGGCCGGCTGTCAATGTGTTTGTCGCACGAGGGCGCGACGGGCTTGCACGACTCATAAGTCCGTGCTTATTTGTTTGTCATGAACGAAGCAGAAGTTTTCCGGGCGCTGGCGGACCCGACGCGCCGGGCCGTGTTCGAGCGGCTGGCAAGCGGCGAGCAGAACGCGACGCAGTTGCGCGAGGGTTTCGCCATCTCCCAGCCAGCCATGTCCCAGCACCTGGCGGTGCTGCGGGAGGCGGGCCTGGTGGCCGAGCAACGCGTGGGCCGGCACGTCAACTACAGCGTGCGCCCGGAAGGGCTGGCGCCGCTGGCCGACTGGATGGAGCGCTACCGCGCCTTCTGGCCCGGCCGCATCGAAAAACTCAAGGACCTCCTCAAGGAGATGGACCAATGACCCTGGAAGTTTCGGACGACAAGGATGTCATGTTCGAAGGCGCCCTCGATGCGGCGCCCGAGAAGGTCTGGAGGGCGCTGACGGTCCCCGAGATCGTGAGCGCCTGGCTGCTGCCGGCGGCGCGGAACGATGGCGGCCTCAAGCTCGACGGCAGCCCCGAGGGCCTGCCTCAGGTCGATTGCCAGGTGATCGAGGCGGATGCGCCCAACCTGCTGCGCTATCGCTGGCGGGCGGAGGGAGAGCGGGAGAGCGTGGTGACGTTCGAGTTGACCCCGATTACCGGGGGGACCTGGCTGCGCCTCACCCACGAGGCGGCCATCGTGCTGGTGGCGGCAAACGGCAATACGCCGGTGATGCGCGCCGCCGCATAGGCCGTTTTCGGCCCGCCAATCGATAAAATTTGAAAGCTTTTTGCAGGGAGATCGCCAATGCGCGACATGATGCAGCTCGTCCCTATGGTCATCGAACAATCCAGCCGCGGCGAGCGTTCGTTCGATATCTATTCACGGCTCCTGCGTGAGCGGATCATTTTCGTGAACGGCCAGGTCGAGGACCAGATGGCGGCGCTGATCTGCGCGCAGCTGCTGTTTCTCGAATCGGAAAACCCGGCCAAGGAAATCGCGCTCTACATCAACTCGCCGGGCGGAGTGGTGACGGCGGGACTCTCGATCTACGACACCATGCAGTTCATCAAGAGCCCGGTGGCGACGCTGTGCATGGGGTCGGCCTATTCGATGGGCTCGTTCCTGCTGATGGCGGGCGAACCGGGGCGACGCGTGGCGCTGCCCAATGCCTCGATCCTCGTCCATCAGCCTTCCGGCGGCTACCAGGGACAGGTGACGGATGTGCTTATCCATGCCGAGGAGAGCCGGCGGGTGAAGCGGCGGATGTACGAGGCCTATATGCGCCATTGCGGACGCAGCTACGAGGAAGTGGAAGCCGCGCTCGAGCGCGACCGCTACATGACGCCCGAGCAGGCCTGCGAATGGGGGCTGATCGACCATGTCTACACCAATCGCGAGGACCTCGGCCTGCCCCTGGCACCCAACCCGGCCGGCTAGGCATCCCGGCCAGCGCGCGGAAGTGGTTAACGTTTCCCGTCTCGAGTGTTACCGCGCTGCACTCGACTTTTGGCGGTCGATACCCTCTAGCTGACCTCAGATTCGATGCCACTGCGAATTGACGAGAGCCAGAACGTGATCAGCCGCCGCCTCTTCCTCGCCGGGGTCTCCGCCATGACCCTGAGCGCCTGCTCCACCACCAGGGGCCCCCGGCCCAACGTGATCCAGGTCGATGAGCCCTGGGCCACCTATTACTCGGCGGTCTATACCGAGCCCTTCCCCATCGACGGCGTGGACCTGCGGCGCATCCCGCAGCAGTTCTGGCGCCAGGAAGTGCCGTTCGACGGCGACTATGCGCCGGGCACGATCGTGATCAACACCACCGACAAGTTCCTCTACCTCGTCCATCCGGGCGGCAGCGCCACCCGCTACGGGGTCGGCGTGGGACGCGAGGAAGGCCTCAATTTCCGCGGCAACGCGGTGATCGGGCGCAAGGCCGCCTGGCCGCGCTGGACGCCAACGGCCAACATGATCCGCACCCAGCCGGACCGCTACGGCCCGGTGGCCGGCGGCATGGAAGGCGGGCCGACCAATCCGCTCGGGGCGCGCGCGCTCTATCTCTACCGCAACGGGGTGGACACGCATTTCCGCCTGCACGGGACGGTCGAGCCGTGGTTCATCGGCACCAACGTCTCCTCGGGCTGCATCCGGCTGATCAACCAGGATATCATCGACCTATACAACCGCGTGCCGGTGGGCACGCGCGTGGTGGTGATGAGCTAGGTCAGCGCGGCATCGTGGAGAGTTCGAGCCGGCGTCCTCTGGGCGCCGGTTTTGTTTTGAGCGCTCCCTGGACCCGGGCCTTTGCCGGGCGCCAGGACCCGGGCAAAGAAAAAGGGCGCGGATCGCTCCGCGCCCTTCTCCATGTTCAATCTGCCCGAGGTCAGAGCGTGCGCTGCACGGTCTCGACGCGGAAGCATTCGATGACATCGCCCTGGCGGATGTCCTCGTAGTTCTCGAAGGCCATGCCGCATTCCTGGCCGACCTGGACGTCCTTGACCTCGTCCTTGAAGCGCTTGAGCGTCTTGAGCTTGCCTTCGTGGATAACGACGTTGTCGCGCAGCAGGCGCACGCCGGCGCCACGCTCGACGATGCCTTCGGTGACACGGCAGCCGGCGACCTTGCCGACCTTGGTGATCTGGAAGACTTCGAGGATCTCGGCGTAGCCGATGAAGGTTTCGCGGCGCTCCGGAGCGAGCAGGCCCGACATGGCCGACTTCACGTCATCCACGAGGTCGTAGATGATGTTGTAGTAGCGGATCTCGATGCCGTCGCGCTGGGCCAGATCGGCGGCCTGCTTGTTGGCACGGACGTTGAAGCCGATGATGATGGCGCCCGAGGCGGAGGCCAGCGTCACGTCGGATTCGGTAATGCCGCCCACCCCGCTCATCAGGATCTGCGCCGACACTTCGTCGGTCGAGAGCTTGTTGAGCGAAGCGACGATGGCTTCGACGGAACCCTGCACGTCGCCCTTGATGATCAGCGGGAACTTGGAGATCCCGGCGATCTTGAGCTGATTCATCATCTGCTCGAGGCTGGTGGCGCCGCCACCGGCGGTCTTCTCGCGGATGGCGCGCTGACGGTATTCGGTGACCTCGCGGGCACGCGCTTCCGTCTCGACCACCGAGAAGCGGTCGCCGGCATTGGGCACGCCCGAGAAACCGAGCACTTCCACCGGGCTCGAGGGCAAGGCGGACTTCACCTGCTCGCCCTTGTCGTTGATGAGCGCACGCACGCGGGCCCATTCGGTGCCGGCCACCACGATGTCGCCCACATGGAGCGTACCGCGCTGGACGAGAACGGTGGCCACGGCGCCGCGACCGCGATCGAGCTTGGCTTCGATGACCAGGCCTTCGGCGCGACCATCGACATTGGCCTTGAGCTCGAGCACTTCGGCCTGCAGCAGGATGGTTTCGAGGAGCTTGTCCAGACCCTGGTGGGTCTTGGCCGACACTTCCACGTCCAGCACTTCACCGCCCATCGATTCGACGAACACTTCGTGCTGAAGCAGTTCGGTACGAACGCGGTTGGGATCGGCCTCGTGCTTGTCGATCTTGTTGATGGCCACGATGATCGGAACACCGGCCGCCTTGGCGTGCTTGATGGATTCGATCGTCTGCGGCATCACGCCGTCGTCCGCCGCCACCACGAGGATGGCGATGTCGGTGGCCTGGGCGCCGCGGGCACGCATGGCGGTGAACGCCTCGTGGCCCGGGGTATCCAGGAACGTGATCTTCTGGCCGTTCTTTTCGACCTGATAGGCGCCGATGTGCTGGGTGATGCCGCCGGCTTCGCCCGAAACCACATTGGCCTCGCGGATCGCGTCGAGCAGCGAAGTCTTGCCGTGGTCGACGTGGCCCATGATGGTCACGACGGGCGGACGCGGGGTCATGTCCTCGGCCTTGTCGTCGCGGACGTCATCGAAGAGACCTTCTTCGACGTCGGCTTCCGACACGCGCTTGACGGTGTGGCCCAGCTCGGTGGCGATCAGTTCGGCGGTATCGGCATCCAGGATGTCGTTGATCTTGGCCATCTGGCCCTGCTGCATGAGCAGCTTGATCACGTCGACCGAGCGTTCCGCCATGCGGTTGGCCAGTTCCTGGACGGTGATCGCCTCGGGAATCGTCACTTCACGGGAAAGCTTGGGCGCGGCCTGGACGTTGCGGCCCATCTTCTTGTCGCGGCGACGCTTCATGGCCGCCAGGGACGGGCCGCGATCGCGGTCGTTGTCCGAAAGGGCGGTGGTGAGCGTCAGGCGGCCGCGGGCATTGGCATCTTCCCCGCTGCGGCGGGAGGGACGCTCGGGCGCGGCGCGGTTGGCGCGGCGGGCATTCTCGATCTCATCGGGATTGACCAGGGCGCGCGGCGCGGCCGACGGGGCCGAACGGGTCTTGCGCCCATCGGCTTCGCTGGGCGGAGCCGGCGGCACGTTGGCGACCGGGGCCATGGCCGGCTTGGGCGTGGCGCGACGCGGCTGATCGGGACGACCCGGACGACCGGCGGCAAAACGCACGCTCTGCGGGCCACCCGGACGCTGAGTCTGAGCGGGAGCCGGCTTTTCGGCCGGGGCCTTGGCTTCCTCGACGGCGGGCGCCTGAGCCTGGGCGGCGGCGGCCTTGGCAGCCTCCTCGGCAGCGCGGGCGCGCTCTTCTTCCTGGCGGGCGGCGTCTTCGCGAACCTGGCGACGGCGGGCATCGTCC
The DNA here is from genome assembly GCF_008000755.1 of Youhaiella tibetensis. NCBI lineage: Bacteria > Pseudomonadati > Pseudomonadota > Alphaproteobacteria > Hyphomicrobiales > Devosiaceae > Paradevosia > Paradevosia tibetensis. The sequence goes on along the minus strand of NZ_CP041690.1, from coordinate 4,402,665 downwards.
TCGATGCGGCGCGCCTCCTCGGCGGCGAAACGGGCCTGCTCGTCGGCGGCACGGGCCGCCGCTTCACGCAGGACGCGATTGCGCGCCTCGGCCTCGTTCGAGGTCAGGCCGGGTGCCGGACGGTTCGACTGGGACGAACGCTGCTGCGGACGCCCGCCGGGCTGGCCGGGACGCTGACCGCCGGGCGAGCCCGGACCGCCCTGGGGACGGGGAGAGCCTGCCTGGGACGGATTGGATGAACCGGGCGCTCCAGGCGCGCCGAAGCGCCGCGTGCGCTTTTCGACGACGACAGTGCGCGAGGGCCGCGACATGCCGGGGCGCGATCCCGAAGAGGGACCACCCTTCAATGTCAGGGTCTTCTTACCGCCTGCGCCCGTATTGGTGTCGTCACTATCAGCCATGTACTCGCGTCTCTATCTCGTCTTGCGAAGCGAAGAACTCTCTTGGAGGGACGTCCGGTCGCTTCAGTTTCCGGCGACGTAGCGGGCGAGTCTTTGAGCCCGCGCAAGCGCCGATTGGGCTGCCGCCCCTTTCGTGAGCGCAGCATGTATCACATTTTCGAGGCCGAGTGCCAAACCCAATTGCTCGGAATCGAGCAACTCGAAATGGGGTACCGGCGGCGCCCCGAATCCAGCCTCTTCTGCCTGCCGCTCACGGGCGCGCAATGCGCCCAGGAGCTTGGCCCTGCCGTCCTCGGCGGCGTCGGTGGCGGTCAGAAGGGCGAGGATATCGCCCTTGTCGATCGCACCGCGCACCTTGGCGGCTCCCGTCAGCAACTGGCCAGCCTTGCGGGCCAGACCCAGTGCGCCAAGAAGGCGCTGTTCTAGCCTCGTTCTGGTCAGCTCGGCAAGGTCGTCCGGCACGATCACCTGAGCTTTGAGGCTTTTGGTGAAGGCCTTCTTCCTAACCGCTTCGGCGACCGAGGCCTGCGAGAGCGTGATCCACACGCCCCGCCCCTCGGCCTTGGCATCCGTATCGGGCACCAGGACCTCATCGGGGCCGACCACGAACCGGATAAGGTCCGCGACCGGCTTTTCCTCACGGGTCAGGGCGCATTGCCTGATGGTCTCTTGGCGACGCGGCATCGGAAAGGTGCCCTTCGTCCCGACCGACCGATCAGGCCTGCTCCTCGCCCTCGACGTCGCCTTCCAGGGCCGCCTCGTCCTCGACGACTTCGTCGGCCGTGATCCAGCCCGCCTTGATGCGCGCCTGCAGGATCATGTCCTCGGCCTCTTCGCGAGAGACCGGGAAATCCTTGAGCGTGCCTTCGTAGCGCTTGACCTCGCCATTGACGCGCTCGGTCCAGCCGATCAGGTCGTCAGAGGCGCAACCGGCAAAGTCCTCGATGGTCTTGATGCCATCCTTGCCCAGGGCCACGAGCATGCCGGCGGTGAGGCCGGGGATCTCGTAGAGCTCGTCGGCAACGCCAAGCTTGATGCGCTCTTCGTCGAACGCGCGGTCGATGGCGGCGAGGTATTCGGCGGCACGGTTCTGGATTTCGGCCGCGGTTTCCTCGTCGAAGCCTTCGATCGAAGCGATTTCGCTCACATCGATATAGGCCAGTTCCTCGACCGACGAGAAGCCTTCGGAAGCCAATAGTTGGGCAACCATCTCGTCAACATCAAGGGCGTTCATGAACAATTCCGAACGCTCGGTGAATTCCTTCTGGCGGCGCTCGGACTCTTCCTGCTCGGTGAGGATGTCGATATCCCAGCCGATGAGCTGGCTGGCCAGGCGCACGTTCTGGCCGCGGCGACCGATGGCGAGCGAGAGCTGCTCGTCGGGCACCACCACCTCGATGCGCTCGGCCTGCTCGTCGAGCACGACCTTGGCCACATCGGCCGGCTGCAGGGCCGAAACCACGAGGTCGGCGATGTTCTCGGTCCAGGGAATGATGTCGATCTTCTCGCCCTGGAGCTCGGCCACGACCGCCTGGACGCGCGAGCCGCGCATACCCACGCACGCCCCGACCGGGTCGATCGAGGAATCCGAGGAGGTCACGGCGATCTTGGCGCGCGAACCCGGATCACGGGCGATCGAACGAATCGTGATGATCCCGTCATAGATTTCCGGCACTTCCTGCATGAAGAGCTTGGCCATGAACTGGGGATGGGTGCGCGAAAGGAAGATCTGCGGACCGCGCTGCTCGCGGCGCACGTCGTAGACATAGGCGCGCACGCGGTCGCCGTAGCGGAACATTTCGCGCGGGATTAGCTCGTCGCGGCGGATGATGGCTTCGCCACGGCCCAGATCGACGATGACGTTGCCGTATTCGACGCGCTTGACGGTGCCGTTGACGATCTCGCCGATGCGGCTGGAATATTCGTCATACATGCGCTCGCGCTCGGCGTCGCGCACCTTCTGGACGATGACCTGCTTGGCCGACTGGGCAGCGATGCGGCCGAATTCGATGGGCGGCAGCGGCTCGGTGAGGAAATCGCCGATCTTGGCGTCGGGCGACTTGGACTTGGCGGTCTTGAGATCGACCTGGCGGCCAGGCTCCTCGACATGCTCGACGATCTCGAGCAGGCGCCACAGGCGCAGTTCGCCCGAACGCGGGTTGATCTCGGCCTTGATTTCGGTCTCGGCGCCGTAACGGGCCTTGGCGGCCTTCTCGATGGCATCCTGCATGGCTTCGATCACGACCATGCGGTCGATCGACTTTTCGCGGGCGACGGCGTCTGCGATCTGCAGCAGCTCGAGTCTGTTCGCGCTAACGGCCATTTGTGTTTGCTCCTCTATGATCCGCAGCGGGCGGCGTCAGTTCGTCGTGGATTCGTCTTCGGGATCGACTTCGACGGTCTCGATTTCCTCGTCGTCGTCGATCGGGGCCTCTTCCTGGTCGATGCGGGCCATGTCCATGAGCTTGTCGGTCATGATCAGCTTGGCCTCGGCAAGGGCCGAAAGTGGCAGGCGGTGGTCGGGATCGGTCCCGGCCGGGGCATCGGGCAGCGTGATGGTGAAGCTCTCGTCATCGACCGCGGCGATGAGCCCGCGATAGCGCTTGCGGTCGCCCTCGACCGGGTCGGTGAGCTCGATGCGGGCCTCGTGGCCGATATAGGTCCGGAAATCGCGGGCGCGCACCAGCGGACGGTCGATGCCGGGCGAGGACACTTCCAGGTGATATTCGCGGTCGATCGGGTCCTCGACATCCAGAATCGGATTGAGGTCTTTCGAGAGCGCCTCGCAATCCTGGATGGTGAAGCGGCCGTTCTCGTCCTCGGCCATGATCTGGAGCGTGCAGCCGTTTTCCTGCGTGACCTTCACGCGCACCAGCGAAAAGCCCAGGTCGTTGGCGACGGGCTCGACGATGGCGGCGATGCGCGCCTCGAGCCCGGTTTCCTTGATGTAGCGTTTCTCGTTGAGATCGAAAGCCATAGGGTCTTTGCAGGTAATAAAAAAGAGCGGGGCCGGTTGGCACCCACTCCCTTAAGAGAGCCATTGATGTTGGCGCCTGTATAGCGCTTCGCCCGCCCCAACGCAAGATGAAGCCCCCTGCCCCGCGGTTTGAGCCGACTCGCCCGGTCTGCTAGAAGGCGGCTACCATACTTCAAGCACATGAATGGAAAGACCATGGAATACCGGCGCCTTGGCAAATCGGGCCTCAAGGTCAGCGAATTCTCCTTCGGATCGTGGGTGACGTTCGGCAAGCAGGTGGACGGGGGCGACGCCAAATCGCTGATGACCGCGGCCTATGACGCGGGCATCAACTTCTTCGACAATGCCGAGGGATACGAACAGGGCAATTCCGAAAAGCTCATGGGCGATGCCCTGAAGGACCTGGGCTGGGGGCGGGACAGCTATATCGTCTCCTCCAAGGTGTTCTGGGGCGGCAGCAAGCCGACCCAGAAGGGCCTTTCGCGCAAGCACGTGACCGATGCCTGCAACGCCGCGCTCAAGCGCCTGCAGGTGGACTATCTCGACCTCTATTTCTGCCACCGGCCGGACGTCGACACTCCGATCGAGGAAACGGTGCGCGCCATGGATGCGCTCATCACCCAGGGCAAGATCCTCTACTGGGGAACCTCGGAATGGACGGCCCAGCAGCTCACCGAAGCCTGGGGCGTGGCGCGGGCCTATGGGCTGACGCCACCGACCATGGAACAGCCGCAATACAACATCCTCGAGCGCCGCAAGGTCGAGGGCGACTTCCTGCCGCTCTACGAGCTCTTCGGACTGGGCACGACGATCTGGTCGCCGCTGGCCTCGGGGATCCTGACGGGCAAGTACCTGGAAGGCATTCCCAATGACAGCCGGCTCAACCTGCCCGGCTACGAATGGCTCAAGGAGCGCTGGTCGACCCCGGACGGGCGCGAGAAGCAGGCGCAGGTCAAGGAACTGGCGGAGCTGGCCGGGGAAATCGGCATTTCGCTGACGCACCTGTCGCTGCTCTGGTGCCTCTACAACCCGCATGTCTCCACGGTGATCCTGGGCGCCTCGCGCCTTTCCCAGCTGGAGGACAACCTCGCCGCGCTCGCCCACAAGGACAAGGTGACGGCCGAGGTCATGGCGCGGATCGACGAGATCGTGGGCAACAAGCCGGCCGGTCCGCAGCGGTTCTGAACGGGATCAGGGAAAAATGGGAAGGGCGGCTTGCGGGCCGCCCTTTTTCGTTACGCGATCTCGAATTCGCACCAGTGCGAATAGGGGCGATCGGGCGAATAGATCACGTTGGGGAAATAGGGCCGGTGCACGGCGTCGGGGAACGCCTGGTCCTCGAGGCAGAAGCCCGAGAAGTGCTTGTAGGTGCGCCCGCCCAGGCCCGGCACGGGCATATCGGTATAGACCCCGTTATAGAACTGGAGGCCGGGGCGGTCGGTCCGGAGCTTGAGGGTGAGCGCCCCGTCATCGCCGGTGACGACGGCGACGGGCTCGCCGAGGTCGCGCCCGTTGTCGAGCACGAGATTGCCATCGAAGGCCACAGGCTGGCCGGAGGCGTCGCGCAGGGCGCGAGCGGTGCGGAAATCCCATTTGGTGGCATCGACCGGGCGGATGACGCCGGTCGGCAGCAGGTCTTCGCCGTTTTCTGTGAAGGCGCTGGCGGCGAAGCGATAGCTGTGGTCGAGCACGGTCTGGGCGCCCGAGAGATTGAAATACTGGTGCTGGACCAGGCTGATCGGGGTCTTGCGGTCGGTGGTGGCGGCAAACTCGAGCCGCAGGTGATTGCCGGTCAAGCTATAGGTGGCCGAAAAATCGACATTGCCGGGATAGCCGGCGGCGCCATCGGGAGAGAAGAAGCGGAACCGGACGCTGTTGGCGGCGCTGTCGGCCTCCCCGTCCCAGACCTGGCGACCGAGGCCCTCCGGGCCGCCGTGGAGACTATTGGGGCCTTCATTGGCGGGGACGCTATAGGTCTTGCCATCGATGACGAAGCTGGAGCCGGCGATGCGGTTGGCGACGCGTCCGGCGACGGCGCCGAAATGCGGGCTGTGGGCGGGATAGGCGGGAAAATCCTCAAATCCGAGCACGACCGAGCGCGGCGCACCCTTGACCGGGACGCGCCAATCGCGCACCGCAACGCCGAAGCCGATGATGTCGACCTCTACGCCCGTATCGCTCTTCAGGCGGAATTGATCGACGCGCTTGCCCTCGTACTCGCCGAAGCTGGAAACCGCGATGGCCATGGATGGAGCCCTCCCCTCTAGGGTCCGAGGTGATACAGGGGTTTTGGCCGAGGGAAAAGTACGGGGGCCCGGGAAAGTTTTCGGGAAACACGCCGGAGTTGACGGGCGTGCCTCAAGGGTCGAGTGTCGTTTCAAAAAGGGGGGAGCGGGTTGAGCGAAGGCGTGGATACCGGACTGGAGGGCAGGCGGGCGACCGTGCACGACGTGGCGCGCGAAGCCGGGGTTTCGCTGGCAACGGTCGATCGGGTGCTGAACGGACGGCCCGGCGTGCGGCCGGAAACCGCCCAGAAGGTCGAGGACGCCATCAAGGCGCTCGACTTCCGGCGCGATCTTTCCGCCTCGCTGCTGGCGCGCGCCAAGGACCTGCGCATCCGCTTCCTCATCCCCTCCGGCTCGAACGAATTCATGGGCAATCTCAACGCCGCCATCGAGCGGCAGGCGCGCGAGGCGCGTGGGCAGCGCGTCGAGATTTCGGCCGGCCCCGTGCGGGCGCTCGACCCGTCGGACCTCAAGGCAACGCTCGACGGGCTGGAAGCACGCTCGTGCGACTGCGCGGTGATCGTGGCCACCGAGGACGACATGGTGCGCCAGGCGGTCGAGGACGCCTCGCGCCGTGGCATCGTGGTGATGACGCTGGTCTCGGACCTGCCCGGCTCGCGGCGGCGTGCCTTCATCGGCATCGACAACGTGGCGGCCGGGCGCACCGCGGCCTCGCTGCTCGGCCGGTTCCTGCCGCAGGGCGGCAAGGTAGGGCTGGTGGCCGGCTCGCTCGACCTGCGCGACCATCGCGAGCGCCTCGAGGGCTTTTCCCAGGTGCTGGCGCAGGAGTTTGCGGACCTCGTGGCCGTGGGGCCGATGGAGGGCCATGACGAGGCCAGCCAGACCGGGGAGGCGGTGACGCGGCTGTTGGCGGCCCATCCCGACCTTGCAGGGCTCTATAACCTGGGCGCGGGCAATGCCGGCCTCATCGACGCGCTGGCGGCGGCGGGGCGCGCGGGCACGATGCGGGTCGTGGCGCACGAGCTCACGCCCTCGACCAGCCGGGGCCTGCGCGAGGGTGTGATCGACGTGGTGCTGGACCAGAACCCGGAAGGCGAGATCCGCGCCGCCATCGCCGCCGCCCGCGCATTGGCGGCCGGCTCGGCGCGCGGCGGCGAGGGCGAGGGCCAGCGCAGTCCGATTGCAATCGGGATTTTCCTGCGCGACAATCTGCGATAAGAAGACGCTGTCCGGCGTCGGGAGGTGCCGGACGCAATGGTTTTCCAGTCATCAACAGGCCCGATTGAACGGGACGGGAGGAGCGGGATGACGTATTTTGCCAGGTCTGAGGTACGTGCCTCATGACCTATCTGGGCATCGATATCGGCACGTCCGGGGTCAAGGCGATCCTGATGGACGAAAAGGGCCGGCTGCTGGGCGAGGCGACGAGCGGGCTGGACGTGTTCCGGCCGCAGTCGGGCTGGTCCGAGCAGCGGGCCGAGGACTGGTGGACGGCACTGCTGGCGGCGGTCGACAGGCTGGCGGCCGACCATCCGGCCGAGATGTCGGCACTGCGCGGGCTCGGCCTTTCCGGCCAGATGCATGGCGCCACGCTTCTCGACAAGGACGACAAGGTGCTGCGTCCCGCCATTCTCTGGAACGACGGGCGCGCGTTTGCCGAATGCGCCGAGATGGAGGCGGCGGAACCGCGCCTGCGCGAGATCGCCGGCAATATCGCCATGCCCGGCTTCACGGCACCGAAGCTCCTCTGGGTACGCAAGCACGAGCCGAAAATCTTTGCACGCACCGCCAAGGTGCTGCTGCCCAAGGATTATGTGCGGTTCCTGCTGACGGGCGAATTCGTATCGGAAATGTCGGATGCCTCGGGCACCCTCTGGCTCGATGTGGGCAAGCGCGACTGGTCCGACGCCCTGCTCCGGGCCACGGGGCTCGAGCGCTCGCACATGCCGCGCCTCGTCGAGGGCAGCGCGCCTTCGGGCGACCTCAAGGCCGAACTCATCAAGCGCTGGGGCATTGCCGGGCCGGTGGTGGTGGCGGGCGGCGGCGGGGACAACGCCGCCTCTGCCTGCGGCATCGGGGCGATCCGGCCGGGCGAGGGCTTCGTTTCGCTCGGTACGTCCGGCGTGCTCTTCGTTTCCAATGACCGCTTCCGGCCCAATACGGCGGGGGCCGTGCACGCCTTCTGCCACGCCATTCCCGACACCTGGCACCAGATGGGGGTGATCCTTTCGGCCACCGACAGCCTCAACTGGCTCTCCAAGCTGACCGGACAGGATGCGGCGCGGCTCGCGGGCGAGGCCGAGGCCCGCTTCACCGGGCCGGGCGAAGAGATCTTTCTGCCTTATCTTTCCGGCGAGCGCACGCCGCACAACAATGCCAATGCGCGCGGCGCCTTCGTGGGGCTGTCGCACCTTTCCGACCCGGCGCGGCTGGCGCAGGCGGTGATGGAGGGCGTGACCTTCGCCTTCCGCGACTGCCAGCGGGTGCTGAGCGATGCCGGCACCAGCATCGACTATCTCTTGGCCGTGGGCGGGGGATCGCGATCGAACCTCTGGCTCAGGATGCTGGCGACCAATCTCAACATGCCCATCGCCCTGCCCCATGACGGGGACTATGGCGGCGCGTTCGGCGCGGCGCGGCTGGGGCTGTGCGCCGCCGAGGGCGCGGACCCCGCCACCGTCATGACCCGCCCGGCCATCAAATCCGTCGTCGAGCCCGAGGCGGGACTCGCCGAGGCCTATGCCAACAAATATGGGCGCTATCGCGCCCTTTACGAACCTATCGAGGAGGCACGTTCGTGACCGATTTTTTCAAGGGCATCAGCCCGGTAAAGTTCGAGGGGCCGCAGAGCGCCAACCCCCTCGCCTATCGTTTCTACAACAAGGACGAGATGGTGATGGGCAAGCGGATGGAGGACCATATCCGCCCCGCCGTCGCCTATTGGCACACCTTCGCCTGGGAAGGCGGGGACCCGTTCGGCGGGCGCACGTTCGACCGGCCGTGGTTCGGGGATTCGATGGACCATGCCCGGCTCAAGGCCGACGTGGCCTTCGAGCTCTTCGATCTTCTCGACATTCCCTTCTTCTGCTTCCACGACCGCGACATCGCCCCTGAAGGCGCTTCGCTGGCCGAGAGCAACAGGAACGTGCGCGCCATCGCCGAGATCTTTGCGCGCAAGATGGAGACGAGCCGGACGCGCCTGCTCTGGGGCACGGCCAATCTTTTCTCCAACCGCCGCTACATGTCGGGCGCCGCCACCAATCCGGATCCCGATGTCTTCGTGTACGCCGCCGCGCAGGTGAAGAACGTGCTCGAGATCACCAAGGACCTGGGGGGCTCGAACTATGTGCTCTGGGGCGGGCGCGAGGGCTACGAGACGCTGCTCAATACCAAGATCGGCCAGGAAATGGACCAGATGGCGCGGTTCATCGACCTCGTCATCAACCACGCCAAGAAGATCGGGTTCGACGGCCAGATCCTGATCGAACCCAAGCCGCAGGAGCCGTCCAAGCACCAGTACGACTTCGATGTCTCGACGGTCTACGGGTTCCTCAAGAAGTACGGCTTCGAGAACGAGGTAAAGTGCAATATCGAGGTCGGCCACGCGTTCCTGGCCAACCACTCGTTCGAGCACGAACTGGCCGTGGCCGCCTCGCTCGGCATCCTGGGTTCGGTCGACGCCAACCGCAACGACCTGCAATCGGGCTGGGATACCGACCAGTTCCCCAATTCGGTGCCCGAGACGACGCTGGCCTTCTACCAGATCCTCAAGAATGGCGGACTGGGCAAGGGCGGCTTCAACTTCGACGCCAAGGTGCGCCGCCAGTCGCTCGACCCGGCCGACCTGCTGCACGGCCATGTCGGCGGGCTCGACGTGCTGGCCCGTTCGCTCAAGGCGGCGGCGGCCCTTATCGAGGACGGCACCTACGACAAGGCGGTCGATGCCCGCTATGCCGGCTGGCAGACCCCCGAGGGCCAGGCGATCCTCAAGGGCGAGCGCTCGCTGGACGACCTGGCCGCGCGGGTCGAGAAGGAGAACCTCAATCCCCAGCCGCACTCGGGGCAGCAGGAATATCTCGAGAACCTCATCAACCGGTTCGTCTGACCCAGACAACCCTCCCGGCGCCCGGCGCGGGGAGGGTTTTCCCTTCGGAAAACAGGCCCATGCCCAAGATCACAAACCCCATCCTGCCCGGGTTCAACCCGGACCCGTCCATCCTGCGCGTCGGGGAGGACTATTACATCGCCACCTCGACCTTCGAATGGTACCCGGGCGTGCAGATCCACCATTCGCGCGACCTGGCGAACTGGGAGCTGGTAACGCGCCCGCTCAACCGCAAGAGCCAGCTCGACATGCGCGGGGATCCCGACAGCTGCGGCATCTGGGCCCCGTGCCTTTCCTACGCGGATGGGCTGTTCTGGCTCATCTATACCGACGTCAAGCGCAAGGACGGCTCGTTCAAGGACGCGCACAACTACCTGGTCACCGCGCCCTCGATCGAAGGGCCGTGGTCGGACCCGATCTACATGAATTCCTCGGGCTTCGATCCCTCGCTCTTCCATGACGAGGACGGCCGGAAGTGGTTCGTCAACATGCTTTGGGACCACCGGGTGCGCCCGCTGCTCTTTGCCGGCATCGCGCTGCAGGAATACGACCCCAAGGCGCAAAAGCTCGTTGGCCCGGTCAAGAACATCTACAAGGGCACCGACCTCAAGCTCGTCGAGGGGCCGCATCTCTATAAGCGCAACGGCAAGGACGGGCGGCCCTGGTATTACCTGATGACCGCCGAGGGCGGCACGGGCTACGACCACGCGGTGACTTTCGCCCGTTCGCGCTCGATCGACGGGCCATACGAGACGCACCCGGAAAAATATGTCGTCACCGCCAAGGACAGCCCGCTCAACAAGCTGCAGCGGGCCGGGCATGGCGACTGGGTCGAGACGCCCGACGGCAAGACCTATATCGTCCACCTCACCGGCCGGCCGACCACCCAGAAGCGCCGGTGCGTCCTGGGTCGCGAGACGGCGATCCAGGAAGCGGAGTGGCGGGACGACGACTGGCTCTGGCTCAAACACGGCACCAACGTGCCGGCGCTCGAAGTCGAGGTGCCCGGCACGCGCGACGAGGCAAGGTACTGGGCCGAGCAGCGCTACGCTTTCGATGGCGAATTGCACAAGGATTTCCAGTGGCTGCGCACACCGGAAACCGACCGCATCTTCCGGCTCGAGAACGGCAAGCTGCGCTTGTTCGGGCGGGAATCGATCGGCTCGTGGTTCGAGCAGGCGCTCGTCGCCCGGCGCCAGACGCATTTTTCCTATGATGCCGAGACGGTGGTCGATTTCGCGGCGACCGACGAGCGCACCATGGCCGGGCTCGTGGCCTATTACGGGCGCTACAACTTCTTCTACCTGGCGGTGACGGCGCATTCGGACGGGCAGCGCGAATTGCTGATCATGTCCTCGGAAGCCAGTTTCCCGGATGGGAAGCTGCGCTTCCCGGCGGCGCCGGTGACCATCCCCAATGATGGGAAGGTGCGGCTGGCACTCACCATCCGCGGGGCGGCGCTGCAGTTCTTCTACGCCCTCGATGGCGAGGACCTGCAGCCGATCGGACCGGTCCTGGATGCCTCGATCCTTTCCGACGAGTGCGGCGGGCATGCCGAGCACGGCAGCTTTACCGGAGCGTTCGTCGGCATGGCGGCGCACGACCTCAATGGCACCGCCAGCCCGGCCGACTTCGACTATTTCGTCTACCGGCCGATGCACGATCCGAGCGACCGGTACGTCTGAGAGGCGAGCCGGCGGGGGCGATCCCGCCGGCATCGCGAGCCAGAGATTTTCGGGCAAAACCGGAGCGCAAGCGGTTCACTTTGGGGGCTGACTGCCCTAGCTTGGCCGCTTCCTCCGGTCAAATTGCAGTCTCATGGATCAGGCGCCCTACGATTCCAGCCCCGCCCCTGCCGCACCCGTGGCGCTGACGCCGATGATGGCGCAGTATTTCGAGATCAAGGCGATCAATCCGGGATACCTGCTGTTCTACCGGATGGGCGATTTCTACGAGCTGTTCTTCGAGGATGCCGAGATCGCCAGCCAGGCGCTGGGCATCGTGCTCACCAAACGCGGCAAGCATTTGGGCGAGGACATCCAGATGTGCGGCGTGCCGGTCCACGCGGCGCAGGACTATCTCAAGAAGCTGATCGCGCTGGGCCATCGCGTCGCGGTGTGCGAGCAGGTGGAAGACCCGGCCGAGGCCAAGAAGCGCGGCTCGAAATCGGTGGTCAAGCGCGACGTGGTGCGCCTCGTGACGGCGGGGACGCTCACCGAGGACGACCTGCTGCCGGCGCGCGCCTCCAACTACCTGGCGGCGCTCGCGATGATCCGGCACGGGGAGGCCGACTACGCGCTGGCCTGGACCGACGTGTCGACGGGCGAAACCGCCGTCATCGACCTGCCGGCCGGCGTCGTCGCCGACGAGCTGGCGCGCATCGATCCGGTGGAGCTGCTCGCCAGCGAGGCCACCATCCTGGCCCTGGGGCAGGCCCATGTCACTTTGCCGGCGGGGGCGCTGGTCAAGGTCGATCCCGATCTCTTCGACAGCGAAAAGGCGGCCGAGCGGATCACGTCCTCGTTCGAGGCGGGCGCGGTCGATCCGAGCGCCTATTCGCGCCCGTCCCGCGCGGCGCTGGGGGCGCTTCTCGCCTATGTGCTCGAAAGCCAGAAGGGCCAGGCGCTGGCGCTGCGCCCGCCCGCGGCCGAGCGCGTCTCGGCGCATATGGCCATCGACCAGGCGACGCGCGCCTCGCTCGAACTGCTCGAAACGCAGCGCGGCGGGCGCAAGGGCTCGCTGCTGGGCGAGATCGACCTTTGCGTCACCCCGCCGGGCTCGCGCCTGCTGGCGCGGCGACTGGCCGCCCCGCTGTGCGAGCCGCAGGCGATCAATGCGCGGCTCGATTGCGTGACGGCGCTGCTCGAGGAGCCCGTGCTCAACGAACGGCTGCGGACCGGGCTCAAGTCGGTGCCGGACCTGACACGCGCGCTCACGCGCCTGGCCCTCGATCGTGGCGGGCCGCGTGATCTCAATGCCATCGGCGCGGCCATCGGGCAGGCCGGGGACCTGGCGGTGCGCCTCGCCGCGCTCGACGAAGCGCCGGCCGGTCTTCTCGCCATTGCCAAAGCCCTCGAGGACGCGCCGCAGGGCCTGGCGGCGGACCTGCGCTCGGCCATCGAGGACGAGCCGCCGCTGCTGGCGCGCGACGGCGGGTTCGTGCGGCGCGGCTACGACAACGGGCTCGATGCCGAACGGGCGCTGGCCTCGGAAACCCGCGAAGTGGTGGCCGCCCTTCAGGCGCGGCTCATCGAGGAAACCGACGTCAAGAGCCTCAAGATCCGCCACAACGGCGTCCTGGGCTATTTCGTCGAAGTGCCGGCGGCCCATGGCGGGCGGCTGCTCGAAGACCCCCATCGCGCCCAGTTCATCCACCGCCAGACCTTGGCCAATGCCATGCGCTTCACCACCGGGGAACTCGCCGATCTCGAGGGGCGGATCGCGCGGGCGCACGAAGCTTCCCTCGAGATCGAGACGCGCACCTTTGCGCGCCTGCGCGAAGCGGTGCTGGGGCGGACCGAGCTCCTGCGGGCCACCGCCGACGCGCTGGCGGAGCTCGATGTGCATGCCGGACTGGCGCACCTGGCGGCGACGCGCAATTTCTCCCGGCCGATGATCGACAATTCGCTGGCCTTCGAGATCGAGGCCGGACGCCATCCGGTGGTCGAGGCGATGGTGGCGGGCGAAGGCCAGAGCTTCGTCGCCAACGAGGCGGACCTTTCGGGCAGCGATGCGCAGGGCGGAGGCAAGCTCTGGCTGGTCACCGGACCCAATATGGGCGGCAAGTCGACCTTCCTGCGACAAAATGCCCTGATCGCCATCCTGGCCCAGACCGGCAGCTACGTGCCGGCGGCGCGCGCCCATATGGGGATCGTCGACCGGGTGTTCTCGCGCGTCGGGGCGTCGGACGACATCGCCCACGGCCGCTCCACCTTCATGGTCGAGATGGTCGAGACCGCGGCCATCCTCAACCGGGCCACGCGGCGCTCGCTGGTGATCCTGGACGAAATCGGCCGGGGAACGGCGACTTTCGACGGTCTTTCAATCGCTTGGGCGACAGTGGAGGCCCTGCACGAGACGACCGGCTGCCGGGCGCTCTTTGCTACGCACTTCCACGAATTAACCGCGCTTTCAAAGACACTCTCTAGAGTTTCCAACCACACCATGAAGGTTCGGGAATGGGAGGGGGATGTCGTGTTCCTGCACGAAGTCGCCGAAGGCGCCGCCGATCGCTCCTACGGCATCCAGGTGGCCAAGCTGGCGGGTCTGCCCGAGCCGGTGTTGCGTCGCGCCCGGCAAGTGCTTACTCTGCTTGAGGCACGTTCTTCCGGCGCCCCGACACAAGTACTGGACGATCTGCCACTGTTTGCTCACCAGCCGCCCCAAGAGACACGTGCGGTCAGCGCCGACCCCCTCAACGACATGCTCGACCAGCTCCGACCCGACGAACTGACGCCGCGCCAGGCGATCGACATCATCTACGAGCTCAAGAAAATCCGCGATGCCGCTCGCCGAAGCTGAAACTCGCCCGCGAAAACCGATCTTCGCCGTCACCCCGGCAAGCGCCCTCGTCGCCGAACTCGACCGGGAAGTGGGCGAGCTTTCGCCCCGGTCGCGCGAGGCGCGGGCCATCGTGCTGGCGCATCTGCGCAAGACCCTGGCCGAGGCGCGCCAGCAGGCGGAAGCCGAACTCAAGGCCACCGGCAAGGGGCTCAAATGCGCCCAGAACCTGGCCACGGCCGAAGACGAGATCATCTGCGCCATCCACGCCTATGCCATTACCCGGGTCTATCCGGTCGACAATCCGTCCGGTGCCGAGAACATCGCGCTGGCGGCGGTCGGCGGCTATGGCCGCGGGACGCTGGCGCCGGGCTCGGACATCGATCTGCTCTTCATCCTGCCCTATAAGCAGACCCCCTGGGGCGAGCAGGTCACCGAATACATCCTCTACATGCTCTGGGACCTGGGCCAGAAAGTCGGCCATGCCGTCCGGTCCGTGGACGAATGCATCCGCATGGCGCGCTCGGACATGACCGTGCGCACGGCCACTCTCGAGGCGCGCTACCTCACCGGCGACCGGCCGCTCTTCGATACGCTGGTCAAGCGCTTCGAGACCGAGATCATGCCCAAGACCGGGGCCGAGTTCATCGCCGCCAAGATGGCCGAGCGCGACGAACGCCACCGCCAGATGGGCAATACGCGCTATGTGGTCGAGCCCAATATCAAGGACGGCAAGGGGGGCCTGCGCGACCTCAATACGCTCTTCTGGATCGGCAAGTATTTCTACCAGGTCAAGACCGCCGAGGAACTGGTCGAGAAGGGCGTGTTCTCGGCCGAGGAATATCGCCAGTTCCAACGCGCCGAGGATTTCCTCTGGGCTGTGCGGTGCAACCTGCATTTCCTCACCGGCCGGGCCGACGAGAAGCTGACCTTCGACGTACAGCCGGAACTGGCCGAGCGCCTGGGCTATGCCGACCGCGTCGGCATGCTGGGCGTCGAGCGCTTCATGAAGCGCTATTTCCTCGTGGCCAAGGACGTAGGCGACCTGACGCGCATCTTCTGCGCCAGCCTCGAGTTCAACCACGTCAAGGACATGGACCTGGTGGGGCGGGTGCTGGCCCCGTTCCGCTCGGGCAAGCAGAAGATCAAGGGCGAGCCCGATTTCATCATCGATACGGGCCGGCTCAACATCGCGACGCCCGACGTCTTCCGCAAGGATCCGGTCAACCTCATCCGCATGTTCCTGGTCGCCGGGCGGCACGAATTGCTGTTCCATCCCGATGCGATCAAGGAAATCCGCCGCTCGCTGCGCCTCATCGACGCCGACCTGCGGGCCAACCCCAAGGCCAATGCCAATTTCCTCGACATCCTGACCTCGCCGCAATCGGTCGAGCGCATCCTGCGCCAGATGAACGAGAGCGGGGTGCTGGGCAAGTTCGTGCCCGATTTCGGCAAGATCGTCGCCCTGATGCAGTTCAACATGTACCACCACTATACGGTGGACGAGCACCTGATCCGGGCGGTGGGCGTGATGGCCCAGATCGCCAACGGAGGGCTGCGCGACGAGCTGCCGCTGACCCACGAGCTGCTGCCCCATCTCAACGACACGCGCCTGCTCTATGTGGCGCTTTTCCTCCACGACATCGCCAAGGGGCGGCCGGAGGACCATTCGACGGCCGGTGCGCGCATCGCGCGGAAATTCTGCCAGCGCCTGGCGCTCTCGCCGGCCGAGACGGAGACGGTGGCCTGGCTGGTCCAGCACCACCTGCTCATGAGCGAAGTGGCCCAGTCGCGCGACATCCAGGACCCCGAGACCGCCAAGGCCTTTGCCGAGGTGGTGCAGTCGCCCCAGCGCCTGGCGCTGCTGATGATCCTGACCGCCTGCGATATCCGCGCGGTTGGCCCGGGCGTATGGACGGGCTGGAAGGGTTCGCTCCTGCGCGCCCTTTACTACGCCACCGAGCCGCTGCTGTCGGGCGGGCATTCCCAGGTTTCCCAGGAGCATCGGGTCACCGAGGCCAAGCGGGCGCTGGCCGCCGCGCTCACCGCCTGGCCGCCCGAGGAGGTGGAAGCCTATACGGCCCGGCACTACAACCATTACTGGCTGCGCGCCGAGCCCGAGCTGCAGGTCGAGCATGCCAAGATGATCCGCGCCGCCGACGCCGCCGGGCAGCCCTTCGCCGGCTCGATCCGCGTCCAGGCCTTCGAGGGCATCACCGAAGTCTCGTTCTACACGCCCGATCACCCGCGCCTGCTTTCGCTCATTGCCGGCGCCTGCACGATGAGCGAGGCCTCCATCATCGGGGCGCAGATCTTCTCGACCCGGGACGGGCGCGCCATCGACACCTTCCGGCTGCGCCGCGCCTTCACCTCGGACGAGGACGAAAAGGTGCGCGCCACCCGCATCATCGAGACCACCAAGCAATTGCTGCAGGGCAAGCGGCAGATCCTGATCGATCTGGGCAAGGAAAGCCGCCACAACCGGCGCCTCAAGCCCTTCTCGCTGCCCGCCGAGGTGCTGGTCTCCAACGCGCTATCGGAAAAGTTCACGGTGATCGAGCTTTCCGGTCTCGATCGCACCGGCCTGCTGCACGACCTCACGCGCGAAATCTCGGACCTCAACCTCACCATCGGCTCGGCCCATATCGGCACCTATGGCGAAAAGGCCGTGGACGTCTTCTACGTCACGGACCTCACCGGCCATAAGATCGATTCGAAAGCCCGCCAGAACCGCATCCGCGACCGGCTGCTGACGGTGTTCCATCCCAAACCGGTCGATGAGCGGCGCCAGCAGCTCATGGCGAACGGCTGACGCGTGAGCCTTTACCGCAATTTCCTGAGCGTCGGCGGTTGGACGGTCGGCAGCCGCGTGCTGGGCTTCGTGCGCGACGCGCTGGTGGCGGCCGTGCTCGGCACCGGCTTTGCGGCCGACGCCTATGTCGCCGCCTTCCGCTTCCCCAACCTCTTCCGGCGCCTCTTTGCGGAAGGAGCGTTCAATACCGCCTTCATTCCGATGTTCTCCAAGTCCCTGGAGCAGGAAGGCGAGGACCCGGCGCGGGCCTGGGCCTCGCGCATCATCTCCTGGCTGGTGCTGGTGGTGGCCGTGGTCACCGTTCTGGTCGAGATCTTCATGCCCTGGGTGCTGGTGCCGTTCGTGCCCGGCTTCACCGACGATCCGCAAAAGTTCGAGCTCACGGTGCTGCTGACGCGGATCTGCTTCCCCTACCTCATGTGCATGTCGCTGATGGCGGCCTATGCGGCGATCCTCAATGCGCTCAACCGCTTCACGGCGGCGGCCTTCGCGCCGGTGCTGCTCAATATCGTGATGATCGCCTTCATGGCGCCGCTGGTGATCGGGGCGCCCAAGACCGATGTCGAGACGGCGATCTGGGTGGCGATCGGCACGCTGGCGGGCGGGGTGGCACAGCTCGCCTTCGTCTATGTCGCCATCCGGCGGGCCCGCTTCGTGCCCAAGTTCGTCTGGCCGAAATTCGATAGCGAGGTCAAGCGCTTCTGGATCCGGGCGGTGCCGGCCATCATCGCGGGTGGCATCACGCAGGTGAACCTGTTCGTGGGCACGATCATCGCCTCGGGCGCGCCCAGCGCCATGGCGCTGATCTATTACGCCGACCGGCTCTACCAGCTCCCGCTCGGGATCATCGGCATCGCCATAGGCACGGTGCTGCTGCCCGAGCTCTCCCGGCACCTGGCCGGCCAGCGCTTCAAGGAGGCCGAGGCCTCCCAGACGCAGGCGCTGCTGATCTCGATGCTGCTCTCGATGCCGGCCGCCACCGCGCTCATCGCCCTGGCGCAGCCGATCGTGCACGTGCTCTTCGAGCGCGGCGAGTTCACCGCCTACGATACGGTCGAGACCGCCAAGGTGCTGGTCTGGTTCGCGGCGGGCCTGCCGGCCTATGTGCTCATCCGCGTACTGCAGCCGGGCTTTTTCGCGCGCGAGGACACGGTGACCCCGACGATCTTCGCGGCCATCTCGGTGGCGGTCAACATCGCCGTGTCGCTGGCGCTGTTCCCGAGCCTGCAGCATGTGGGCATCGCCATCGCCACTTCGGCGGCGGCCTGGGTCAATACGGTGCTGCTCGCCTTCTTCCTCTACCGGCGCCGCCATTTCGCGCTCGGGGCGGCCGAATGGCGCCGGCACGCGGTGATCGTGGCCATTTCGGTGGCCATGGCGGCGGTGCTCTGGGGCCTCTCGACGGCGATGGCGCCGCTCTTTGCCGCCAACATCCTCGTCCAGCTCGTGGCGCTGGGGTTCCTCGTCGCGTTCGGCATGGCCTTCTACTTCGCCCTCGTCCATGTGACGCGGGTGCAGCCGCTGGGCATGCTGCTCAAGCGCCTGCGCCGGCGAACCGCCTGATGCCCTTGCGCTTTGCGCCCGCTTCTTGCGATAAGCCCCCTCGTCCGCTTCCATAACGAGACTGTTCCAGCCATGGCCTTCACCCAGCGCGTGTTCTCCGGCATCCAGCCTTCGGGCGACCTGCATCTCGGCAATTATCTCGGCGCCATCCGCCGCTTCGTGCCGCTGCAGGACCAGTACGACTGCCTCTATTGCGTGGTCGACATGCATGCCATCACGGTCTGGCAGGAGCCGAACGACCTGCGCCGCGCCACGCGCGAAGTCGCCGCCGCCTATATCGCGGCCGGGGTCGACCCCAACAAGGCCATCGTCTTCAACCAGAGCCAGGTGATCGAGCATGCCGAGCTCGCCTGGGTGTTCAACTGCATCGCCCGCATCGGGTGGATGTACCGGATGACCCAGTTCAAGGACAAAGCCGGCAAGAACTCGGAAAACGTCTCGCTGGGCCTGCTCGCCTATCCCTCGCTGATGGCGGCCGACATCCTGCTCTACAAGGCCACCCACGTGCCCGTGGGCGACGACCAGAAGCAGCATCTCGAGCTCACGCGCGACATCGCCCAGAAGTTCAACAACGACTATGCCGCCTCGATCGCCGAACAGGGGCTGGATGCGGAATATTTCCCCATCACCGAGCCGATGATCGCCGGGCCGGCCACGCGCATCATGTCGCTGCGCGACGGCACCAAGAAGATGAGCAAGTCCGATCCTTCCGACCAGTCGCGCATCTCGCTGCTCGACGACGCGGACGGCATCGCCAAGAAGATCAAGCGCGCCACCACCGACCCCGAGGCGCTGCCGAGCGAGGTCGAGGGCCTCAAGGGGCGCGCCGAGGCCGATAACCTGGTTGGCATCTACGCGGCGCTCTCGGACAAGACCAAGGCCGAGGTGCTCAAGGAATTCGGCGGCCAGGGCTGGGGCGTGTTCAAGCCGGCGCTGGCCGACCTCGCCGTGGCGACGCTGGGGCCGGTCTCGAGCGAAATGAAGCGCCTGGTGAGCGATCCGGCGACCATCGACGGCATCCTGCGCGACGGCGCCGACCGGGCGCGGGCGCTGGCCGAAACCACCATGGCGGAAGTCCGCAAGATCGTCGGTTTCATCCGCTGATCTTGCCGGACGCATCGGGCAGTGGGATGATGGGCGCTCCGACAGGAAGCGACGGGGGCAGCGTCTTGGCTGAAATCGAAAGCGAATACCGGCGCAAGTTTCTCGTGTTCATCGACGACAGCGAGGAGTGCGACCGGGCGCTGACCTTTGCCGCCTACCGCACCAGGCGCACCGGCGGCACGGTGGTGCTGATGTCGGTGATCGAGCCGCCGGGCTTCCAGGGCCTGGGCGTGGAGGACGTGCTGCGCGCCGAGGCGCTCGAAGGGGCCGAACAGAACCTCAACAAGCGCCTGCGCCGCATCGCCGAGATCGGCTCGATCAAGACCGAGACGGTGATCCGCGAAGGCCGGCCGGCCGACCAGATCGAGGCCGTGATCAACCAGGACCCGGGCATCGCCATCCTGGTGCTGGCCGCCGCCAACAATTCGGAAGGCCCCAATCCGCTGATCGCCCACTTTGCCGGCAACAGCCGCATCCATGTGCTGGTGACGGTGGTGCCAGGGTCGATGAGCGATGAGGAAATCGTGGCGGTGTGCTAGGCCGCCTCGGTTTCGCGCTGCTTGCGCTTGAGAAAGGGATCGTTGAGGAAGGTCCCGAAGGGGATGAAGGCGGCAAGCGTCGTGCGCGCCCAGTCCCAGGCCGAAAGCCCATAGCCGCGCAGGCACACGAGCAATGCGGCGATATAGGCGAGGAAGGCCAGGCCGTGGATGGCCCCGGCATGGGGCACCCAGCTCGGATCGCCGGCAAGATACTTGAGCGGCATGGCGATGAGGAAGAGCACGAGGGTGGTGATGCCCTCGATAAGCCCGATGGCGCGGAAGAACCTGATCATGATGGGGTTCTAGGCCGGCGCGGCCCGGACGTCAGCGCGGCGCTTGGTCGCTGCCATGCGTGGAGCGCATTGGACAAGCCCGGGGTTTCAAAATACCTTGCGCCGCGCCGATCGAGAAACTATTTTAGAAGCGTTCTAAAGGCAGTGCGCTGCCAAAACCCAGGGACCTCCGCCATGTTCATCCAGACCGAAGCCACACCCAATCCGGCGACTCTCAAGTTCCTGCCCGGACGCGAGGTGCTGGTGGGCGAACCGCGCGACTTCCGGAGCCTGGACAGCGCGGCGATCTCCCCGCTGGCGGCGGCGCTCTTTGAAGTTTCGGGCGTGACCGGGGTGTTCCTCGGCTCCGATTTCGTGGCCGTCTCCAAGGACGACACCAACTGGGCCCATATCAAGCCGGCGATCCTGGGCGTGATCATGGAGCATTTCCTCTCGGGCAAGCCGGTGATCGCCGACAACGAGACCGCCGAGAGCGCCGTTTCGGGCGGCGAGGAATTCTTCGACGAGGCCGACAGCGAGACGGTGGAAGTCATCAAGGAACTGCTGGCGACGCGCGTGCGCCCGGCAGTGGCCATGGATGGCGGCGACATCACCTTCAAGGGTTTTCGCGACGGCACGGTGTTCCTGCACATGCAGGGCGCCTGCTCGGGTTGCCCGTCCTCGACGGCGACGCTGCGCAACGGCATCGAGAACCTGCTCCGCCACTTCGTGCCGGGCGTCGAACAGGTCGCCCAGGTCTAGGACCAGGACCGGGGCCAACGCCGCCCGATCTCGACTTTGACCATGGGGGAGACTATCTCTCCCCCATGAGCGTTTCAGCCCCCGCCATTCTTGCCATCGATACCGCCGCGCCGCGCCTGCAACTGGCGCTGCTCGCAGGCGAAAAACTCGACGTTTCGGTCGACGAGATCGCGCAGGGCCATGCCGAAATCCTCTTTGATCGCATCGATGCCCTCCTGGCGCGCAACGGGCTGGCCTATGGCGCGCTGACGCGCATTGCCGTCACCACCGGGCCGGGCTCGTTCACGGGCCTGCGAATCGGGCTTTCGGCGGCACGCGGGCTGGGCCTGGCGCTTTCCATCCCGGTGGTCGGGGTTCCCAGCCTCATGGCGATTTCGCTGGGCACGCAGTGCAGGCCATCGGCCGTACTGCTCGATGCGCGGCGCGGCGAGGCGTATTTCCAGCTGTTTTCGGGCCCGGCCATTCCGGCGAGCGAAGCGGCCATCCTGCCGATGGACGAGGCGCGCGGGCGCATTCCGGCGGGCGCCGAGGTCATCGAAAGCCCCTTCGTCGATATCGGGGCGCTGGCGCGCCTTGCCGCCACGCTCGAGCCTGCGGCCTATCCGCCCGAGGCCGCCTATATCCGCGATGCCGACGCCAAGCCGCAGGAAAAGGCGCGGGTCGCCCGGGTCGGACGCCCATGATTCACGTGAAACTGACGCCATGATGAAGCTCTGGATGGCCCCCGGGGGGCTGCATATCGAACCGGGCCGGATGGAAGACGCCGAAACGCTGGCGAAGCTGCATGCGGGCGGGTTCTACCGCGGCTGGCCGCGCGAGGATTTTTCGGCCTACCTGATGGAGGCCAATACGCCCGCCTATGTGGCGTGCGACGCCGGCCACAAGAAAGTGGCCGGGTTCGCCATGCTGCGGCTGGCCGGGGACGAGGCGGAACTGCTCACCATCGTCGTCGACAGGAAGTGGCGCGCCAGGGGCGTGGGGGCGGCACTGCTGCGCGCCACGTTCGATGACCTGATGATGTCGCCGGTGCGCAAGATGTTCCTCGAAGTCGATGCCGAGAACCAGCCGGCCATCAAGCTTTACCGCCGGCACGGTTTTGGCGAAATCGGCAGCAGAAAAGGCTATTATCCACGGCCCGACGGGAGCGCCGCCACCGCCCTTGTCATGGCGCGCGATCTTGGATAACCCCGGGGGAAAGGGGCCGACGATGAATTCTCAAGCTACAGCAACGCTGGAAGATCAGTGCGCCGCACGCGGCATGCGCATGACCGACCAGCGGCGCGTGATCGCGCAGGTCATCGAGCAGAGCGACGACCATCCCGATGTCGAGGAGCTCTATAACCGTGCCTCGCGCATCGACCCCAAGATCTCGCTCTCGACGGTCTACCGCACCGTGAACCTCTTCGAGGAAGCCGGGCTCGTCACCAAGCACGACTTCAAGGACGGGCGCGCCCGGTTCGAGCTGATCCCGGACGAGCATCACGACCACCTGATCGATATCCGCTCGGGAAAGGTCATCGAATTCCGCAACGAGGAAATCGAGGCCATCCAGGAAGTCATCGCCAAGCGGCTGGGCTACAGGCTCGTCGACCACCGTCTCGAACTCTACGCCGTGCCGCTCGAAAAGGGCTCCAAGAAGTGATCTTCCGCAGCCTCTTCTTCATCTTCGTCTACATCCCCATCATGCTGGTGGGCATTCCCTCCCAGTGGGTGATCACCAAGCTGGGGCTGGACTGGAACTTCTGGCCGCGCCTCTTCCACAAGGCCGGCTGCATGTTCCTGGGGCTGAAGGTCACGGTGGTGGGCAAGCCCGAGACCGGCAAGCCGACGCTCCTCGTCTCCAACCACATCTCCTGGACCGACATCATCGCCATCGGCTCGGTGGCGGACGTGACCTTCGTGGCCAAGAGCGAAATCCGCGACTGGCCGTTCGTCGGCTTCATGGCCTCGCTCCAGCGCACGCTGTTCGTGGACCGCAAGAAGCGCTCGGACGCCGGGCGCGCCAGCCGCGAGATGGGCGCGCACCTGGCCAAGGGCTCGGCGGTGCTGCTGTTCGCCGAAGGCCAGTCCGACATCGGCACGCATGTGCTGCCGTTCCGCTCGGCGCTGATCGGGGCGGCCCAGCACGCCATGGCCGAGGCCGGGGCGGCGGACGTCTACGTGCAGCCGCTGACCATCGCCTATACGCGCCTCCAGGGCCTGCCGGTATCGCGCAACGAGCGCTCGTTCATCGCCTGGATCAAGTCCAAGTCGGTCAAGCAGAACATCCGCGAGATCCTCTCGGGTCCCACCAAGGACGTGACGCTGGCCTTCGGGGTGGCCCGGCAGGTGTCGGCCACCGACGATCGCAAGGTCATCGCCAAGGCCGCCGAAATCGATGTGCGCCGCATGCTGGTGGCACTCAACCGCGGCCTGCCGCTGCCGGTGGCGACCGAGTAGACTTCCCGCGTCCGGCGGGCGCCCCTTCCCATTGGCGCGGTCGGTCATTTCCTGCTAAGACGCCGCCCCATGACAGACCCAGCGCCCAAAAAGCTCTTCATCAAGACCTATGGTTGCCAGATGAACGTCTACGACAGCGACCGCATGGCGGACGCGCTGGCGCCGCACGGCTATGTGCCGACCACGGAGCTGGAGTCGGCGGACCTGGTGGTGCTCAACACCTGCCATATCCGCGAAAAGGCTTCCGAGAAGGTGTTTTCCGAGCTCGGACGCCTCAAGGAGCTGCGCGACGAGCGCCGGGCCGCGGGCGAGGACATGATGATCGGGGTCGCCGGATGCGTGGCGCAGGCGGAGGGCGAGGAAATCATCCGCCGCTCGCCGGCCGTGGATCTCGTGTTCGGACCGCAATCCTACCATCGCCTGCCGGACCTGGTGGCCAAGGCGCTCGGCGGGCAGGTGGTCGATACCGAGTTTCCGCCCGAGGACAAGTTCGAGCACCTGCCGGCGCCCAGGAAGGAAGTCACGATTTCGCGCGGGCTTACCGCCTTCCTCACCGTCCAGGAAGGGTGCGACAAGTTCTGTTCGTTCTGCGTGGTGCCCTATACGCGCGGCGCCGAAGTTTCGCGCCCGGTAAACCAGGTGCTGGCCGAGGCCCGGAACCTTGTGGAGGCCGGCGTCCGGGAACTCACGCTCCTCGGCCAGAACGTGAATGCCTATCATGGGCTGACCGAATCCGGACGGGCCATGGGCCTGGGCGAGTTGCTGCACAGGCTCGCCGAAATCCCCGGGCTTGAACGCCTGCGCTACACAACCAGCCATCCGCGCGACATGGACCATGCGCTGATCGAGGCGCATCGCGACCTCGACAAGCTCATGCCCTACCTGCACCTGCCGGTACAGTCGGGCTCGGACCGCATCCTCAAGGCCATGAACCGTCGGCACGACCGCGACGAATATTTGCGGCTCATCGAGCGCATCAAGGCGGCGCGCCCGGACATGGCGCTTTCGGGCGACTTCATCGTCGGCTTCCCGGGCGAAACCGAGGAAGATTTCGAGGCGACGCTCGCCATCATCCGCGAGGCGCAATATGCCTCGGCCTTCTCGTTCAAATATTCGACCCGCCCCGGCACGCCGGGCGCGACCATGAACGAACAGGTGCCCGAAGAGGTCAAGGTCGAGCGTCTGGCGCGGCTGCAGGCCCTCGTCATCGAGCAGCAGCGCGCGTTCAACCGCTCCTGCGTGGGGCGCACGCTCGACGTGCTGCTCGAGCGCAAGGGCCGCATGCCCGGACAGCTCGGCGGACGCTCGCCCTACCTGCAGGCGGTGCACCTGGATGCGCCCGAGCACCTCATCGGCACCATCCAGCCGGTCGAAATCATCGACGTTGGAAATAATTCCCTGAGTGGCAAGATTGTCATGGGAATGGAACGCAATTCTGCTAGCCTTGTTGAGTCTCGATCTTTCGCCCGGAGCAACTAAGTTTGAGCAGGCATTTGCCGACCGACAACGCAACCTTGTCCCAACTCGAACTGGCTTTTGAAGACAACCGGCTCGTTTCCCAGCTTTACGGGGATTTCGATCAGAATCTTGCGCTGATCGAACAGCGCCTCGCCGTGCAGGCTACCCCGCGCGGCAATCACGTGATGCTCAAGGGTCCGGCCTCTGCCGTCGACCAGGCGCGGCGGGTGCTCGAATCGCTCTATGCAACGCTCGAAGAGGGCCGCGCCATCGAGATCGCCGATGTCGATGGCGTCATCCGCATGATCGAGACCGAGGACAGCCAGCTCACGCTTCCCACCATGGAGAAGAAGGGCAAGGTGCGCATGGCCCAGATCGCCACGCGCAAGGCCACCATCGTCGCCCGCACCCCGGCCCAGGACGCCTATATCCGCGCCATGGACCGGTCCGAACTGGTGTTCGGCGTCGGCCCGGCCGGTACCGGCAAGACTTATCTCGCCGTCGCGCATGCGGCGAGCCTGCTCGAGCGCGGCGACATCAACCGCATTATCCTCTCGCGTCCTGCCGTCGAGGCGGGCGAGCGGCTGGGGTTCCTGCCGGGCGACATGAAGGAAAAGGTCGATCCCTACCTGCGCCCGCTCTATGACGCGCTCTACGACATGATGCGCCCCGAGCATGTGGAGCGCTGCATCACCTCGGGCGTCATCGAAGTGGCCCCGCTCGCCTTCATGCGCGGGCGCACGCTGGCCAATGCCGTGGTGATCCTGGACGAAGCGCAGAACACCACCTCCATGCAGATGAAGATGTTCCTCACGCGCCTGGGCGAAAACTCCAAGATGATCGTCACGGGCGATCCGACCCAGGTCGACCTGCCGCGCGGCGAACGCTCGGGCCTGGTCGAGGCGCTCAACCTGCTCGATGGCGTGGAAGGGGTGCATATTTCCCGGTTCGGCGACCGCGACGTGGTGCGCCATGCCCTGGTGGCCCGCATCGTGCGCGCCTACGAGGCGGCTGGCGCCAAGAAGAGCGAAAGCAACAGCAACTGACCGACTATCCGCTAGAAATCGCCATCTCCCGCAATGCCGAAGGCTGGCCGGACGAACTCGATGCCGTGGCCGAGACGGCCGTGCGCGAGGCGCTGAAACAGTCCGGGGCCAAGGTCAGGGGCGCGGCCGAAATCTCGATCCTGCTCACCGACGACGCCGAGCAGCAGGTGCTCAACCGCGAGTGGCGCGGCAAGGATGCGCCGACCAACGTGCTCTCCTTCCCCCAGATCGAGCCCTTCGATCCGGTGGTGGGCATCCTGGGCGACATCATTCTCGCCCGCGAGACGCTCGAGCGCGAAGCGGTTGAACAAGGCACCAGCTTCGAGCATCATTTCACCCACTTGATCGTGCATGGTTTCCTGCACATCCTGGGTTATGATCACATCGAGGATGACGAGGCCCTTGAGATGGAAGGCCTCGAGACCCAGATATTGGCGTCCCTGGGAATCCCCGATCCCTACGCAGAAGACTGATCGACTGCCTAATTGAAAAGGACTGCCGCTTGCATGCGGCATGGACAGATGAACGATACCGATACCAGTCCCAGGCCGAAATCGCCTGAACCCAATCCCGAACCTGGCTCTAGTACCGCCTCCGCCAAAGAGCGGGGGCAAACGATCTGGGGACGCCTCAAGTCCCTGATGCGTCCGGGCTCGCTGCGCGACGACCTCCAGGAGGCGCTCGATGCCGAAGCCTCCTCGGACACGGCCGATTTCTCCGAGAGCGAGCGCACCATTCTCCAGAACGTCCTCAAGCTTGGGGACATGCGCGTGGACGACGTGATGATCCCGCGCTCGGACATCCAGGCGGTGGAAACCCACGAAACGCTGGGCGCCCTCGTCGCCCGTTTCCGCGTCGTCGGCCATTCGCGCCTGCCGGTCTATGACGAAGACCTCGACAACATCGTCGGCTTCATCCACGTCAAGGACGCGCTGCAACGCATCACCGAACTGGTGGTGGACGCGGCCGCGACCCAGCCGGTCAAGCTCGTCTCCACGACGCTCCGCCAGAAGCTCAACAAGCTCGACATCGTGCGCGACGCCATGTTCGTGCCGCCCTCGATGCCCGTGGGCGACCTGCTCCAGCAGATGCGCGCCAGCCACGTGCACATGGCGGTGGTGGTGGACGAATATGGCGGCACCGACGGGCTGGTGACCATCGAGGACCTGCTCGAGGCCGTGGTGGGCGAGATCGAGGACGAGCACGACGAGGAGGGCGTTTCGCTCATCCGCAAGGTCGGGCCCGATACCTACCTGGCCGACGCCCGCGTCGAGCTCGAGGACGTCCAGGAACTCATCGGCCCCGATTTCGATCCGGGCGAATATGCCAATGAGGTCGAAACGCTGGGGGGTCTGGTTTTCGACCTCATCGACCGCGTGCCCCAGAAGGGCGAGGTCGTCAGCGTCTTCCCCGGCTTCGATTTCGAGGTGCTGGCCGCCGACAGCCGGCGCATCAAGCGGCTCAAGATCAAGCGGCACCGGCGCAACCTGCCGGCCCGGATCGAAGAACCCGGAGCCATTCCGCCCCGCGCGGGCGAACCCAATTCGGAGGCGGCGGAGTAACGCCGCCTCACCAAGGCGTCAGGGGCAATTCGCAGCGGCGACCTTGACGCCCAACCCGCCCCCGGCAACCTTGCCGACATGCACCCTGATTCGAAAAACCATCCGTGACCTGGCTGGCCGAAACCGCCATGCTCGCCCACGGCTGGCGACGCCTGCTCATGCTGCTGGTGGCAGGCGCCATCGCCGCACTGAGCATCGCGCCGCTCTTTGTGGTGCCGGCCCTCTTCGTGGGGTTTCCGGTGCTGGTATGGGCGCTCGACGGCGCCGAACGCCGGACGAGTTTCCTCGGGCGGCTCTTCGGGCCCGCCTTCCGCATCGGGTTCGCCTTCGGGCTGGGCTATTTCATCGTCGCCTTCCACTGGCTGGGGGCGGCGTTCTTCGTCGATGGCGGCATCATGATCGCCATCATGCCCTTCGCCATCGTGGCGCTGGCTGCCCTCATCGCGCTCTTCTGGGGCCTGGGAACGGCGCTGGCCCATCTCTTCTGGTCCCACAGCGGCTGGCGCATCCTGACGCTCACGACCTTCCTCTCGGCGGCAGAATGGGCGCGCGGGCATTTCTTTTCGGGGTTTCCTTTCGACCTCCTGGGCTATGCGCTCACCGGCAATGACGAGATGATGCAGGCGGCCTCGCTGGTCGGGGTCTATGGCCTCACCTTCCTCGCCATCCTTCTCGCCTCGACCCCTGCCCTCATCTGGCCGGCGGACGGTCGGAGCTGGTCGCGGCGCCTGGCGCCCTTCTTTCTCGCCGTGCTGGTCATCGCCGCCCAGATCGGGTGGGGCAATTACCGGCTCAACAGCACCCAGGTCGCCGAACGCACCGATATCAAGCTGCGCCTCATCCAGCCGGTGGTCTACGAGCACTCGGACTGGAGCCGGGCGGTGCCGGCCGACGTCATCACGCGCCTGCTCGACCTCTCGGCGACCCGTACCAGCCCGTCCGATCCCGGCCTCGAAGGGGTGACGCACCTGGTCTGGCCGGAATCGTCCCTGCCCTTCTTCATGTCGCAATATCCAGAGGCCCTGGCGCGCATCGCGCGGGCGCTGCCGCCCGACGTGACGCTGCTGACCGGGGCGCCGCGCGAGGACTACGAGAATGGCGGGCCCGGCTATAATTCCATCCTCGCCATCAATTCGGACGGCGAGATCGTAGCCTCCTACGACAAGTCGCACCTGGTGCCCTTCGGCGAATACCTGCCCTATGCCGATTTCTTCTCGCAGTTCGGCATCCGCCAGTTCGTGCCCGGCGCCAATGGCTGGGCGGCGGGTGACGGCCGCCGGCTGATGAGCCTGCCCGGCACGCCGGACTTCCTCGCCGTCATCTGCTACGAGGCCATCTTCTCGGGAGACCTGGGCGCCGATATCGGAAAGGCCCAGTTCATCTTCAACATCACCAACGATGCCTGGTTCGACGGCTCGATCGGACCGGCCCAGCATGCCCACCATGCGCGCGTGCGGGCAGTCGAAGAAGGCCTGCCGCTGGTGCGCGCGGCCAATTCGGGGCTCACCTTCCTCACCGATCCGCTCGGTCGCGTGACGGCCAGCCTGGCGCCCCAGCAGGTGGGGCTGCTCGACGTCGTGCCGAGCCAACGGCTTGCCGGAACGCCGTTTTCGCAGGTGCGCTACGGGCCCTTCCTCATTGCGCTGCTGGCCGGGCTCGCCATCGCCTGGCTCTCCTCGCGTCGCGGCAGGGCATAGCCTTCCGGGCAGCGCCATATAGGCATATAAAGATTTCCTTATGTCCGCCTTGCAAGAGGCGGCAAGGACGCCTACAACCAGCCAGCCCGTGGGAACTTCGGGCGCTTAACAAAGGCTTTGACCGTGTCACGTTCCAACTACCTGTTCACCTCCGAATCCGTTTCCGAAGGCCACCCGGACAAGGTTTGCGACCGCATCTCGGACGAGATCGTCGACCTGGTGTTCCGCGAGGCCAAGAAGGCCGGCATGGACCCCTCCGCCGTGCGCATCGCCTGCGAGACCCTGGCCACGACCAACCGCGTCGTGATTGCCGGTGAGGTCCGCGTGCCCGATACGCTGCTCAAGAAGGACAAGGAGGGCAATCTCCTCCATGACGCGTCGGGCGCCCCGGTGGTCAACCCCTCCAAATTCCGCTCCGTCGCCCGCAAGGCCATCAAGGCCATCGGCTACGAGCAGTCCGGCTTCCACTGGAAGACCGCCAAGATCGACGTGCTGCTGCACGGCCAGTCGGCCGATATCGCTGTGGGCGTGGATGCGGCGGGCAACAAGGACGAAGGCGCGGGTGACCAGGGCATCATGTTCGGCTACGCCACCCGCGAAACGCCCGAACTTCTCCCTGCCCCGATCTACTACGCCCACAAAATCCTCGAGACCCTGGCCACGGCCCGCAAGAATGGCGATGGCGAAGCGGTCAAGCTCGGCCCCGATGCCAAGAGCCAGGTCACGGTCAAGTACGAGGACGGCAAGCCCGTCGGGGTCACCCAGATCGTGCTCTCGACCCAGCACCTGGATGCCAAGCTGTCCTCGGCCGACGTGCGCAAGATCGTCGAGCCCTATATCCGCTCGGCCCTGCCCGAAGGCTGGATCAGCGACGCAACGGTCTGGCACGTCAACCCGACCGGCAAGTTCGTGGTGGGCGGGCCCGATGGCGATGCGGGCCTGACCGGCCGCAAGATCATCGTGGATACCTATGGCGGCGCGGCCCCGCATGGCGGCGGCGCCTTCTCGGGCAAGGATCCGACCAAGGTCGACCGTTCGGCCGCCTATGCGGCGCGCTACCTCGCCAAGAACGTGGTGGCGGCGGGCCTGGCCGATCGCGCCACGATCCAGCTCTCCTACGCCATCGGCGTGGCCAAGCCGCTCTCGGTCTATGTGGACCTGCACGGCACCGGCAAGGTCGAGGAAGCGACGCTCGAAAAGATCTTCCTCGAGGGCGATATCGTGAACCTGACGCCGCGCGGCATCCGGACCCATCTCGACCTCAACAAGCCGATCTACGCCAAGACCGCCGCCTATGGCCATTTCGGGCGCAAGGCCGGTCGCGACGGGAGCTTCTCCTGGGAGCGGGTGGACCTAGTGCCCAAGCTCAAGGCCGCTGTGCGCTAAGCGGAAACTCGCTTTCCCTTTACATTCGGCCGTCATTGCCCGTAGTGGGCGGTGACGGCCGAACTGCTTTTAGAATTGTGACGTGACCCCAAGACAGAACCCCCTCAACGCCGCCGGCGAGCCGCGCGCCTTCTTCGGACGCCGCTCGGGCAAGCGCCTGCATCGCGGGCACGACGTGCTGTTCCGCGAATTGCTGCCGGAGCTGGCCATTTCGCTGCCGGAAGGCGTTCTGGACCCGAGGGCGCTGTTCGAGAATCCCAAAAGACTGACGCTCGAGATCGGATATGGCGGGGGTGAACACCTGGCGCGGCAGGCGCGCACGCACCCCGAGGACGCCTATATCGGCTGCGAGGTGTTTACCGGCGGCATCGCCAAGCTGCTGCAGGCGATCGACGAAGAGGAGATCGGCAATGTGCGCCTCTTCACCGACGATGCGCTCAAGCTGCTGCAGAAGCTGCCGGACGCCTCGCTCGACGAGGTCTACCTGCTCTACCCCGACCCCTGGCCCAAGACGCGCCACCACAAGCGCCGCTTCGTCTCCCCGCTGACGCTGGCCGAGCTGGCGCGCACCATCAGGCCGGGCGGAAAATTCAACTTCGCCACCGATATCGAGGATTACGCCGACTGGACGCTGGCGCACATCCTGCGCGCGCCGGGCTTCGTGTTCGAACCGGGCAAGCCGGGGAGCTGGCACGAGCCCTATCCTGGCTGGGAGCCGACCCGCTACGAGCAGAAGGCGCGACGCGAAGGACGGCTCAAGTCGTTCTACCTGACCTTCGAGCGGCGCGACTGATCCTTTTGGCTTCGCAGCGACGAAGGCCGGGGAAGTGCGGAGGTGGCGGCGCGCGATGGCGCGGATTCGTTCGAAACGGCGCCACCCGGCCTCTGGCGGCGGGAACCATTCAGGTGTTTGAATTGTCTTAGGTTCCAGAGAACCACGAGGCAGTGATGACAGAGAGCGTAGAAATCCTCGGCATCGAGGACGTGACCCACAATGTCCGCCATTACCGGCTGGAAAAGCCGGAGGGCTTCGTCTTCCAGCCCGGGCAGGCCACGGAAGTCTCCATCGACGCGGAAGGGTGGCGCGACAGGAAGCGGCCGTTCACCTTCACCTCGCTGGCCGAATGGCCCTATCTCGAATTCACCATCAAGAGCTATCACGACCATCCGGGCGTCACCGACCGGCTTTCCGAGCTGGTGCCGGGAGACCGGCTGCTGCTGCGCGACGTCTGGGGCACCATCACCTACAAGGGGCCGGGGACGTTCATCGCGGGCGGCGCGGGCGTGACCCCGTTCATCGCCATCCTTCGCCGGCTCCATGCCGACGGCAAGCTCGCGGGCAACCGCCTGATCTTTTCCAACCGGACCGAACGCGACATCATCCTGCGCCAGGAGTTCGAGGCCATGGCGGGGCTCGAAAGGCTCTTTACCCTTACCGAGGAGAAGGTGCCCGGCCTCCTCAACGAGCGGATCGACGCCGATTTTCTCAAGCGGCACGTGGGGGATTTTTCCGGGCGCTTCTACGTCTGCGGGCCGGATCCGATGGTCAAAGACCTGCGCGAAACCCTCGAAAGCCTTGGCGCCAGCACCGAAGCGGTCACCTTCGAAAAATAGTCCCAAAAGCAAAACCGCCCGCTGGGGGACCAGCGGGCGGTTTTTCATCGAACGCTCGAAAGCCGATCAGATCTGCTCGATGCAGACCTTGCTCGAGCCGCGGTTGCGAATCCCGAGTTGTGTGGCAGCGGCTTTGGACAGATCGATGATGCGTCCCTTCACATAGGGACCGCGATCGTTGATGCGCACCTGGACGGACTTGCCCGTACGCTGGTCGGTAACCTTGAGTTCGGTACCGAAGGGCAGGGACTTGTGGGCGGCAGTCAGGGCATTCTGGTTGAAGCGCTCGCCGGAGGCGGCCTTCTTGCCGTGGAAGCCGGGTCCATACCATGAGGCAACGCCGCATTGGGCTGCGGCGAAGGCCGGCGCAGTAAAACAGGTCATCGCGCCGAGTAGGACGAGGGAGGTGACGATGGTCTTCCGAGTCAAGCTGGAGTCTCGCAGTAGTTGGTAGAGATCCTCCGCTTGCTTTAGACTCGTGGCTGCAATGAGGGCTCGATCGCCACAATTGTCGCGATACCTGCCACAATCGTGAGTTCTTAAGGAACTGTTGCACGATCGCACCACTAGACTCGTCGACTTCAGAGCGTGGTTAATTTTCTCCTAAGGCCGGATTCACTTTTGCAGTCGAAGGGTTTGCCAGGACTCCTGCGCGCACGGTTTTGTTTTGGAGACGGCAAATCGAAACCGGTGCAGAAAAAACGCCTCTTGGACGATCACGCCCGCGTGAGGCGCGCAAAGCCCCGGCCTGCCGGGCCCTCGACCCAGAATTTGACCAATTGATAAAAAATTCGGACTGCGCTAGCGTCTCTATCGGGAGAACTGCAGCAAGGGAATTACGATGGCACAAGGTGTTCTCGTAGAGGGCATTGTGCCGGGGCGTCTGGAGCCCGGCCAATACAAGACCAACTTTTCCGATCTTCATCCGCCGCTCGATCGCCACGAGGCGTTCGTGGAGGCCGACCGGTGCTATTTCTGCTACGACGCGCCGTGCCAGAACGCCTGTCCGACCTCGATCGACATCCCCATGTTCATCCGGCAGATCGCGACGGATAATCCGCTGGGCGCGGCCGAGACGATTTTCGAGCAGAACATCCTGGGCGGCATGTGCGCCCGCGTCTGCCCCACCGAGCAGCTTTGCGAAGAGGCCTGCGTGCGCGAGGAGGCCGAAGGCAAGCCGGTCAAGATCGGCATGCTGCAGCGCTACGCCACCGATATCGCGATGGAGGAGGACGTGCAGTTCTTCGCCCGGGCGGCCGAGACCGGCAAGCGCGTCGCGGTGGTCGGGGCCGGCCCCGCGGGGCTCGCTGCGGCCCATCGCCTGGCGCTCCACGGGCACGCCGTCACCATTTTCGACGCCAAGCCCAAGGCGGGCGGGCTCAACGAATACGGCATCGCCTCCTACAAGACCACCAACGGCTTCGCCCAGGACGAGGTGGATTACGTGACCGCCATCGGCGGCATCACTATCGAGAACGGCAAGGCGCTGGGGCGCGACTTCACGCTCGAGAACCTGAGCGGGGATTATGACGCGGTGTTCCTGGGCATGGGCCTGGGCGGGGTCAACGCCCTGCGCGCCGAGGGCGAAACTGCCGATGGCGTGCGCGCCGCGGTCGATTTCATCGCCGAGCTGCGCCAGGCCTCGGACCTTTCGAGCCTCCCCATCGGGCGACGCGTCGTGGTCATCGGCGGCGGCATGACCGCCGTGGACGCGGCCGTCCAGTCCAAGCTGCTGGGCGCCGAGGAAGTGACCATGGTCTACCGGCGCGGCAAGGAACAGATGAACGCCTCCGAGTTCGAGCAGGACCTGGCGGCCGCCAAGGGCGTCACCATTCGCCACTGGCTCTCGCCCAGGCGCGTGCTCACCGAGAACGGAAAGGTCTGCGGCATCGAGCTCGAATATACCGAGCTCAAGGACGACAAGCTCGTGCTGACCGGGCGCACCACCACGCTCGCCTGCGACCAGGTATTCAAGGCCATCGGCCAGACGCTCGAGATCGGCTCGGAAGGGCTGGCGCTCGAAGGCGGCAAGATCGCGGTCGATGGCGAGGGGCATACCTCCATGACCAAGGTCTGGGCCGGTGGCGACTGCGCCACGGGCGGGGACGACCTGACGGTGACCGCCGTGGCGGAAGGCCGCGACGCCGCCGAATCTATCCACCGTGCGCTGAGCGCCTGAGGGAGGGTGAAATGGCAGATCTGAGAAGCAATTTCGTCGGCATCAAGTCGCCCAACCCGTTCTGGCTGGCTTCGGCCCCGCCGACCGACAAAGCCTATAACGTCGAGCGCGCCTTCAAGGCGGGCTGGGGCGGGGTGGTCTGGAAGACGCTGGGCGAGGAAGGCCCGCCGGTCGTCAATGTCAACGGCCCGCGCTACGGCGCCATCTGGGGCGCCGACAGGCGCCTACTGGGCCTCAACAACATCGAGCTCATCACCGACCGCGACCTGCAGCGCAACCTGCAGGAAATCAAGATGGTCAAGAAGAACTGGCCCGACCGGGCGCTGGTCGTCTCGATCATGGTGCCGTGCGAGGAGGACGCCTGGAAGGCCATCCTGCCGCTGGTGGAAGAGACCGAGGCGGACGGGATCGAGCTCAATTTCGGCTGCCCGCACGGCATGAGCGAACGCGGCATGGGCGCGGCGGTCGGCCAGGTGCCCGAATATGTCGAAATGGTCGTGCGCTGGTGCAAGCAGTATTCGCGCATGCCGGTGATCACCAAGCTCACGCCCAATATCACCGACGTGCGGAAACCCGCGCGCGCCGCCAAGAACGGCGGGACGGACGCGGTCTCGCTCATCAACACCATCAATTCGATCACCTCGGTCAATCTCGACACGTTCTCGCCCGAGCCCTCGATCGACGGGCGCGGCACCCATGGCGGCTATTGCGGGCCGGCAGTGAAACCCATCGCGCTCTCGATGGTGTCGGAAATCGCGCGCGATCCGGAAACCCATGGCCTGGCCATCTCGGGCATCGGCGGGGTCACCACCTGGCGCGACGCCGCCGAGTTCCTGGCGCTGGGCGCGGGGAACGTGCAGGTGTGCACCGCGGCCATGACCTATGGCTTCAAGATCGTGGAAGAGATGATTTCGGGCCTCGCCAACTGGATGGACGAGAAGGGCCACGCGACCATCGAGGACTTTTCGGGCCGCGCCGTGCGCAACGTCACGGACTGGCAGTTCCTCAACCTCAACTACATCACCAAGGCCCATATCGACCAGGACCTGTGCATCAAGTGCGGGCGCTGCCACATCGCCTGCGAGGACACGTCGCACCAGGCCATCTCCAAGGAGAAGGACGGCAAGCGGCATTTCGAGGTGATGGACAACGAATGCGTGGGTTGTAACCTGTGCGTCAACGTCTGCCCCGTGGAAGACTGCATCACCATGGTGGCGCTCGAGCCCGGCTCGATCGACGAGCGCACCGGCCGGATCGTCACCGAGAAATACGCCAACTGGACGACGCATCCGAACAATCCCATGCGCAAGGAAACGGTCGAACCGGCCGAGTAATTCGAGCTCCTTTCCGGCTCCCTTTCCTCCTGGCCGGATAACGATGCGGGCGCCCTCGTGGCGCCCGTATTGTGTTTCGGTCGAATCATGGATAATATTTATCCATGATTAAACGAGCAGAACCATGAAGATCGGCGAAGGGGTGGAGCAGGCGATCCACTGCGTGCTGATGCTGTCCAATCTCCAGCCGGACGGCGCCCTGCCGGCGGCGGCTCTGGCGGCGTTCCACGGGGTCAAGACGAGCTACCTGCTCAAGCATCTGCAGGCGATGGCCGGCGCCGGCCTCCTGGCCTCGATCCCCGGGCCGCGCGGCGGCTATCGGCTGGCGCGCCGCCCCGAAGACATTTCCCTGCTCGATATCGTCCTCGCCGTCGAGGGGCCCGCTCCGGCGTTCCGCTGCGCCGAAATCCGCCAGCGCGGGCCCAATCCGCTGCCGGCCGAATTCCACCGCCTGCCCTGCGGGGTGGCCAGCGCCATGCTGCGGGCCGAGCGCGCCTATCGGGCCGAACTGGCTACCATCACCATCGCCGAACTCCGTGGCGACCAGACGACCCCGCTCAACCAGGCCATCAACCAGCGCAATTGCGCGTTCCTCGACCTTCACGAACGCGCCCAGACCGAAAGGACCTGACCCATGCAAGCCCGTCTCGATTTCCGCAAGGCCGCGCCGGACGCCTACCAGGCCGTCGTGGCGCTCGACCGCTATGTGGTGCGCGATTCCGGCCTCGAGCCACGCCTCATCCACCTGATCAAGATCCGCGCCTCCCAGATCAACGGCTGCGCCTATTGCGTGGACATGCACATCCGGCACGCACTGGCCGACGGCCTGTCCCAGCAGTGGATCAACATGCTGCCGGTCTGGCAGGAATCGCCGCTCTTTGATGCGCGCGAGCGCGCGCTGCTAGAGTGGACGGAGGCGCTGACGCTCCTGGCCGACACCCGGGCACCGGACGCGGCCTACGAGGCGGCGCGGGTGTTCTTTTCGGAAGAAGAGCTGACCAAGCTCACCGTCGCCATCGGCCTCATCAACGTGTGGAACCGGGTGGCCGTGGGCTTTCGGACCCAGCATCCGATCGAGCCGCTTGCGGCCCAATAGGGGAAAAATGCTCCCGCGCTGTCGAAAACCGGCTGGCCCGTGCGTCGTAACAGCATAGAAACGTTCCGGGAATCGCCAAAGGAGAGCCTGATGCCCACCGACCTGCCTTCGACCCTGTTGATCCTTGGCCGCCTGCTGCTCGGCGGCGGCATGTTCGTCGCCGGCATCCGCAACGCGATGGGCTTTGCCGTGCTTCGCGGCCTCCTCGCCGGCAAGCTGCCCATGCCGGACGTGGCGCTGATCGTGGGCATCGTGCTGCTGGTGGCGGGCGGGGGCCTTTTGGCGGCGGGCATATGGGTGCCGCTGGCGGCGGCGGCGCTCATCGTCTTCGTGGCGCTGGCGACGGCGCTGTTCCATAATTTCTGGACCCTGCCGCCCGGACCCGAGCGGGGACAGAAGGTCAACTCCTTCCTCTCCAACGTCATGCTGATCGGCGGATTGCTGATCGCGGCAGCCTGTGGGTTTTGAGGGTTTCCGACCCCGCGCCCATAGGTTAGTCAAGGCGACCCAGGGAGGCCGCCTTGACCGACACCATCTCCGTTGCCAATCGCCATGCCGGGCGCGACAAGATCGCCGCGCACCTGGCCATGCTGGCTTTCTCGGCCATGATCGCGGGAGCCTTCACCACCGGGGCGCTGGCCGTGCCCTATATCGCGCCGGTGCCGCTCAACGCACTGCGGTTCCTGCTGGCCACGATCGTGATGGGCGTGGTGGCCTTCGGCCTCGTGCGCGAAAGCCCGAAGGTGCCGCCGGCGCCCTGGCGCATGCTGGTGCTGGGCGCCCTCAACGCGGTCTATTTCGTCTCGATGTTCATCGCGCTCACCATGACGGCGCCGGTGGCGACGAGCGCGGTGTTCACACTCATTCCGCTGATGACGGCAGGACTGGGGTTCTTCCTGCTGGGCCAGCGCGTGGGCGCACTGGTGCTGATCAGCCTGGTGCTGGCCGGGCTCGGCTCGATCTGGGTGATCTTCCGGGGCGAAGTGAGCGCCATCGCCGCCTTCGACATCGGGCAGGGCGAACTGGTCTACCTTGTGGGCTGCTTCTGCTACGCGCTCTATGCACCCCTGGTACGCCGGTTCAATCGCGGCGAAAGCGCCCTGGTCTCGAGTTTCTGGACGCTGGCGGCGGCGACGGTCTGCATCGCGCTTTTCGGCCTGCGCGAAATCTTCGCCACCGACTGGCTGGCGCTGCCTGCCGTCGTCTGGTGGGTGCTGGCCTATCTGGCGATCTTCCCGACGGCGGTGAGCTTTTTCTGCCTGCAATACGCCTCGCTGCGCCTGCCGGCCTCGAAGGTGCTGGCCTATGGCTATCTCACCCCGGTCTTCGTCATCTTCTACGAGGGCCTGCTCGGCCACGGCTGGGCAAGCCTTTCGGTCGCCGCCGGGGCGCTGGTGATCGTGGCAGGGCTGGTGGTGCTGGCGCTCACTCCAGACAAGCGCTGAGCTAGGCGGGGCGGGCCACGGGCCTGTTTCCGGCGCGGGGGCGTATTTCGAGGCCGGCCTGCGCCTTGCGCTCGGTCACCAGGCCCATGGCACGCAGGTTCTTGAGGAACCTGCCCTTGCCCAGATACCGGTCGGCCAGGTGGGGCGCCAGCTCCCGGAGGGCATGGGCCGCCGTCGAGAGCGGCACCCAACCATCGGTCCCGCGGTCCGCGGCGATGCGCGCGATCAGTGCTGGCAGTTCCGGGGGTGCCGGATCTGGGGGCGTCGGCGCTTGGGTGCTTGGTTTTTGTGCCGGACTGGGCGTCTTGGGAGGCGCAACGGCCGGTCGCGCTGTTTCGGGCACCGGATAGAACGCCGTGCAGGACGCAGCCAGGCCGTTATCGCTTTGCCGGCCTATGCCGTAGACGGCAAGGCCGGCGGCACGAAGGCGCTGGGCGAGGAACACGAAATCCCGGTCGGTGGACACCAGGCAGAGCCGCGTAAAACGGCCGGAATGAAGAATATCCATGGCATGGATGACCATGGCGATATCGGCCGAATTCTTGCCGGTGCCCGACGACGGCTGGAATACCGTTTCCAGGCCCTGGCGCCTGGCGATGTCGAGCCAGGCGGCATGGGACGGATTGGTGAAGTCGGCAAAGAGGCGAAAGATGGCGGGCCGACCGAGTTCATCGACGCGGTTGCGGATGAACTCGAAACGGCTGGCCGGCATGTTCTCGGCATCGACAAGGACGGCGAGGCTCATAGGCGACGTGCTCCCATGACGCCAATCATGCCAGCCAATCCTGAAAGGGCCGTCGCCGGGATCGGCGCAATTGTAGCAATGGCGCCCGCCGGGGCGCCGGGTGGTGAGCAAGGCCACACCGAGTTCGCTGCTCACCCCCACCCCTGTTCCCTCCCCACAAGAGAGGGAGACCTGCTGGCTCGACCGAGCCCGAAAGCTGGCGCCAGGGCAGGAGTGAGGGTGGTCCGGCCCTAGCCGACCGTCTGCTTTTTGGGGACGATGCCGTTCATGAAGAGGTTTTCGAGGAACCGTGCGGCGTCTTCGAAGCGGCCTTCGCCGCCCCGTTCCTTGCCCAGGACCGCACGCACCTGTACGTCGAAATCGGCATAGTGCTGGGTGGTGGCCCAAATCGAGAAGATCAGGTGATAGGGGTCGGTCCGGGCGATCTTGCCCTCGTCCATCCAGGCGAGGAGCACGGCGGCCTTTTCGTCGACGAGGTCCTTGAGCTCGCCTTCCAGGATATCGATGAGGCGCGGGGCGCCCTGCAGCATCTCGTTGGCGAAGAGCCGCGATTCGCGGGGGAAATCGCGCGCCATCTCGAGCTTGCGCCGGATGTAGGAGCGGATCTCGGGGATGGGGTCGCCCTCCGCGTCGAATTCGCGCAGCGGCTGGAGCCATGTGTCGAGCATGGTCTTCATCAGGCGCTTGTGGATTTCTTCCTTGCGGGGAAAATAGTAGAGCAGGTTCGGCTTGCTCATGCCCGCCTGTTCGGCAATCTGGTCGATGGTGGCGCCGCGGAAACCGTGCAACGAAAACACGTCCAGCGCCGCCTCCAGGATCACGTCCTGCTTCTCGCGCTGGATGCGCGTCTGCGCCTTGGCGGGCGCGGCGCTCTTGCGTCTGGCAGGCACGGACTTGCCAGCATTTTTGACCTTGATCGGCGGCATGGGGATGCTAACATTTTTCCAACTGGTCAAAATTCCAATTACCACGCCGATCGGTCAAGTGGCAATTAAACTTGACTAAGAAAATCAGTATTTAATCTTGACCGGTCCCAAGGGAGCAATCGTGTCCAATCGCACCGTACCAAACGATCTTTCCGCCTTCTGGATGCCGTTCACGGCCAACCGCCAGTTCAAGAAGGCGCCGCGCATGTTCGTTGCGGCCAAGGACATGTATTACACCACCGCCGACGGGCGGCAGGTGCTGGACGGGACGGCGGGCCTGTGGTGCGTCAATGCCGGCCATTGCCGGCCCAGGATCACCGAGGCCATCCAGAGCCAGGCGGCCGAGCTCGACTACGCGCCGGCCTTCCAGATGGGACATCCCAAGGCGTTCGAGCTGGCCAACCGGCTGGTCGACATCGCGCCCGAAGGGCTCAACCATGTGCTCTTCACCAATTCGGGTTCGGAATCGGTGGAAACCGCGCTCAAGGTGGCGCTGGCCTATCAGCGCGTGAAGGGCGAGGGCGCGCGCACCCGCCTCATCGGGCGCGAACGCGCCTATCACGGCGTCAATTTCGGCGGCATCTCGGTGGGCGGCATCGTCACCAACCGCAAGATGTTCGGCACGCTCCTGACCGGCGTCGACCACATGCCGCACACGCATAACCTCTCCAAGAACGCCTTCTCCAAGGGCCTGCCTCAGCACGGGGTGGAACTGGCCGACGAGCTCGAGCGCATCATCACGCTCCATGACGCCTCGACCATCGCCGCCGTGATCGTCGAGCCGGTGGCCGGCTCGACCGGCGTGCTCATTCCGCCCCCGAACTACCTCAAGCGCCTGCGCGAGATCACCAAGAAGCACGGCATCCTCCTGATCTTTGACGAGGTGATCACCGGCTATGGCCGCCTGGGCACGCCGTTCGGTGCCGATTATTTCGGCGTCACCCCGGATATCATGGTCACGGCCAAGGGCCTCACCAATGGCGTGATCCCGATGGGCGCGGTCATGGTTTCGAGCGAAATCCACGACGCCTTCATGCAGGGGCCCGAGCACGTCATCGAGTTCTTCCACGGCTATACCTATTCGGGTAACCCCATCGCCTCGGCGGCCGGCATCGCCACGCTCGAGACCTACAAGGAGGAGGGCCTGCTCACCCGCGGCGCCGAGCTGGCGCCCTATTGGGAAGAGGCGCTGCACTCGCTCAAGGGCGAGCGCCATGTCATCGACATCCGCAATATCGGCCTCGTCGGCGCCATCGAGCTCGAGCCGATCGCCGGGTCCCCGACCAAGCGCGCCTTCTCGGCTTTCGTGCAGGCCTATGAAAAGGGCGTCCTCATCCGCACAACAGGGGACATCATCGCGCTCTCCCCGCCGCTGATCGTGGAGAAGAGCCACATCGACACCATCGTCGAAACCATCAGGGGCATCCTGAAAACGCTTGAGTAGAATGGAATGAATGTTCTATTTTGTGTGCTCTAGAACGAATGTTCCATTTTGCGAGGCGGGACGATTAAGATGACCAAGATTTCAAATGCCATCGGCGGCAAGCTGGTGATGTCGAGCTCCACACGGACCAGCCCGGTGTTCAATCCGGCGACCGGCGAGGAGATTGCCACGCTCCCGCTCTCGACCAATGCCGAGATCGATGCGGCGGTGGCGGCGGCCAAGGCCGCCTTCCCGGCGTGGTCCAACACGCCGCCGATGAAGCGCGCGCGCATCATGTTCAAGTTCAAGCAGCTCCTGGACGAGCATGCGGACGATCTGGCGCGCGAAATCTCGCGCGAGCACGGCAAGGTGCATGACGATGCGTTGGGCGAAGTGGCGCGCGGCATCGACGTTGTCGATTTCGCCTGCGGCATCCCGCAGCTCCTCAAGGGCGAATTCTCGCGCAATGTCGGGCCGAACATCGATTCCTATTCGGATCGTCAGGCGCTCGGCGTCGTCGCCGGTATCACGCCGTTCAATTTCCCCGCCATGGTGCCGATGTGGATGTACCCCATCGCCATCGCCTGCGGGAACACCTTCGTCCTCAAGCCCTCCGAGCGCGATCCTTCAGCGCCCATGCTGGCCTGGAAGCTCTTCATGGAAGCCGGGCTTCCCGAGGGCGTCTTCAACGTCGTCCACGGCGACAAGGAAGCGGTCGACCACATTCTCGACCATCCCGACATCAAGGCGGTGTCCTTCGTCGGCTCGACCCCGATCGCCGAATATGTCTACCAGCGCGGCACCAAGGCCGGTAAGCGCGTGCAGGCGCTCGGCGGCGCCAAGAACCACATGATCATCCTGCCCGACGCCGACATGGACCAGGCCGCCGATGCGCTGATGGGCGCCGGCTACGGCTCGGCCGGCGAGCGCTGCATGGCCATTTCCGTTGCCGTGCCGGTGGGCGAGAAGACCGCCGATGCGCTGGTGGCAAAGCTCAAGCCGCGCGTGGAAGCGCTCAAGATCGGTCCGGCGACCGACAAGGACGCCCAGATGGGCCCGATCGTCTCCAAGATGCAGCGCGACAAGATCGTGGGCTATATCGACTCGGGCGTCGAGCAGGGCGCCGAGCTGGTGGTCGACGGCCGCGGCTTCAAGCTGCAGGGCTACGAGAACGGCTTTTTCGTCGGCGGCACGCTCTTCGATCACGTCAAGCCCGACATGAAGATTTACCGCGAGGAGATCTTCGGGCCGGTGCTCTCGGTGGTGCGCGCCAATTCCTACCAGGACGCGGTCGACCTCATCCACGGCCACGAATATGCCAACGGCACGGCCATCTTCACCCGCGACGGCGACGCCGCGCGCGAGTTCGCC
This sequence comes from Youhaiella tibetensis, assembly GCF_008000755.1. Lineage (NCBI taxonomy): Bacteria > Pseudomonadati > Pseudomonadota > Alphaproteobacteria > Hyphomicrobiales > Devosiaceae > Paradevosia > Paradevosia tibetensis. Next base: position 4,359,663 of record NZ_CP041690.1, on the reverse strand, counting down.
GACAAGATCGAAGTGGGCATGGTGGGCATCAACGTGCCGATCCCGGTGCCGGTGGCCTATCACTCCTTCGGCGGCTGGAAGCGCTCGCTCTTCGGCGACCACTCGATCTATGGACCGGAAGGCGTGCACTTCTACACGCGCCTCAAGACCGTCACCACCCGCTGGCCGGCGGGCATCAAGGAAGGTGCCGAATTCACCTTCCCGTCGATGAAATAACCACCAGAAGAGAGACCAAGCATGTCAGCCCCGGGCGAAAACCTCAAAATCAACGGCGATCGGCTCTGGGATAGTCTGATGGACATGGCCAAGATCGGGCCGGGTGTGGCGGGCGGCAACAACCGCCAGACCCTGACCGACGCCGATGGCGAGGGTCGAAAACTCTTCAAGTCGTGGTGCGACGCGGCCGGGCTCACGATGGGCGTGGACGAAATGGGCACCATGTTCGCCCGCCGCGAGGGCACGGACCCGGAAGCGCTGCCGGTCTATGTGGGCAGCCACCTCGATACCCAGCCGACGGGTGGCAAGTATGACGGCGTGCTCGGCGTTCTGGGTGGGCTCGAAGTCGTGCGCACCATGAACGACCTCGGAATCAGGACCAAGCATCCGATCGTGGTCACCAACTGGACCAACGAGGAAGGCACGCGCTTTGCCCCGGCCATGCTGGCCTCGGGCGTCTTTGCCGGCATGCATGATCAGGACTGGGCCTATGCCCGCAAGGATCACGACGGCAAGACTTTCGGCGAGGAGCTGGAGCGGATCGGCTGGAAGGGCACGGAAAAGACCGGGGATCGCAAGATCCACGCCTATTACGAACTCCATATCGAGCAGGGTCCGATCCTAGAGGACGAAAACATCGACATTGGCGTCGTCACCCACGGCCAGGGCCTCAAGTGGCTGCAGGTGACGCTGACCGGCAAGGAAGCCCATACCGGCTCGACGCCGATGCCCAAGCGCCGCAATGCGAGCCTGGGGATGGCGCGGGTGATCGAGCTCGTCCATGAAGTGGCGATGGATTACCAGCCCGACGCCGTGGGCGCTGTCGGCCATATCGACGTCTATCCGAACTCGCGCAACATCATTGTCGGCAAGGCGGTCTTCACCATCGATATCCGCTCGCCCGACAAGGACGTGCTCGACGAGATGGATACGCGCATACGCCTCGGCATCGAGACCATCGCCGAAGCGCTCGATATCGAGTGCGAAGTGGAGCAGGTCGGCCATTTCGATCCCGTCGCGTTCGATCCGAAACTCGTGGACACCGTCCGCGCCGCGGCGGATCGCGCCGGCTATACGCATCGCGACATCGTCTCGGGCGCCGGGCACGACGCCTGCTGGATCAACCGCGTCGCGCCGGCGGCGATGATCTTCTGTCCGTGCGTGGACGGGCTCTCGCACAACGAGGCGGAGAGCATTTCCAAGGAATGGGCGGCGGCGGGAACGGACGTGCTGTTCCACGCGGTGCTCGATACGGCGGAGATCGTGGATTGATCATGGCCCGGCTCCCCGACAGAGGCTCTACGCCCACCTCGCCCCTCCGGGGAGAGGTCGACGCGCAGCGTCGGGTGAGGGGTGCCAAGGTCCTGCGGGCCCGCCAGTTGCGCATCCGGGCCAGCGATGCGGAGAATCGCCTCTGGTATCATCTGCGCAACCGCGCCCTGGGCGGTTTCAAGTTCGCGCGGCAGTTGCCGATCGGCCCCTATGTCGCTGACTTCGTCTGCCGGGAGCGCAACCTCGTCGTCGAGCTCGATGGGGGCCAGCATGACTGGTCCACGACCGATGCCCGACGCACCGAGTGGCTGAATGGCCAGGGATATTCGGTCGTCCGGTTCTGGAACAACGAGGTTCTGGCGAACACGGATGGCATCCTGGAGATGTTGCTTGCGGTCTTGGAGGGGAACCCCTCACCCGACCTCCGCTTCGCTCCGGCCACCCTCTCCCCGACGGGGAGAGGAACAAGAGGTGCCCGTGCGGCCAGCGCCGCTTTTGTGGCACGAAGCAAACAACACCTCCAATCGGTTCCTCTCCCCGTCGGGGAGAGGTTAGGTGAGGGGTCTTAGCCAACCGATCCATCCGCCGCTGAGGGGCGCGGATAGATCCGAACACAGGACTACAAGGGCAGGGATTATGAGCAGCAAGGTTATCAAGGGCGGGACAGTGGTCACCGCCGATCTTTCCTATCCGGCTGACGTCAAAATCGAAGACGGCGTGATCGTCGAGATCGGCAAGAACCTTACCGGCGACGAGGTGCTGGACGCCACCGGCTGCTATGTCATGCCGGGCGGGATCGATCCGCATACGCATCTCGAAATGCCCTTCATGGGCACCTATTCCACCGACGATTTCGAAAGCGGCACGCGCGCCGGGCTCGCCGGCGGCACCACGATGGTCGTGGATTTCTGCCTGCCCAACCCCAACCAGTCGCTGCTCGAAGCGCTGCAGATGTGGGACAACAAGACGGCCAAGGCTTCCGCCGACTATTCGTTCCACATGGCCATTACCTGGTGGGGCGAACAGGTTTTCAACGAAATGGCCGAGGTCGTGGATCGCGGCATCACCACGTTCAAGCATTTCATGGCCTACAAGGGCTCGCTGATGGTGGATGACGACGAGATGTTCTCGTCCTTCCAGCGCTGCGCGGACCTGGGCGCACTGCCGCTCGTCCATGCCGAGAACGGCGACGTCGTGGCGCAGATGACGGCGAAGCTCCTCGCCGAAGGCAATAACGGGCCGGAAGGCCATGCCTATTCGCGTCCGCCCGAAGTTGAAGGCGAGGCCACCAATCGCGCCATCATGATCGCCGACATGGCGGGCGTGCCGCTCTATGTGGTGCACGTTTCGTGCGAACAGAGCCACGAAGCCATCCGCCGCGCCCGCGCCAAGGGGATGCGCGTCTTCGGCGAACCGCTGATCCAGCACCTGGTGCTCGACGAGAGCGAATATTTCAACCAGGACTGGGACTATGCGGCGCGCCGGGTGATGAGCCCGCCCTTCCGCAACAAGCAGCACCAGGATTCGCTGTGGTCGGGCCTGGCCTCGGGTTCGCTCCAGGTGGTGGCCACCGACCATTGTGCCTTCACCACCGAGCAGAAGCGAAACGGCATCGGCAATTTCGCCAAGATCCCCAATGGCACGGGGGGCCTGGAAGACCGCATGCCGCTGCTCTGGACCAAGGGCGTCAATACCGGCCGGCTGACCCCCAACGAATTCGTGGCCGTCACCTCCACCAACATCGCCAAGATCCTCAACTGCTACCCCAAGAAGGGAGCGATCCTCGTGGGCGCGGACGCCGACATCGTCGTCTGGGACCCCAAGCGCAAGAAGACCATTTCGGCCGCGAGCCAGCAGTCGATCATCGACTACAACGTCTTTGAAGGGTTCGAGGTCGAGGGCCTGCCGCGCTACGTGCTGACGCGCGGCGAGGTCGCCATCGTCGAGGACAAGGTGGACGCCAGGCCCGGCCATGGCCAGTTCGTGGGCCGCGAGCCCAGGGGGGCGGTCAACCGCGCGCTCTCGACCTGGAAAGAGATCACCGCGCCGCGAAAAGTGCAGCGCTCCGGCATTCCGGCGACGGGTGTTTGATGACGGCCGACCTTACTCTCGATACCGCCCGCGCCGCGCCGTCCCAATCGGCCGGCGCGCCGGCAGCCGTGGTTTCCGCTCGTGGACTGGGCCTGACCTTTTCGACCAATGACGGGCCCGTCCATGCGCTTTCGGACGTCAACCTCGACATAAACAAGGGCGAATTCGTTTCCTTCATCGGCCCCTCCGGGTGCGGCAAGACCACGTTCCTGCGCACCATCGCCGATCTCGAACAGCCGACCGCCGGCACGCTCACCGTCAACGGCATGAGCCCGCAGGCTGCGCGCGAGAGCCGGGCCTATGGCTATGTCTTCCAGGCGCCGGCGCTTTTCCCGTGGCGCACCATCGAGAAGAACGTGGCGCTGCCGCTCGAAGTCATGGGCTATGCCGAGGCCGACAAGGCCGAACGCATCCGCCGCACGCTCGAGCTGGTGAACCTGACGGGCTTCGAAAAAAAATTCCCCTGGCAGCTTTCGGGCGGCATGCAGCAACGCGCCTCCATTGCCCGCGCCCTGGCCTTCGACGCCGACCTCCTGCTCATGGACGAGCCTTTTGGCGCGCTCGACGAGATCGTGCGGGATCACCTCAATTCCGAGCTTTTGAAGCTTTGGGCGCGGACGCAAAAAACCATCTGCTTCGTGACGCACTCGATTCCCGAGGCGGTCTATCTCTCGACCAAGATCGTGGTGATGTCACCGCGTCCGGGCCGGGTGACCGACGTCATCGACTCCACGCTTCCCGCCGAGCGGCCGCTCGATATCCGCGAGACCCCGGAATTCCTGGCCATCGCCGCCCGCGTCCGCGACGGCCTGCGCGCCGGCCATTCGTACGAGGAATAGGGCGGCGATGAACCACGGCAAGAACGCCATCCCCGTCATCATCGTGCTCCTGGCGCTCGTCGTCATCTGGTACGCCGCCTCGCTCTGGCTCAATACGCCCTGGCAATACCAGGTCTACGCCAACAAGGGCGTCACCGACTGGACGGCGCAGCAATTCGTCTTCGATGCCTGGGCGCAGGACCGGCCGGTGCTGCCCTCGCCGCACCAGGTAGCGGGCGAGATCTGGAAGACCACCGCCGAGTTGGCGGTCACCTCCAAGAAGAGCCTCTTCTACCACGCCTGGATTACACTCTCGGCGACGTTGGCGGGGTTCGTGCTCGGCACGGCGCTGGGCATCCTGCTGGCGGTGCTGATCGTCCATAACGGGGCGATGAACCGCTCGCTCATGCCCTGGGTCATTGCCAGCCAGACCATTCCGATCCTGGCGCTGGCGCCGCTTTTCGTCGTCATCGGCTTCAACCTCTTCACCGCGCCCCCGCTCGGCCTGCCGGCCGATACGGCGCGCTTCATCTCCAAGGCCATCATCTCGGCCTATCTGGCGTTCTTTCCGGTGACGGTGGGCATGGTGAAGGGGCTGCGCAGCCCCGAATTCATCCAGATGGACCTCATGCACACCTATAATGCCTCGGCCGCCCAGGTGTTCTGGAAGCTGCGCTGGCCCTCGGCGCTGCCCTATCTCTTCACCTCGATGAAAGTGGGCGTGGCCGCCAGCCTCGTCGGGGCCATCGTGGGCGAAATGCCGACGGGGGCCGTGGCCGGCCTGGGCGCGCGGCTGCTGGCCGGCTCCTATTACGGGCAGACCGTCCAGATCTGGTCGGCGCTCTTCGCCGCCTCGGCGCTGGCGGCGGTTCTGGTCATCGCCGTGGGCGTGGTCGAAAAACTCGTCAATGCCCGCATGGGAGCGCGTCCGGCATGAGCCAGCTCCAGCATTATCTCGCCATCGTCGCCGGTGGCGTCTGCGCCCTCGCCTTCGCGCTGCTCGTCGCCTGGGGTTTTTCCGGCCAGTTCGCCATTGCGCTGGTGCTGGCGCTGGGCATCGTTTCGCTCGGGCGCTTCTGGCTGGGCTGGTCGCTCTGGATGGACGGCGCCATAGCACTGGTGGGCGCCATCCTCCTGATGCTGGCGCTGCCGGGCATCGTGCCGGCGCCGACCTGGTTCTGGGCGGCGCTGATCGCCTTCTGGCTTTTCGGCTGGCTGTTCGTCGAACGGCTCTCCAAGGCCATTTCCGACAAGCGGGTCGACCAGCGCATCGGCATCATCATTCCGATCGTCTTCGGGGCGGCGCTGCTCGTTATCTGGGAGGCCATCACGGTGGGCGCGGCGGTGCCGACGGTCATCATGCCGCCGCCATCGATGATCTGGCAGAAGCTGATCTCGAGCGTGCCCACGCTCATCGCCGATTTCCAGCAGACCTTCCTCAAGGCGGTGCTCATCGGCTACGTGCTCGGGTGCGGATCGGGGTTCCTCGTCGCCATCCTCATCGACCGCTCGCCGTTCTTCAAACGGGGCCTCCTGCCGCTGGGCAATTTCGTTTCGGCCCTGCCCATCATCGGGGTCGCCCCGATCATGGTGATGTGGTTCGGCTTCGACTGGCCCTCCAAGGCCGCGGTCGTCGTCGTGATGACGTTCTTTCCGATGCTGGTGAACACCATCGCGGGCCTCTCGGCTTCCTCGAACATGGAGCGCGACCTCATGCGCACCTATGCTTCGGGGTACTGGCAGACCCTCTTCAAGTTGCGCTTGCCCGCCGCGGCGCCCTTCATCTTCAATGCCTTGAAGATCAACTCGACCCTGGCGCTGATCGGGGCGATCGTGGCGGAATTCTTCGGGACGCCCATTGTGGGAATGGGCTTCCGGATATCGACCGAAGTCGGCCGGATGAATGTCGACATGGTTTGGGCGGAGATCGCGGTGGCGGCGGTCGCGGGCTCCGTCTTCTATGGGGTGATCACCCTCATCGAGAGGGCCGTCACCTTCTGGCACCCGTCCGTCCGTGGTGGATGAGGCGGGTAATCAAGGGAAAGGGGAAACGTCAATGCATAAGCTTATAGGAGGCCTTCTGGCGGGCGTCATGTCGCTCGCCGCGGCCGGCATGGCGCAGGCGGCCGATCCGGTCACGCTCCAGCTCAAGTGGGTGACCCAGGCGCAGTTCGCCGGCTATTACGTGGCCAAGGACAAGGGCTTTTACACCGACGAAGGCATCGACATCACCATCAAGCCGGGCGGCCCGGATATCGCCCCCGAGCAGGTGATCGCCGGCGGCGGCGCCGATGTGATCGTGGACTGGATGGGCGGGGCCCTGGCCGCGCGCGAAAAGGGCGTGCCGCTGGTCAATATCGCCCAGCCATTCAAGAAGTCCGGCCTGCTCATGATCTGCCCCAAGGACGGCCCGGTGCAGACCGAAGCCGACTTCAAGGGCCACACCCTGGGCGTCTGGTTCTTCGGCAACGAATATCCGTTCTACGCCTGGATGAACAAGCTGGGCATCCCGACCGATGGCGGGGCCGATGGCGTCAACGTGCTCAAGCAATCGTTCGACGTGCAGCCGCTCATCCAGAAGCAGGCCGACTGCATCTCGGTGATGACCTATAACGAGCTCGGCCAGGCGATCGATGCCGGCTTCACCAAGGACAAGCTGGTGATCTTCAACTACACCGATCTCGGCAACGACCTGCTCGAGGACGGGCTCTACGCCATGGGCGACAAGCTGGCCGACCCGGCCTTCGCCGACAAGATGGTGCGGTTCGTGCGCGCCTCCCAGAAGGGCTGGCAATATGCCATCGACAATCCCGACGAGGCCGCCCAGATCGTCATCGACAACGATGAATCGGGTGCCCAGACGCTCGACCATCAGAAGTACATGATGAGCGAAGTCGCCAAGCTCGTCGACCCGCATGACTTCAAGCTCGACATGGCCGCCTACGATCGCACCGAGAAGGCCCTGCTCGACCAGAAGATCATCGCCAACAAGCCGCAGGGCGCCTACACGAGCGAGATCACCGACAAGCTCTGAGGGGGGCTTTCGGGACACTAGGACAGAGGCGGGGGAAACCCCGCCTCTGCTTTTTGCGCCGGAACCAATGCCGTCTCGCTTGGTTGATGCAGGCATAACTGCGTCAGAAAAAGGCAGAAACAAATGAACGGCATCATCTACCTGGTCGGGCTCGTCGTGGTCATCATGGCCATCCTTTCCTTCCTGGGCCTGCACTGAAATGGCTCTGCAAGAGGAGGGTTACATGGCAGTGGAAACAGATATCGTCGCCGTCGCCGCGCCAACGGGCGCGAGCGACTCCTATGTGGATTGGCCGGCGATTTTCGCCGGTATCGTGCTCGCCGTGGCGCTGGGCCTGGTCATGCTGACCTTCGGGTCGGCGATCGGGCTTTCCATGGTCAATTTCTCGGCCGCCCCCGATGTCTCCCCGGTCTGGGTGGCGATCGCGGCGGGCACCTGGCTGCTCTGGGTGGAGGTCTCGTGCGCCATGGCCGGCGGCTACCTCACCGGTCGCATGCGCCGGCGCATGCATGACGCCACCGAGCATGAATCGGACGTGCGCGACGGCGCCCATGGCCTGCTGGTCTGGGCCGGCGCCACGATCGTGGCGGTCATGGTGGCGCTGACGGGGCTCGGCGCGGCGGTCAATACCGCCGGGTCGGCCGCAGCGACCGTGACGCAGGCGGCGTCGAACGTTGCCGAAGGCGGCATCGACAATGCCACGGCCTATTTCACCGATGCGCTCTTCCGCCCTGCAGCGCCGGCCGCTGGGGCAGCAGCTACGCCCACTCCGCCCGCTGCGGTGGGCACGGCCGTCAATATCTCCGACGCCCGCGGGGAAGCGGCCCGCATTCTCACCCAGTCGGCCGCCAATGGCGCGGTCAGTGACGCGGACAAGGCCTACCTGGCCCAGATCGTGGCCGGCAATACCGGCCTGAGCCAGGCCGATGCGCAGGCCCGGGTCGACCAGGTTCTGGCCGACGCCCAGGCCGCCAAGGACAAGGCGGCGGCGGCCGCCGAGACGGCGCGCAAGACTTCGGTCCTTGCCGCGTTCCTCACGGCCGCCTCGTTCCTGGTCGCCGCGGCCGGGGCCTATTGGGCCGCCTCGATGGGCGGACGTCACCGCGACGAAGGCACGGTGTTCGCCGATGTCTTCCGGCGCTACTGAGCGAAAAGGAGAACCGCGATGTTTCGAGCTTTGGGCCTGTGGCTCCTGGGCGTGCCGATCTGGCTGATCATCATCATCCTGCTCTTCATCCATCGCTAGGAGCGGGGCAAAATCAAAGAGGCGGAGCCCAGGGCTCCGCCTCTTTTCGTTGGTGGAGAATCTTCAGTAGGCCGGGGGGTCGCTCGCCGGAAAGCTCTCGTCGGCCGCCTCATCCACCTTGTCCCACTTCCCCGGCTTTTCGGCCTGGGAATTGGGACCGGCCGGACGGATCTGGACCTTCGAGGTCACCGGGCCCGGCTTCTTGCCGTCGCGAAAGGCGGCGGCGCCCTTGGGATCGGGCTGGGCCTTGTCCTTGTTCATGGTCTTCTCCATTGCGTTACGCCAAGGGGAATAACCCGCCAGGGGCAGGGAGCGTTGCACCCTCAATCAGGCTTTCGCAGCATGCCGCCATAGATGCCGGGCACCGAATCGGGCACCTCGAAGGCATCGAGCTTCTTGCGGTAGAAGGCCACCGGCCCCGCCCCTCCTATGATGGCATATTGATAGCCAGCCTCGCGCATGCCCTTGAGCGTGGCGATGAGCAGTGCTTCCCCGATCCCCTGGCCACGCTGGCTCTCATCGACCCCCGTCGGGCCGAAAAAGCCGCGCGCGGTGGCGTCGTAGCAGGCAAAGCCGAGCAATTGCCCGTCGCGGACGGCGATATAGAGCCCCACCGCCTGGTGGCTGAGCGCCACCATGGCTTCGGCCACCCAGTGGTGGGAGAAGTGCCGGCCGATCCACTCGCGGATGATCTCGCCTTCCGGCGCCATGGCCCGGCGCACGACGATGCCCTTGGCGGCAACCCGCGCCTCGGTGTCGATCTCGGGCAGGGTATAGAGCTTGATGAGCAGGTCAGGCATTTCCGGCCTCCGCAATGTTGTAGAGACTGGGCATCAGCGCGGCGATGCCGATGAAGCGCGAAAAATCCTTGGCGCCCGGAGCGGTCCAGCCGGTCTCGGCGATGGCCGAAAGGCGCGGGAACACCAGGTGCTCGAAGACGGCGCGGTCGGTCATGGGTTCGGACCAGATGCAGGCCTGGACGCCCAGGAGCCGGGCCTTCTCGTCCGCGCTCCAGCCGGCGCCGGGGTCGAACCGATAGGTTTGTTCGGGCGTCGAGTTGCCCGCCCAGTTGGCGCCCGGCTCGCACCAGTCGGCGGTGAAGGCCATGTCGAGATAGTAGTGCTGGCCTGGGGCCACGACGACGTCATAGCCTTGGGCCGCCAGGCGCTGGTTGGCGGCCACGTTCCGCCAGCCCACCAGATAGCAGTCCGCCTTGTCGATGCCACCGCCCTCGCAGGCTTCTTCCCAGGCTCCCGTGATCTTGCCGCGCGAGCGCAGGAACGCCTGCACGCGGCGCAGGAAGTGGGCCTGGAGTTCGTGGGTGCCGCCCCCGCCCATGCTCTGGAGCAGCGCGCGGGCCTGGGGCGAGGACGTCCAGGCGTCGGCCGGCACTTCATCGGCGCCGACATGGAAGTATTTCGAGGGAAAGAGCGCGCACAATTCGGCGAAGATGGTTTCGAGCACGCCATAGACCGTCTCGACCGCCGGGTTGAGGCAGTTGTTGGGAAAATCCTGGATGGAGTGGTAGAGCCCGTTCTCGCCCGGATCGCGCAGGCTCGGAATCGCCTGGAGCAGGGCGTAGCAGTGGCCGGGCACGTCGATCTCGGGCAGCACCTCGATACCCAGCCTTTCGCCCAGGGCGATGATCTGCCGCGCCGCGGCCTTGGTGTAAAAGCCGCCGTTGCGCTCGGGGCCCGAACCCAGTTGCGGGGTGATGGCCATGCCGTGGCCGCGCCAGGCGGCCTTGTCGGTGAGTTCGGGATAGGCCTCGATCTCGATGCGCCAGGCCTCGTCGTCCGACAGGTGCCAGTGGAGGCGGTTCATCTTGTTCCAGGCGAGGATGCGCAGGAACTGGGCTACCTCGGCGGTGCCGTAGAACTGGCGGGCGACGTCGAAATGGCTGCCGCGCCAGCCATGGGCGGGCGCATCGACGATGGTGCCGTCGGTCGGGAAGGCGAAATTTTCGGGGTGGAGGCGCGCGCCGCGAGCCATCTGGCCCAATGTTATGAGGCCATAGAGATGGCCCTGGGGCCGGGAAGCCAGGACAGTGGCGCCCGCCGGCCCGAAGACGATCTCGTAGGCTTCCTCGCCCAGCCTCTCCCTGGCTTCGAGCGCGACCGGATAGCCGTCCTCCTCGGGCGGGCGCACCATGCCGAAGCCGGGAAAGAGATGATCGGTGAGCTCCCTGAAGGTCTCGGCGACCTCTGCGTCGCCCGAAATCGCCAGCCCCATCGGCGCGGTGCGATTGCCCGAAACCGCTACCCGGTTGGGCCAGGGGATGATGGAAAGCGATTCTGGGACCGATCCCACAACGGGCATCGAAATAACGCCCCGGCGCAGCGCGGAGGAGTCTCCGGCAAGGGTGGTGGGGGCGACCGAAACCCGGTGCACCGAGCCGTCCGCCAGGGTGACCATGGCGCCCACGGCCCCGTCGGTCCAATGGCGCAGGGCGAAATCGAGCCCGGTGGCGCTCACCACCCATTCGGCTCCCGGAGCGAGCGTCAAATCCCTGGGCGCGGCGATTTCCTGCCAGCTGCCGCTCTGGTCCACGAACATGCCGCCCTCGAGCGTGGCGCTGCGGCCCATGCGGCCGGGGCCGGAATAGCCGAGCTTGAAGCCCTTGAGGGGCGTGGGCGAGGCGTTCATGAGGCGCAGCTCATAGCGGCCCGCTTCGCCATCGGGGCCGGGGGTATAGGTGGAACTCAGCTTGAGGTTGGGCGCGTCCATTTCAACTCCTCTTTGAAACCGCCCCTAGTTGTTAGCGGAGCCCCGGCTGCGCCGCAACGGCGGCCCTGTTCAAGCCGCCCGCGCCCGGCTACCAATGAGGCACGTACCGCATCAACGAGTGGGGAGGCTCGCGACCGGTGGCTGAAGCAAGACGCATGGGCATTGGCATCATTGGATGCGGCAATATTTCGGGCGCCTATCTCAAGGCGGCCAGGAGCTTTCCGGTGCTCGACATCCGGGCGGTGGCCGACCTGCGGCCGGAAGTGGCCGCGGCGCGGGCGGCCGAACATGGGCTGGTGGCCAAATCCATCGGGGCGCTGCTGGCCGATCGGGAGATCGGGCTGGTCATCAACCTCACCATCCCGCGGGCGCATGTGGATGTGGGGCTGCGCGTGCTGGCGGCGGGCAAGCATGTCTATTCGGAAAAGCCGCTGGGGGTCGAATTCGCCGAAGGCAGGCGCCTGCTCGAGGCGGCGCGCGCCGCCGGCCTGCGCGTCGGCTCGGCGCCCGACACCTTTCTGGGCGGAGCGCACCAGACGGCCCGGCAGCTCGTGGATGCCGGCACCATCGGCCAGCCGATCGGGGGCACGGCCTTCTTCATGTGCCCGGGCCACGAGAGCTGGCACCCGGACCCCGCCTTCTACTATGATTTCGGCGGCGGGCCGATGCTTGATATGGGACCATACTATATCACCGACCTCGTCAACCTCCTCGGTCCGGTGGCCCAGGTCTCGGGCATGACCTCGATGGCGCGGCGCGAGCGCGTCATCACCAGCGCCCTCAAGAAGGGGCAGGTGATGCCGGTCAAGGTGCCGACCCATGTCGCGGGCACGCTGCGCTTTGCCAACGGGGCGATCGTGCAGATCGCCATGAGCTTCGATGTGGCCGGGCACAACCATTCCCCGCTCGAGATCTACGGCACCGAGGCCAGCCTGCTCGTGCCCGATCCCAACAATTTCGGCGGGGAGGTGAAGGTTCGGCGGCCCGGTGGGGACTGGGTCGATGAAGCCGTGACGCTGCCCTATGCGGACGGCAATTATCGTTCGCTGGGGGTGGCGGACATGGCCCATGCCATTCTCGCCAACCGCCCGCACCGGGCGAGCGGCGATCTGGCGCTGCACGTGCTCGAAGTCATGGAAGCCTTCGACAAATCATCGCGGAGCGGGCAGGTTGTGGAGATCACCACTCCCCTCGAGCGACCGGCTCCGATCGGCGCCTCGCTCGTGGACGGACGGATCGCCTGACCCCGAACGCGCGTTGAGACCGGCATGGAACGCTTCAGACCCAGCAAGAGCCATGCCCGCCTCGGCGCCGAGTTCTACGATCCGGTGGCCGCCGCGGTCTTTCCGCAGACGATCCTGCGCTTCCGCAACCAGGCCTGGGCCGAACGGGTCGGCCTCGGGCACCTCGACGAAGACGCCTGGCTCGACCATTTCGGACGGTTCAAGACGCTGAGCGGGAGCTTCGAGGAACCGCTGGCGCTGCGCTACCACGGCCACCAGTTCCGCTCCTACAACCCGGACCTCGGGGACGGGCGGGGTTTCCTCTTCGCGCAGATGCACGACCTCGAGGATGGCCGGCTCCTCGACCTCGGAACCAAGGGAAGCGGGCGCACGCCGTGGTCACGGGGCGGGGACGGCAGGCTCACGCTCAAGGGCGGGGTGCGCGAGGTGCTGGCAACCCAGATGCTTGAGGCCCAGGGCGTCTATACCTCCAAGAGCTTTTCGCTGATCGAGACCGGGGAGGAACTGCAGCGCGGGGACGAGCCCTCGCCCACGCGCTCCTCGGTGCTGGTGCGGCTGAGCCATTCTCATATCCGCATCGGCACCTTCCAGCGGCTGGCCTATCTCGAGGATTTCGAGAGCCTGGGGCGCCTCATCGACTATTGCATCACCGCCTACATGCCCGAGCTCGCGGCCCCGGCGATGGAGACGCGGGCGCGCAACCTGCTCGAGCGGGTGGCCCGCAACGGGGCGCGGCTGGCGGCGCAGTGGACGGCGGCCGGGTTCGTGCACGGCGTGCTCAACTCGGACAACATCAACATCACGGGGGAGAGCTTCGACTACGGTCCCTGGCGGTTCCTGCCCGCCTACGATCCGCACTTCACCGCCGCCTATTTCGATGAGACCGGGCTTTATGCCTTCGGCAACCAGCCGGACGCGGTGGCCTGGAACGCGACGCGCCTCGCCGAGTGCCTGGTGCCGCTCTCGAGCATCGCGTTGCTCGAGCCGGCGCTCAACACCTTCTGGCCCGAGTTCCGCCTGCAATTGTCGGCGGCGCTGCTGCGCAGGCTGGGGCTGCGCTCGGCGGGCGAAGACGCCGACAGCAATTTCGCCGGCGCGCTCTTTCCCTATCTTGCCGAGAGCCGGGCGCCCTACGAGCAATTCTTCTTCGATTGGCGCGGCGGCGCCCGCAGCATGGAGCGGGCGGCGCGCAGTCCCTCGGCCGAGCTCTATGCCAGCGAGGCGTTTCGGCCCATCGCCAACCTGCTCGAAGCGTTCGAGCCGAGCGAGAGCGTCAATCTCGACCATCCCTATTTCGCCCGGGAAAAGCCGCGCACGCTCATCATCGATGAGGTCGAAGCGATCTGGGCGCCGATCGCGGAGGCCGACGATTGGGGACGGCTCGAAGCGACGCTCGCCGAGATTGCCGCGATGCGCGAGGCCTATGGCGGGGACCGCTAGGCCGCGCTTCGCCAGGTTTTCGCTTCCCCGCTGGGTTTCGAAAGGAGCTGCGCGACGCCGCTCCGGTTCCCCCTACTTGCCGGCGGCCCAGTCGACGATGCCCTGCCAGAGCGGGGCATAGCCTGGCCATTCCACGAACGGCGGCGGGGCCCAGTGGGGGCCGCAATCGCTGGTGAAGGCGACGGTGCGACCCTGCCCATAGGTGCCGGTGACCAACAGCGGATCGTCCCCGACCGTGACCACGACATTGCCGCCTTCCTTGGGCGTCACGCGGTTGTAGCCGAGCATGTCGGGCCAGTCTCCGTTGACCGAGGCAACGGTATCGTGGCTCAAGGCAACCTTTGGGGTGATACCCTGCGGGCTCTCGACGCGATCGTCGAACCGGCTCAGGGTCACGGGCAGGATGTCCTCGATGGCGGTGCCGGCATACTGGCCCTTGGCATCGATGCCCTGGAAGGTGAGGTAGCCGCCCACCATCACGAAACCGCCGCCACGCGCGACATAGTCCCGGATGGAATGGAGGCGATTGGGCAGCACCTTGGATTTGGTGAACGTTTCCGGGTGCAGCAGGAGCGTATTGGCGCCGATATCGGAGAGGATGACGCAGTCATAGGCTGCCAGGTCCTCGGCGGTATAGGGGAAGTCGCGCGCGGCGACGTGCGAGGGCTGGAAATCAACGGTCCAGCCGCCCGCCTCGAGCGCGGCCTTGAGCCACTTCACGCCCTCCGAGTATTCGGTGGTGGTGAAGCTGTCAAAACCCTTCTGGTGGATGGAGTGAACCGTCCAGGATTCCCCGGCGATCAGAACGCGTTTGGTCATGAAAAGGTCTAGTCCTTGGGTGGGCGGGCGACCGAGTCGCGGATCACCAGTTCCACCGGCAATTGCGTCACGTCCGCCACGTCCTGCTTGTTGAGAAGCGCCAGCAGGGTCTGGAACCCCAAGCGCCCGATGGCGGCGATCGGCTGGCG
The DNA here is from genome assembly GCF_008000755.1 of Youhaiella tibetensis. Classification (NCBI taxonomy): domain Bacteria; kingdom Pseudomonadati; phylum Pseudomonadota; class Alphaproteobacteria; order Hyphomicrobiales; family Devosiaceae; genus Paradevosia; species Paradevosia tibetensis. Next base: position 4,344,607 of record NZ_CP041690.1, on the reverse strand, counting down.
GATCGTCGTCAGCGCCGGGCTGGTGAGCTCGGCAAAGGGCATGTCGTCGAAGCCGACGATGGAAAGGTCCTTGGGCGCCGCCAATCCCAGTTCGCGCAGCGCCCCGAGAATGCCGATGGCGTTGTAGTCGCTCTGGGCGAAGACGGCGGTGGGCCGATCGGCGCGGGCGAGCAGGTCGAGCGCGGCGGCCCGGCCGAAGTCGCGGGTATATTCACCCAGGAACACGTCTTGTGGCGCCAAGGCCAGGCCGGCCTCGGCCAGGGCCCTTTCGAAGCCGGCGCGGCGCTCGCCCACCGAAAACAGGCCCTCGGGGCCGCCGATCATGCCGATGCGGGTGTGGCCCATCTCGATCAGGTGCCGGCCGGCGAGATAGCCGCCCGAAATATTGTCGGCATAGACGCGCGGGGCGTTCACGCCCGGGATTTCCTCGTCGATCATGACCACGTTCTCGTGGCCGGCGATGAGCCGGGCGAGCGAGCCGTCGTCGGGCGCGTTGGTCATCATGATCAGGCCGTCCACATGGCGGTCCGAGAGGCGGTTGAGGCAGGCGATCTCGCGCTCGCGCCGGCCGTGCGTGGAGGACATGAAGACGGCGTAGCCGTGGTTTTCCGCCTCGTCCTCCACGGCGGAGGCAAGTTCGGCGAAGAACGGGTTGCCGATCTCGGGGGCGACGAGGCCGATGGCCTCGGTCTTGCCGGTCGAGAGACGCTTGGCCAGCAGGTTCGGCCGGTAGTCGAGCTTGGCGATCGAGGCGTCGATGCGGGCGGCCGTCGCCGCCGGCAATTCGATGCGGTTGTTGAGATAGCGCGAGACAGTGGTCGGCGACACACCGGCATCTTCAGCTACGTCGTGAATCGTGGCCATAAGGCTCCCCTCAGCCATATAAGCGATAGATCACAGAAACGCTTTAGTAAAGCGGTTTAGTAAGTCGTTTTCCGGCCCCGATATCACCAAACGATCGGATGGGTCGCTCCCGTCTGCACGTTGACGAACCCTTCGGGCGCCAGCGGAGAGGGCGCCACCAGCACCCAGCGCCAGGGCGCGCAGGTGAGGGTGGCAAAGGCCAGGCGCTCCGGGAAACCCGGCCACCAGCGCGGCGAGAAGGTGGGTTCGTACATCCACTCGACCTTTTCGCCCTCGGCATAGAGGTGCTTCATCTCGGCGTCGAGCGCTTCGGGCGGGCGAGCGGTCATGAGGCCACCCACCTCGTAGCCGACCGTGGCCACGAGCTCGCCCTCGCGCACCAGGGCCCAGCCGCCCTGGCTCTGGCGCAGTGCGTTGACGGCCATGGCCATGGCGGCATCGGACGAGCCGACGACCCAGATATTGTGCTTGTCATGGCCCATCGAGCAGGCGAGGGCGGTGTCGGGCGTCTTCGGTCCCGTGCCCAACCAGAACATCCTGGCGACCTTGCCCTCGCCCGAGAAGCGATCGACGATGGCGAATTTGGTGACATTGCGCGTTTCATCGCGCTGCACTTGGCCTGCCGCGACGGGCAAGTCCATTGTGATAAATTCGTCCGACCAGTGGAAGGGCCGCAGGAGCGCGGCCTGCATGGTCTGCCGGCCCGGCTCGGCGGGGATGGCGAAGTCGTCCGCGCTCAGGTCGCGCGCGATGTTGACGGTTCGGGTCGCCCATTCCGGCCAGTCGATCCTGGGGATCGGCGCCGTGTACCGCCGGCCTTCCGACACCGGCCCGCCATCGGCCCAGACCTTGGCGATTTCGAGCTTCTCGACGTCGGAAAGCAGAACTATGTCGGCATAGCGTCCCGGCGCGATCGAGCCCACCCAGGGGGTGAGGCGCATGTGACGCGCCGGATTGATGGTGACGAGCTGAATGGCGATTTCGGGGGCGAGGCCGTTCTCGATGGCAACGCGTACATTGTGGTCGGTGGCGCCCAGCTTCATGGTGTCCGAGCAGGAGCGGTCATCGGTGCAGAGCGCGAATTGGGACCAATCCTGCTGTCCCTCGGCAAGCAGGCCCTTGACGATATCGGGCAGGGAATGGGGCCGCAATTCCATGAAGAGGCCGCGGCGCAGCTTTTCGCGCACCTCCTCGGGGGTCCAGGCTTCATGGTCCGAGGAGAGGCCGGCGCCGGCAAAGGCGTTGATCTCGGGGAGTTCCCTGAGCCCCGCCGCATGGCCTTCCACCACGCCGCGCTGCTCGAAGGTAGCGCGGATCATGCCCCAGAGGCGCTCATAGGAGGGATTTTCCGGGTTCCAGACGGCGGGCCAGTCCATAACCTCGTCCAGGCCCGCCACCATCAGCGATTGCATCAGGAACTTCTGTTGCTCGTCATAGCCGAAATGGCCGCCGCCCCATTCGTAGGCGGTGGGCGGCACGGCCGAGCCGGGAAGCGGGAAGATCTTGTTGGGGCTGCCGGCGAGGCGGGCCTTGAGCCAGAACTCGAGATTGTGCGGCCCGTCGACATTGGAGAATTCGTGGGAGGCTTCGCAGGTCCAGGTGGAGCCGAAGGGCAGGACCAGCGCCGCCTCATATTCGGGCGTCAGGTGCGAGCTTTCGATATGCTTGTGGATCTCGCCGAACCCGGGAACGGCGGCGAGGTCGGGTTCGTGGACGCGCTCGCCGGTGATCTCGCCCTTATAGGCGCCGGCCGGGCCGACCCAGGCGACGCGGCGGCCGCGGATGACGATTTCCTGGTCCTCGTGCCAGCGGCGCCCGTGGACGTCGAGCAGACGTCCGACACGCAGGGATTTGTCGGCGGGACGCTTGCCCAGCGCCACCAGCGCCAGGTCCTGGCGGATGGCGACTTCGTCGGCGCCGTTGATGAGAAGATCGTCGGGAAGGTCAGCCATGGTCAAAGTCCAATAGAGTGCCGGGTTTTCCAGATGGCGGCGAGCCGCAGGCTCTCCTCCACGATTTTCCGGATAAGGGCCTCGCCCTTTTCGGCGGTGGCCGGGCGCGGGTCGCCGAAGACGCCCGAACGGTTGAAGGTCGAGAGCTGCATCGGCTCGAGCCCGAAGGTCTCGGGAAAGGCCGGGTATTCGGGCGCGGCCTTGTCCATGGCCACGGTCTCGGCGGCCAGGGCCAGCATCATGGAGGTTTCCACCTCATCGGCGTGATAGAAATGGTTGCCGGCCGGCGCGCTGTCGCAGACCTCACCGGCGAACACTTCCAGCTTTGGGTAGTCGAGGTGGAGGACGGGGAGTCCGAGCTCGGCCAGGGTGCGGGCCGCCAGCGCGATCGGTTCGCGGTTGCCGAAATGGCCGTTGACGGTCAGGAGCCCCTTGACCCCGATGCGGTGGAGGCCCCGCCCGATGTCTTCCACCACGGCGCGCAGGGTCGTGGGGGAAAGCGAGATCGTGCCGGCAAAGCCTTCATTGTTCCAGGCATCGCCATAGGCGACGGGCGGCAGCAGCAGGGCGTCGAGGCCCTGGGCGACCCGCCGCGCCACTCCAGCGGCGAGCACGGTGTCGGTCAGGAGCGGCAGGTGGGCGCCGTGCTGCTCGACCGCGCCGACGGCAAGCACCGCCAGCACGCCCCTGTCGGCGGCGTCTTTGACTTGCACCCAACTGGCCTTGGCAACATCGAGCATCAGATCGTCCATCCCAGGATTTCGAGTTTGGCGTCGGGCGCAATGGCGCCCAGCAATTCGGTGACGCTGCGGGAATAATCCACCGCGCCGTCGCGGACAGTGCCGAGAACCGCCGATTCTATGTCGCCATAGCGATAGCCATGGGCGAGCAGATCGACGATTGCCGCCTGCAGCGGGCCGATCGTGGGGTTGAAGGCCACGCTTTCGATCGAGGCGCCGCTGACGGTCGCGCCGTCCGTGAGCGTCAATACGATTGCCGAGGGCGATTTGCCATAGGGCGTGTGCGCGCGCCGGCCGACGGCGAGCAGCTTTTCGCCCAGCGGATGCTCGTCCGCCAGCGCCAGGTCGGGCCAGGGCACCGCCTGCGGCATGGCGCCCGGCTCGCCCAGATAGGCCGGGTCGAATGGCCAGGGATAGAGCTGGGCCATTGTGAGGTCGTGGCCGAGCGGATCGATGAGCCGCAGGTCCCGGGTGGTGGCGAACTCGGAGAGGTACTGGCGGCAATGGGCGCAAGGGTGCGCCTCGCCGATGGCGATCTTGGCGATCGAGGTGCCGCGCGAAAAGGCGCGGGTGAACACGAACCCTTCCCCATGAAGGGTGAAGCCGAGATGGGTCCGGGGAAACTCGACATTGCCGCCGAAGACCAGGTTGCCGCTTTGGGCCTCGAGCCCGACCGAGCCGACGAAGAAGTTCGAGATGGGCGGGCTGGCGATGGCCTGGGCGGTGGGCAGGACCAGCACCATCAGGTCCTCGACCCCAGCGAGGCCGAAATCGGCCACGATCCGGGCGGCCTCCCCGGCCAGCAGGACACCGCCAAGGTTGAGCGATGCCTCGCGCCGCCGCGCCGCCAGCCGCTCGGCGACCGCGGCATTGAGGGCAGGGCCGATCTCGGCGGCAACGGTTTCGATCCGGGAGCGGAAGGACGTGTCCGCGACAAAGGGATTAAGGCTCACCGCTCACGCGCTCCATGGCCTGGAAAGGAGCTGCCTTTGCTGCCTTCTTGGGCAGATCACAAAGCAGCCAACAATTTGTGCATTGATCCGTAGTGCCGCCGCAATAGCATTTGACAACACCCGCCGGACTGTCATTAGATCGACATGTAAACCGGTTTACCAGTTGGGGGTCAAATGGTATCGACGCTTCTCCACGGCGCCACTCTGCTCACCGTGGATGCTGAAAACCGTGTCATCGAGGACGGCTGGGTGGCCATCCGCGATGGGCGCATCAGCGGCGTCGGCCCGAAGGCGGCGATCCCGGAAGCAGCGCTTTTCGACGAAGTCGTCGACCTTGCCGGGCACCTGGTGATGCCCGGGCTCGTCAACGCTCACACCCACTCGGCCATGGTGCTGTTCCGCGGACGCTCGGAAGGGCAGAGCCTGCTCACCATGGAAGGCTGGTACAACTCCATCCGCGAGCCCGAGCTGTCCTTGATCGCCTCCGATATCGGCCCGGCGGTAAAACTCTCCTGCGCCGAGATGGTGCTCTCGGGCACGACCACGTTCTGCGACCAGTATTTCTTCGCCGAGGAGATCGCCGAGGCGGTGTCGCAGGCCGGCATTCGCGCCGTCATCGCCTATGGCATCGTGCAGCTGGGCGACGAGGAACGCGGCGCCGAGGAGCTGGCCAAGGCGTCGGCCTTCATCGAGCAGCAGCGCTCGGCCGACGGGCGCATCGTGCCCTGGTTCGGCCCGCACGCTCCCTATGTCGACAACTCCGAAAACCTCCTGCGCGCCGAAGTCGCCGTGGCGATGAAATACGGGGTGGGCATGCACCTGCATATGGCGGCAGGCCCGGAGGACAACGAGGAAACGCTCAAGCGCTATGGGCTCACCGCGACCCAGGCGCTCGATCGCGACGGGTTCTTCAACGGGCGCGTCCACGCCGCCCATTGCCTCGACCTTTCGGACGAGGACATCGCCATCTTCGCCAAGTCGCCCGCCGCCTCGGTCGCCTATTGCGCCACGGCCGGCCTGCGCTCGGGCCGCGAAGGCATCTGCCCGGCGGTCAAGCTGCGCGAAGCCGGGGTCGTGGTCGGGCTGGGCACGGACAATGTGGCGGCCAACAATTCCTATGACATGGTCGCCGAGATGCGGGTGGCTGGACTGGTCGCCTCGCATCGCGAGGGCGTGGCGCAGCCGATTTCGAGCCGCGAGCTGGTGCGCATGGCCACGATCGAGGGGGCCAGGGCCCTTGGCCTCGACCACGAGATCGGCAGCCTCGAGGCCGGCAAGGCCGCCGACATCATCGCCATCGACCTTTCGGGCCCGGGCTACTCGGAAACCCCCGATATCGAGACCGTGCTCGTCTATTCGGGCAGCGGGCGGGACGTGCGACATGTGTGGGTATCGGGCGAAAGGCTAGTTGCCGACCGCAAGCTCTTGCGGCAGGACTACGCCGAGATCCGGGCGCAGTATTCCAGCACCTACGAGGCGTTCTGGGACCGTGTGGCCAAGGCCAGGAAAGTTGCCTGAGTTGAGCGCGAACAAGCTGATCCTGGACACCGATGGCGGTGTCGACGATGCCCAGGCGCTGCTGTTGCTCATCGCCCACGGGCGCACGCCGGTGGCGGTGACCACCGTCTTCGGCAATGTCGGCCTCGACGCCGCCACCGACAATATCCTGGCAACCCTTGCCACCGCCGGCGTCTCGGTGCCCGTGCACAAGGGCGCCGATCGTCCGCTGGTGCAGAAAACCATCGACGCCACCGACATCCATGGCGAAGACGGCCTGGGCGGCGCGCCGCGTCCCGCTCGGGTCGATGCGCCGGCATCGGACGATGCGGTCGCCTTCCTGCGCGCGAGCTTTCGCGAGGCGGCCCGGAGCGGTCTCAAGGTCGACATGCTGATGATCGGGCCGCTGACCAACCTGGCGCTGGCCCTGCGCACCGAGCCGGCCATCGCCGCCGGCATCGGCCGGCTCACCATCATGGGCGCCACCGTTTATGGCCGCGGCAATGTCACCCCGGCAGCCGAGTTCAACATCTTCGCCGATCCGGAAGCGGCCGAGATCGTGTTTTCGTCTGCCATCGACATGGTGGTCGTGCCCTGGGAGCCGTGCCTCAAACACCCGATTTCCGGGGAGGCCGTCGACGCGCTTTTCGCCAGCCTGCCGGCTTCGCCCGTGCGCGATTTCTCCCAGGCGCTGGCTCGCCATATCCGGCAGGGCACCATGGCCCGGGGCGGGGCCGATTGCCTCGATCTCGTCGATCCGCTGGCGGCCGCCGTGCTCCTCGAGCCGGGGATCGTCACGCGGAGCCTTTCGGCTTCGATCGGGGTGTCGCTGGCGCCGGGGCTCACCCGTGGCATGACCGTGATCGATCCCTCGGGGCGCCTCGGCTCTCCCAAAGTTACCATCATCGAGGAAGTCGATGCCGAACGGCTCGCCAGCCTCTATGCTGTTTCCGCCGCCTATCCATCCTAACAAGCACACCCAAGGAGTGCGTATGTCCTTCCTCAAATCCCTTCGAAACGCCTCGGCCGGGCTGCTCGTCGCGGCAGGCCTCGCCACGGCCGCCGTGCCGGCCGTCTCCGCCCAGGAATACAACAAGGACAATCCGCTCAAGGTTGCCCTGGTTGTCCATGGCACCCTCGGCGACAAGAGCTTCTTCGATTCCGCCGCGGCCGGTCTCGAGCAGGCCACCAAGGACCTGCCCGTGACCCTCAAGGTCATCGAAGCGGGCGCCGATCGCGGCAAGTGGCAGCCTGCCTTCGCCGACGCCGCCGACAGCGACTATGACGTCATCATCGTGGGCACCTTCGATATGACCGGGTTCCTCTCCGAGCTGGCGCCCCAGTATCCGGACAAGAAGTTCATCATTTTCGATGACGCCCCGGATTTCTCGACCGGCAATTTCGGCAACGTACTGGCCATCACCTATCAGACCTCGACCGCCGGGTACCTGGCCGGTTATGCCGCCGCCAAGATCTCCCAGACCGGCAAGCTCGGCGAAATCCTGGGCGCTGAAGGTCCGACCGTGGTCGACTTCGCCGTCGGCTTCGAGCAGGGCGCCAAGGCCGCCAATCCCGACGTGAGCGTCACCCGCGCCGTCGCCGGCTCGTTCGTCGACCCGGCCAAGGGCAAGGAACTGGCTCTCGCCCAGATCGCCCAGGGCGTGGACATCGTCTTCCCGATCGCCGGCGGCACCGGCATCGGCGCGCTGCAGGCCGTCCGTGACTCGGGCAAGCTGGCCGTCGGCGTGGACAGCGACCAGGCCGCCATCTTCGCGCCCACCGATCCGGCCCAGGCCGACGTGATCTTCACCTCGGTGGAAAAGAAGGTCGGCCAGTCCCTCGAGACCGCTCTCAAGCAGACGATCGACGGCACTGCCCCCTATGGCAACAAGCTGCTGCTCGGCCTCGCCGACGGCGCGGTGGGCATCTCCAAGAACGCCCAGTACGAGAAAATCGTGCCGGCCGACGTGCGCGCCGAGGTCGACGCGCAGGAAGCCAAGATCAAGTCGGGCGAGATCGTCGTCGACACCGTCATGAAGTAAGTCTGATAACCCCGCCGCGGCTCTGGTCCGGCGGGGTTATTTCTGCAACGCTCGGGGTTCAGCGCCGGGCGTTTCACAAAGGGCAGGAACGAAGCAGCATGGCTCCACTCCTTGAGGCAATCGGGATCGGCAAGACCTATCCCGGTGGAACCGTGGCCAACGATGGGGTGAACCTTTCGGTCAACGCCGGAGAGGTCCACGCCGTGGTCGGCGAGAACGGCGCCGGCAAATCGACGCTTATGAAGATCCTTTTCGGTATCGAGCACCCCGATCGCGGCGAGCTGCGGCTCGACGGCAAGCCGGTCAGTTTCGCCAATCCGCGCGAAGCCATCGACGCCGGCATCGGCATGGTGTTCCAGCACTTCTCGCTGGTGCCGTCCTTCTCGGTCTATGAAAACGTCGTCCTGGGGTCCGAGCCCCATGCCGGCATCAAGTTCGACCGCGCCAAGGCCATTGCCGAAGTGCGCGCGCTCTCGGAAAAATTCCGCCTCCAGGTCGACCCCCTGCCGCCCGTGGGTTCGCTCCCCGTCGGGCAACAGCAGCGCGTGGAGATCCTCAAGGCCCTTTATCGCAACGCCCGGATCCTGATCCTGGACGAACCCACCGCCGTGCTGGCGCCCCAGGAAGTCGCCGAGCTCTTCGTCGCCATCCGCTCGCTGGTGGCCCAGGGCCGCACGGTCATCTTCATCGCCCACAAGCTCCCCGAAGTGCTCGAGATTTCCGACAGCATCACCGTGATGCGGGCGGGCAAGACGGTGGGGCAGGTCAAGGCCAGGGAAGTCACCGAGCAGAGCCTGGCTACGCTCATGGTCGGGCGCGAAGTCGCCCTCAAGGTCGACCGCGCCGATACCGACCAGAGCCGGCGCGTCTGCGCCGTCCAGAACGTCACCATCCTCAACGAGCGCGGCAACGAGGTCTGCGCCGACCTTTCGCTCAACGTCCATGCCGGCGAGATCGTCGGGCTCGTGGGCGTGGAGGGGAACGGGCAGGCCGAACTCCTCGAAGCGGTGGCCGGGCTGCGGCCGGTGGCGGCCGGCGCCATTGACCTGGACGGCTCGAACGTGGTGCCGCTTTCGGTACTCGAGCGGCGCGGCATCGGGCTCGCCTCGATTCCGGAGGATCGCATTGCCTCCGGGCTCGCCACCGGCGCCTCGGTGGCCGAGAACCTCGTTGCCACCAAGCTCAACGACCGCCGCTACGTGCGCAATGGCCTGCTCGACCTCAAGGCGATCGGCGCCAATGCCCGCAAGCTCATCGAGCGTTTCTCGATCCGCGTCTCGGGCCCCAACGCCGCCGTCGGCACGCTCTCGGGCGGCAACATGCAGAAGGTGGTGGTGGCGCGCGAGCTTTCCGAGCAGCCCCAGCTGCTGCTCGTCAGCCAGCCGACGCGCGGCGTCGACCTGGGCGCCACCCAGTTCATCTGGCGCTCGATCACCGATGCGCGCGATGCGGGAGCGGCGGTGCTGCTCTCGTCGGCCGACCTTTCCGAACTCCTGGCGCTTTCCGACCGGCTGCTGGTCTTTTACCGCGGCAGGATCGTGGCGGCCTTCCTCAACAGGGGCGATCTGGCTCCCGAAACCCTGGGCACCTACATGCTCGGGCTTTCCACGCAGACGCCCGACGAAATGCGAGCGGCCCTCAAATGAGCGCGACCACCTCCGTCCCCAACCCGCATTCGCGCTGGGCCGTCTTCCGCCGCGAGGCTTTCCGCGGCATCTCCGCGCTCGTCATTGCGCTGATCGTGGCGTTCGTGGTGGTGCTCTTCACCTCCAAGGCCCCGTTCGAGGCGATGTACCAGCTGCTGGTCGCCCCGCTCCAGAAGCAGCGCACCATTGGCCTGTGGATCGACGACGTGGCCAAGCTCACGGTCACCGGCCTTGCCTTCAGCCTCGTCTTCCAGGCGCGGCAGTTCTCGATGGGCGTACAGGGCCAGGTCTATATGGGGGCGCTGGCGGCGACCTATGTGGCCATGTCCCCGCTCGGCACCACCTGGGCGGCCATTCCGCTCTGCATGGTGGCCGCGACCCTGGCGGGCGCCGTCTACGGCTTCATTCCCGGCTATGCCAAGGCCAAGCTGGGCGCCAACGAGATCGTCTCCTCGCTGATGCTCAACTACATCGCCATCGACATCGTCAACTATCTCATCCGCGCCCAGCTCTCGCCTCCGGGCAAGGGGCTGCTGATGACCGATCCCTTCCCCAAGACCGCGGTGTTCCCGGCGCTCGTGGCCAATACCCGCATCGACCTGGGCCTGATCATCGCCATCGTCTGCGTGCTGGCGGTGTGGTTCGCGCTCTACCGCACCAGCTGGGGGCTCAAGCTGCGCCTCGTCGGGCACAACCCCAAGTTCGCCGAGTATTCGGGCATCCGTTCGACCTTCATCATGGTCTCGGCCATGACGGTGGCCGGCGGCCTGGGCGGGCTGCTCGGCTCGATGTTCGTCAACGGGCAGGCCTTCGGCAAGCTCACGATCCTGTTCGAAGGCGGGCTTGCCTTCGAGGGCATCCTCATCGCCATCGTGGCGCGCAGCCGCCCGCTGGCCGTGCCGGTGGTGGCGCTGTTCTATGGCTACCTGCGCCAGGGCGCGACCCTGATGGGGATCCGCACCGACGTGCCGGCCGAGGTGATCGGCGTCGTCCAGGCGGTGATCATCCTGCTGGTCGCCTCGTCCTTCACCGTTCCAGGCAAGAAGCTGCTCGCCCGCATCACCAGGCCGGCAGGCGAGCCGCCCGTGCCCCATAAGGTCCAGGAGACGCAGCCGTGACCGAACTTCTGCTCACCGTCTTCTCGGCGACGTTCTTCGTCACCGTCATCCGCACCACCACCCCGCTGCTGTTCGCGGCCCTGGGCGGGCTGATCTCCGATCTTTCGGGCGCCCTCAACGTGGCGCTCGAGGGCATGATGCTGGTGGCGTGCCTGACGGCCGTGGTGGTTTCGGTCTATGCCCCCTGGTACGTGGCGGTCTTCGCCGCGCTGGTGGCCGGCGGCCTGCTCGGGGCCCTCATGGCCTTCTTCCACCTCAAGCTCAAGGCCGACATCATCCTGGTCGGCTTTGCCGTCAACATCTTCGCGGTCGGCGCCACGGTCTATGCGCTCACGCTCGCCACGGGCGGGGACAAGGGTACCTCCATCAACCTGCCCTCCAAGGCGGTGCCGGCGGTCGATCTGTCCTTCCTCTCGGCCATTCCGGGGATCGGGCCGACGCTCACCGCGTTCCTCTCGGGCCATTCGATCCTCTCCTGGCTCGTGGCGCTGACGGTCTTTCTCATCTGGTATTTCCTCTACCGCACGCCCTGGGGCCTGTGGCTGCGCGGGGTGGGCGAATATCCGGCGGCGCCCGAAGCGGCCGGCATCGCGGTCAACAAGGTCCGGGCCTGGAGCCTCGTGGTCTCGGGCGCGCTGGCGGGCCTCGGCGGGGCGCAGCTGGCCATGTTCAACTATATCGGGTTCACCCGCGAGATGACCGCCGGACGCGGCTTCATCGCCCTGGGCGCGGTGCTGCTCGGGGCGCGCCATCCGGTGGGCGCCATGTGGGCGGCGCTGCTCTTCGGCGTCTTCGAGGCGCTCTCGATCGTAATGCCCAACCTTTTCAACTGGATCCCGGCCGAACTCATCCACATGATCCCGTTCGTGGTGACGGTGCTGGCGCTTTTCGCCTTCAGCTATCGCGTGCAGCGCCGGTTGCGGGTCAAGGGCCTGGCCTGACGCCTCCTGGCCGCATCTTGAAACAGGGGCTCCGGTTCGCCGGGGCCCTTTTCGTTTCAGCCCGCCTGCAGGTTCACCCGGTAGCCCAGGGCCTCGGCGATATGGGGACGCTTGACCTTCTCACTGCCGGCGAGATCGGCGAGGGTGCGGGCCACCTTGAGCACGCGGTGATAGGCGCGCGCCGACAGCGAGAAGCGCTCGGCGGCCTTGAGCAGCAGTTCCTGGCTCTCGCGATCGGGCTCGACCACGGTCTCGATGAGGGTGGGCCCGGCGGCCGCATTGGTGTGGATGTCGGGGGCGCCGTGGCGCAGATAGCGTTCGCGTTGGCGATCCCGGGCCCGCGCCACGCGCGCGGCCACGGCGGCGGATGGCTCGGCCTCGTGCGGGCCGATCATGTCGGCGGCGGTCACCGCCGGCACGTCGATGCGCAGGTCGATGCGGTCGAGGAAGGGCCCTGAGACGCGCGACTGGTAGTCGGCGGCGCAGGCCGGGCCACGCCGGCAGCTGTGGCCGGGCGTTCCGGCCAACCCGCATTTGCAGGGGTTCATCGCCGCCACCAGCTGGAAGCGCGCCGGGTAGGCGACGCGCCCGTTGGCGCGGGCAATGACGCTTTCGCCCGCCTCGAGCGGCTGGCGCAGGCTGTCGAGCACCTGGGGGGAGAATTCGGGCAATTCGTCGAGGAAGAGCACGCCGTTATGGGCCAGGCTCGCTTCGCCCGGCCGGACCTTGATGCCGCCGCCGACCAGCGCCGCCATCGAGGCCGAATGATGGGGCGCCCGGAACGGGCGGCGGTCGGACAGCGCCCCGTCGGCCAATTCGCCCGCAATCGACTGGATCATGGAAAGGTCGAGCAGCTCGCGCGGATTGAGCGGCGGCAGGATCGAGGGCAGACGCGAGGCCAGCATGGACTTGCCCGCCCCGGGCGGGCCGATCATGAGCAGGTTGTGGCCGCCGGCCGCCGCCACTTCGAGGGCGCGGCGCGCCACCTCCTGGCCGCGCACCTCGCGCAGGTCCGGCAGGCCGGCCGGCTCGCTCCGCCGCTGCGGGACAGGGCGCGCGGCCAGCTGGTGGCCTGAGAGGTGGTTGACCAGCGCCAGCAGGCTTTCGGTGGCGATGATGTCGATCTCCTCGCCGGCCCAGGCGGCTTCCGGTCCTGCCGCCTCGGGGCAGACGAGGCGCATGTCGCGCGCCTGGGCGGCGATGGCGGCGGGCAGCGTGCCGGCGGTGGCGGTGAGGCGTCCGTCGAGGCCCAGTTCACCCACCGCCAGGATGCCCTGGAGCGCATCCTGGGGAATCGCCCCGATGGCCGCCATCAGCGCCATGGCGATGGGCAGGTCGAAATGCGTGCCCTCCTTGGGCAGGTCGGCCGGGGCGAGATTGACGGTGATGCGCTTGGGCGGCAGGCCGAGCCCGGAGGCGAAGAGGGCGGCGCGCACGCGCTCGCTGGCCTCCTTGACCGCCTTGTCGGCCAATCCGACGATATTGAACCTGGGCATCCCCGGCGAGATCTGGGCTTGGACGTCGACGGGCACCGCCTCGATGCCCTGGAACGCCACCGTGGTCACCCGCGAAACCATTGCTCCCGCCGCGCCTCCCAGCCTTGCGTGAAGAGCCAGACTGCGCCCACCCCGCCCGGCGCGCCATTGGGACTTCTTACGATCCCGCCAAGCCCGTCGCCGCCCCGCCGTTAACCATGCCGGAGAGTTAAGCGGTGGCCGAGGGAGCGCGCGGAAGCATTCGTTAACCGCTCTATGTTGATTCAAATTTTATCGTTTCAGTACCCATTCCCGCGTGTTGCCAATGCCCTTTGCCCGTCCCGGACAGATCGCCAAGACCGTCGCACTTATCGCGCTGCTGGCCGTTCTCGCGGCCTGCGCCCGCTATTCGGGGCCGATCAAGGGCGACAACAAGCCCCATCCGGGCGTCGACCGGGCGCGCAACATGCCGATCCAGGGCATCGACATCGCGCGCTACCAGGGCATCATCGATTTCAATGCCGCCCGCGCCGGGGGCACCCGCTTCGTCTACATGAAGGCGACCGAGGGCGGGGACTATGTCGACCCGATGTTCTACGACAACTGGAACCGGGCCAAGGCGGCCGGCATGGCGCATGGCGCCTATCATTTCATGACCTGGTGCCGCACCGCGGCCGAGCAGGCGGCCTGGTTCATCGAGAAGGTACCGGTCGATCCGACCGCGTTGCCGCCGGTGCTAGACCTCGAGTGGAACCACCTTTCGAGCTGCAAGAACCGCCCCTCCAAGCAGGACGCGCTCGAGAAGATCCGGGTAATGGTCACGGCCATGGAAGCCCATACCGGCAAGGTGCCGATCATCTATACCGACATGACCTTCCATCGCGACATCCTGGAAGGGGAGAGCTTCGACAACCCGTTCTGGCTGCGCTCGACCGCTGCCGAGCCCCATATGCGCTACAGCAGCCGCGGCTGGACCTTCTGGCAGTGGACGCAGACCGGAACCATGCCGGGCGTTCGCGGCGAGGTGGACCGCAACGTCTTTTACGGCGGGGAGGACGAGTGGACGATGTTCCTGCTCACCGGGTGCGATCCGCGCGGACTTTCGGTGCTGGGACCCCAGGGGCGATGCACCTCAATGAAGTAGTTGTCAGCTTCCGGCCAAGGGTCTAGCGTTCCTAGGTTTTCCGGGCCGCGCCGGCCCTGGAGCGAAGGGAAAGCCAAATGGCAAAAGGTCAGCAGCGCAAAACCAAGGAAGCCAAGAAGCCGAGCAAGGAGGCCATCGCCAAGGCCGCTGCGGCAGGCAAGCCGATCCCCGGCAGCAAGTCCAAGTGAGGGGCCTGCGGGCGCGAAAGGCGACTATCGGCGAAACGGATTGAGCGGCGGGTCCTGGGGACCCGCCGCTTGCTTTTGCTTCACGTGAATCATTGCAGCCCGGGGATGAGCCCGCTCGAGCCCACGCCATCGAAGATGAACTGCACCGCGAGCGCCGAAAGCAGCACGCCGATGATGCGCGAAACCACCTGCAGGCCCGTGACCCCGAGCAATCGCTGGATGGGAATGGCGAGGCGCAGGGCGGCGTAGGTCAAAGCCAGGATGAGGAACAGCGCCAGGATCACCATGGCGTCCTTGGCGTAGTCGCCCTCGGCACTGGTGATGAGCAGGATCATCGCCGAGATGGCGCCGGGTCCGGCGATGAGCGGGGTGGCGAGGGGAAAGACCGAGATGTCCTCGCGCGTGCGCGCCTCCACATCCTCTTCGGTCGTGGTCGAGGTGCCGCCCGAATGACGGGCGAAGACCATGTCGATCGAGATCAGCAGCAGCAGCACGCCACCGGCGGTGCGCAGCGCCGGAATGGTGATGCCGAAGAGCGAGAGCACCGCCTCCCCGAACACGGCGAAGAACAGCAGGATCGCCCCGCCGATGAGCACGCCGCGCAGCGCGAAGCGCCGCCGCTCGGCGGGCGTCGAATCGCGGGTGAGCGCCAGGAACACCAGCGCCAGGTCGGCCGGCCCGATCGTGGCGAAGAAGGTCGTGAAGGCGACGAGCAGCGTTTGGGTCGGCATGGCTGGTCCGGAGCGGCCGTCAGGCCGCCCGCTTCCTTTCGATGGCATCCCAGATGAGAACGGCGATGTCCGGACCGCCGAAGCGCTTGATCTCGCGGATGCCGGTGGGGGAGGTGACGTTGATCTCGGTGAGGTAGCCGCCGATGACGTCGATGCCCACGAAGATCATGCCGCGCTCCTTGAGCGCCGGGCCGATGGCGCGGCAGATCTCGAGCTCGCGCTCGCTAAGCGGGGAAAGCTCGGGGCGGCCGCCCACATGCATGTTGGAGCGGGCCTCGCCTTCGGCGGGGATGCGGTTGAGCCCGGCCACCGGCTCGCCGTCGACCAGAATGATGCGCTTGTCGCCCTTGCGCACGTCCGGCAGGTAGCGCTGGATCATGTAGGGCTCGCGATAGTTCTGGTCGAAGAGCTCGAGGAGCGAAGCCAGGTTATGGTCGCCTTCCTGGATGAAGAAGACGCCGGCCCCGCCATTGCCGTAGAGCGGCTTGACGATGATGTTCCCGTGCTCCTTGCGGAAGGCGTAGATGAGGTCCCGGTCCCGGGTGACGAGGGTGGGCGGCATGAGCTCGGGAAACTCGGTGACGAGGATCTTTTCGGGCGCGTTGCGCACCGCTGCCGGCGGATTGACGACCAGTGTCCCGGGATGGATGCGCTCGAGAACGTGGGTGAGCGTGATGTAGTTCATGTCGAAAGGCGGATCCTGGCGCATGAGGACCACGTCATAGTCGGCCAGGTCGCGGCGCGCGAAGGCGCCCAGCGCGAAATGCTCGCCCCTGGGCCGGTCGAAAACCTCTACCGGCGCGACGTTGGCCGAGACCTTGTTGTCGCGCAGCCCGAGGCTGTCTGGGGTGTAATAGACCAGTTCGTGCCCGCGCGCCTGCGCCTCCAGCATCAGCGCAAAGGTCGAATCACCCAGCGGATTGATCGAGGCGATGGGGTCCATCTGCACGGCGACTTTTAGGGTCATGGGAACTCTCTAGAGGGCATCGAAGGCGTTGACGAGGTGGCGCGGCCACATGAAGGGCGCAAGGAATACCACGTCGAACCGGAGCGGTGAATCGGCAAGAGCCGGGTGCCGGGTGAGGAAATAGTCGGCGGCGCGCGAGATGCGGCGCTGGTCGACGGCTTCGAGCGCCTCGAGTTCATGGCCGCGCCGGGCGCGCGCCTTGACCTCGACGAAGACGGTGACCCCGAATCGGGAGGCGACGAGGTCGATCTCGCCCACCGGGGTTCTGTAGCGCTGCGCCCGGATGGAATAGAGTTTTAGCCGCAGGAACCAGGCGGCCCAGAACTCGGCGCGGCGGCCGGCGCGCTCAGCGCGCTGCCTTGAGAGCGAGGGCGGCATCGTAGACGTCCTTTCGCTTGAGCCCGTATTTTTCCGCCACCGCATCGACCGCCGAACGCAGCGGCTGCCCGTCGAGGGCCGTGGCGAGCTCCGCCTGCCAGTCGGCGGCGTCCGGCGTTTCGGGCTCGCTGGCGCCGGCAACCACGATCACGGCCTCGCCGCGCGTTTCGTCGGCGGCAAAGAAGCTGGCGAGTTCGCCAAGCGTGCCGCGCTCGACGCGCTCGAAGCGCTTGGTGAGTTCCAGGGCGACGGCGGCCGGCCGGTCGGGGCCCAGATGCTCGGCAAGAGCGGCGAGGGCGTCATCGAGCCGGCGCGGCGATTCGTAAAAGACGAGGGTTTCCGTCCGGCCCCTCAGCGCCGCGATCGCCTTGCCGCGCGCGACCGCCTTGGCGGGGAGGAAACCGATGAAGGAAAAGGCGTCCGTCGGCAGTCCCGCCACCGCCAGCGCCGAGAGCAGGGCGGAGGGGCCGGGAATGGCAAAGACCGGCAGGTTGCGCTCGGCAAGGGTGCGCACCAGCGGAAAACCCGGATCGGAAAGCAGCGGGGTGCCGGCATCGGAAATGAGGGCAATGACCCGGCCTGCGGCGATCTCATCGGCGATGCCTTCGGCCCTGGCCCGCTCGTTGTGCTCGTGGAGGGCCTTCCTGGGCGTGCGGATGCCGTAATGGTCGAGGAGTCGGGCGGACATGCGGGTATCCTCGCACAGCACCTGGTCGGCGCCCGCCAGCGTCTCGAGGGCGCGGATGGTGATGTCGCGCAGGTTGCCGATGGGGGTGGAGACCACGTAGAGGCCCGGCGCCGGACGCGGCGCCTCGAAGCTCGCCCCGCCGATGAAATAGCCTTTTTTCTGGTCGGGGGCGTCGGGCAAGGGCGGTCCTTCGGTTAGGGCGGTGTTAAGGGGGCTCTTCCATCCTTGCGGGCGAAAACCCATTCCCCGCAAAAGGCCCGAGCCCAGTGATCGCCGGAAGCGCACGCCTTTGCAAGCTCCTAGCCATCGCGCTCTGCGGCGCGGCGATCCTTGGCGGCTGCACCATCGGCGGGTTGGACCTCGATAGCCTGCGCACCATTCCGGGCCAACCCCTCCCGGGCCAGCCCATGGCGCAACCGGTGGGCCCGGCGCCAGGCAATATGGCCATGCCGGGGCAATCGCCCGTGGCCGGCAATGCCGAGATCATCGGGCGCGGGCCGGTGCGGGTGGCGCTGCTGCTGCCGCTCTCGGGGGACCAGGGCATCTCCGCGGCCGGCCGCTCGATGGCCAATGGCGCGCGCCTCGCCATGAGCTTCATCGAGGCCAATCCCAAGATCGCCGAGAACATTTCCATCTCGCTGCGCGACACCGGCACGGCGCCGGACGGAGCGGCGCGCCAGGCGCAGGCGGCGGTCGCCGAGGGCGCCAGCCTGATTCTCGGGCCGCTCCTGGGCGACCAGACGGTCCCGGCAGCGCAAGTGGCGCGCGGCGCCGGCATCCCGATGATCGCCTTTTCCAACAATGGCGCGGCGGCGGGTCCCGGCGTCTATCTTCTCAGCGTCCTGCCCGAGGTCGAGGTGCGGCGCAGCCTCGCCTATGCCAAGGCACAGGGGAAACGCCGGGTCGCAGGGCTCTTCCCCAACACCAGTTATGGAGCGGTGCAGAAGGCGGCGTTCGAGCAGGGGGTGTTCGAGCTCGGGCTCACCATCGGGCCGAGCCTGGCTTTCGGGTCCGACGCCGAACTGCGCAGCGCCGCCCAGCGCCTCGCCCAGAACAAGGGCGGGTTCGATGCTCTCTTCGTGCCGGACCGGCAGAGCGCGGGCAAGGTGGCGGCGGCCCTGGCGGCGGCGGGAGTGCGGCCCGGGCTGGTGGTCGGTTCGTCCCAGTGGGACAATGCCGGCGAGATTTTCGGCAACCCGGCCTTTGCCGGCGCGGTGTTTCCAGCCGTCGACGACGCGGGGCTGCGCGCCATCGCCCCGCAATACGCCGCCCGGTTCGCCAGCCAGCCGCATCCTTTGACCACCATCGCCTATACGGCGGTGATCCTGGTCAACAATTCGCATCTTTCGATGAGCAACCCGAAATTCGACCGGGCGGTGCTGACCAGCCAATCGGGCTTTACCGGCCGGGACGGCGTCTTCCGTTTCCTGGCCGACGGGCGCAGCCAATATGCGCTGGTGATGAAACGGGTCGGCAATGGCGCCGCCACGCTGGTCGACGGGCCGAAACTCTAGCGCGGCACGGCCACCAGGCCGCCAGGGCGGCAGACGTTATTCGGCCGGAGAGGATTCTGCCTTGCCGCGCAGCCAGCCGGTGACGTCGGCCTTGCGTGCTTCGCCCAGGTGCAGGGCTGCGCTGTCGAGAATTCGGCGCGCATGGGGATCGTTCATCCCCTTGGCTCTCAGGTGAAGCCATTCCACGGCTGCCCGCACGCCGTCCCGCTTTCCCCGGGCATATTCGTCCATCTTCGACATGGGTCCCCCTCCCAGCTAAATGACGATACCTCCTAAGCTGCCAGGTCCGCGACCACGGCGTCGAGCACCGGCCAGCCTTTGTCCGTCACCCTGATATTGCCGTTGGCCAGTGTTTCGACGAACCCGTAGCCCTTGAGCGTGGCGATCTGGCGTTCGGAAATGCGCCGGCCGCAGAGGGCCGAATAGCGGTCCGGATCGATCCCCTCGCGCAGGCGCAGTCCCATGACCAGGAACTCGTCGCCCTGTTCTTCCCAGGTAAGGGTATCGTCGGTCACCAGGCCCTGGCCGCGGGCGGTGACGAGCTTCTGCCATTCGAAGGGCATGCGTTCGGCGGCGGTGGCGTGGCGCTCGTTGTTGATGACGAGGCGTCCATGGGCCCCCGGCCCGATGCCGGCATATTCGCCGTAGCGCCAATAGGTGAGGTTGTGCTTGCTCTCCTGGCCGGGCCGGGCGTGGTTGGAGATCTCGTAGGCCGGCATGCCGGCCGAGCGCGCCAGGTCCTGGGTCAGTTCGTAGAAATCGGCCGACAGGTCTTCGCTCGGCATCTTGAGCTTGCCGGCGCGATGCAGGTCGAAATAGCGCGTGCCCTGCTCGATGGTGAGCTGGTAGAGCGAGATATGGCCCTGGGCCAGCCAGAGCGCTTCCTTGAGCTCGTCCTCCCAGTCCTCGAGGGTCTGGCCGGGACGGGCGTAGATGAGATCGAAGCTCGAGCGCGAAAAGATCGACTGCGCCAGCCGCACGGCGGCGATGGCCTCGTCCACCGAATGCAGCCGGCCCAGTTCGGCCAGCGGCTTTTCGCGCAGCGACTGGACGCCCAGGGAAACGCGATTGACCCCGGCAGCCTTATAGCCACGGAAGCGGTCGGCCTCGACGCTCGTCGGATTGGCCTCGAGCGTGATCTCGACCTTGTCGTCTACCGTCCAGTGCTCGGCGATGGCGTCGAGGATGCCGGCCACGGTTTTCGGGGCCATCAGGGACGGTGTGCCGCCGCCGAAGAACACCGACTGCACCTTGCGCCCGGGAATGCGGGCGGCGGTGGCGGCGATCTCGCGCTGATAGGCCTTGAGGTATTCGGCCTCGTCGAACGGCCCGCGATGGACGTGGCTGTTGAAGTCGCAATAGGGGCACTTGGCCGCGCAGAACGGCCAGTGGATGTAGACCCCGAAGAGGTTGTTGAACCTATCCACGCTCAATGGCGCTCTCCACGAGCTTGGCGAACGCCTTGGCGCGGTGCGAGAGGCCGGCCTTGCCGTGCGACCATGAATGCTTGTCCTCGCTCGGCATCTCGCCGAACGTGATGTCGTAGCCCTCCGGCATGAAGACCGGATCGAACCCGAAGCCGAGATCGCCGCGCGGCGGCCAGACCAGGGTGCCCTCGACGGTTCCGACATAAAGGTCGTCGCGCCCGTCGGGAGCGGCGAGGCAGAGGGTGGCGTTGAACGAGCCATGGCGCTGGGCCGGGGTCGAGGCGCCCGCGGCCTGGAGCGCGTCTTCGACCCGGCGCATGCCGACCGAAAAGTCGCGGCCGCCATCGGGACGCACGCCCGCCCAGTTGGCGGTGTAGACGCCCGGCTTGCCCCCGATCGCATCGACGCAGAGCCCCGAATCGTCGGAAAGGGCGATGAACCCCGAGCTCCGCGCGGCGGCATGGGCCTTGATGCGGGCATTCTCGGCGAAGGTGGTGCCGGTTTCATCCGGTTCGGGCAGGTCGAGCTCGCCGGCCGAGACCAGGTCCAGATCGACGCCCAGACCCTCGAAAAGCTGGCGGAATTCGACGAGCTTGCCGGCGTTGTGGGTCGCCACAACCAGGCGATCGCCGGCCTTGAGGGTGATATTGGGAGCCATCAGATCTCCAGCGCCGTCTTCTGCAGCACGGTCAGTTCGGAAATGCCCTTCTCGGCCAGGCCCATGAGCATGTCGAGTTCCTGGCGGCTGAACGGGGTCTGCTCGGCCGTGCCCTGGATCTCGACGAACTTGCCCGAGCCGGTGAGGACGAAATTGGCGTCGGTCTCGGCTTCCACGTCCTCGAGATAGTCGAGGTCGAGCACCGGGGTGCCCCGGTAGATGCCGCAGGAGACCGCGGCGACGGTGTCGCGCAGCGGGTTGGCCTTGACCAGCTTGCGCTCGCTCATCCAGGCGATGGCATCGGCCAGCGCCACATAGGCGCCGGTGATCGAGGCGGTGCGGGTGCCGCCATCGGCCTCGAGCACGTCGCAGTCGATGGTGATCTGGTTTTCGCCAAGCGCGGCCATGTCGACCACGGCGCGCAGCGAGCGCCCGATGAGGCGTTGGATTTCCTGGGTGCGGCCGGACTGCTTGCCGGCAGTGGCTTCGCGCCGGGTACGGGTGCCGGTGGCACGCGGCAGCATGCCGTATTCGGCCGTGACCCAGCCCAGGCCCTGGCCACGCCGCCAGGAAGGCAGGGAGGTTTCGACCGAGGCGGTGACCAGTACGCGGGTCGAGCCGAATGCGACGAGGCAGGAACCTTCCGCCTTGGGCGCCACGTTGCGCTCGAGGGTCACGGCGCGCATTTCGCTGGAGTCGCGTCCGGAGGGGCGCATGGCAAATCACCTGGAAACTGGATCGTTAACCGCCTCTTAACCTTCATGGGCCCTAACCACAAGGTTGAGCGGCTTGGCGGGCCGCGGCTTTGCCCTTAAATGAGGAGAGATCGTTAACGCGGGAACGTCCCTTTGTCGTCGCGCATGCCCAAGCCCCCCGAAGAATTCCTCACCGCGCTCAATGCGCGCAGCCAGGACATCTTCAAGAAACTGGTCGAACGGTACCTGGAAACGGGCGAGCCGGTGGGGTCGCGCAATCTTTCGCGCATGCTGGACCTGTCGCTTTCGCCTGCCTCGGTCCGCAACGTGATGGCGGACCTCGAGGAGCTCGGCCTCATCGCGGCGCCCCACACCTCGGCGGGCCGCGCCCCCACCCAGCTCGGGCTGCGGTTCTTCGTGGATGCCATGCTCGAAGTGGGCGCGGTGGACGAGCGCGAGCGCAAGGAGATCTCCAAGCATATCGAGGGAAGCGCCCAGGCGGGGGGACTGGAAGACCTGCTGACCGAAGCCAGCCAGCTGCTCTCCGGGCTCAGCCATGGGGCAGGGGTGGTGATCGCCACCAAGTCGGACATGGTGCTCAAGCATATCGAGTTCGTTCGGCTCGATTCCTTCCGGGCGATGGCGGTGCTGGTGGGGCAGGACGGGCAGGTCGAGAACCGCATCGTGCCGCTGCCGCCCGGGCTCACCGCCTCGGCGCTGACGCAGGCGGGCAATTACCTCGCCAACCTCGTGGTCGGCCGGACCCTGCGCGAAGCACGCGCCGCACTCAAGCAGCAGCGGGCCGAGCAGATGTCGGAACTGGACGAATTGACACGCAAGCTGGTCGAGGAAGGCCTGGCGACGCTCTCGACCAATTCCGATTCCGTGCTGCCCACCGTCATCGTGCGCGGGCGCGCCAACCTCATCAACGCCACCATGGAATCGGACGACCTGACGCGCATGCGCCAGCTCTTCGATGAGCTGGAAAGCAAGGACGGGCTCATCGAGCTGCTCGGAGATGCCGAGACGGCGCAAGGGGTTCGCATCTTCATCGGCTCGGAGAACAAGCTGTTCTCGCTCTCGGGCTCCTCGGTGATCCTCTCGCCCTACAAGGACGCCAACGACAAGGTGGTGGGCGTGCTGGGCGTCATCGGGCCGACGCGATTGAACTATGCGCGCATCGTGCCCGTTGTGGACTATACGGCCAACGTCATCTCCACCATGATGGCGCGAAAGGCTCGCCAGGGTTGAAAAAATCCCGGGCTTGGCCGATATGCGGGTCAACCAATCAACCCAGATGCGGATATCGTAATGACCAGTGACGAAAACACGGCGTCCGGCGCGCCGGACGAACAGGCCAAGACCGAGAGCGCTGGGGCCACGACGCCTGAAGTCGATGTCTCCGAGGCGCTGCAGGCGGAAGTCGCCGACCTCAAGGACAAGCTGCTGCGCACGGTTGCCGACATGGAAAACCTGCGCAAACGCACCGAACGCGAGATCGCCGATACGCGGACCTATGCCATTGCCGGCTTTGCCCGCGACATGCTGACGGCCACCGATTCGCTCAGCCGCGCGCTCTCGAGCCTGCCGGCCGAAGCGCGCGAGACGGGCGACGCCACGCTCAAGACCCTCATCGAGGGCATCGAGATGACCGAGCGCGAGATGCAACGGCTCCTGGCCAAGCACGGCGTCAAGCCGATCGAGGCGGAAGGCCAGAAGTTCGATCCCCACAAGCACCAGGCCATGTTCGAGGTTCCCGACCCGACGCGCCCGGAAGGCACGGTGGTGCAGGTGGTGCAGGCGGGCTTCGCCATCGGCGATCGCGTGCTGCGTCCGGCCATGGTGGGCGTTGCCAAGGGCGGCGCCAAGCCGGTCAATGCCGGCGAGGCCCCCGAAGGCGGCGTCGACAAGAGCGCCTGATCCTGTCGTGAAAGCTGGCCGGGGCGATGGAATTCGCCCCGTCCGGCAGGCGGCTAGATGTCGCTTGCCCCGATGCGTCGCACGCCGGCGCTATCCATCTCGGCATAGGCCTGGGCCAGCGAGCCATCGGTATCGATGGCGCGGGTCAGGTCTTCCACTACCAGCGTTTCAAAGCCATTGGACGCCGCGTCGAGTGCGGTCCAGTTGACGCAGAAATCGGTGGCGAGGCCGACGACGAAGAGGCGCTGCAGCCCGCGCTCCCTCAGATAGCCGGCCAGGCCCGTATGGGTCTTGCGATCGGCTTCGCGAAATCCGGAATAGCTGTCGACCTCGTGATGGTAGCCCTTGCGCAGCACGAGCTGCGCCCGCTCGAGCAGCGGTTCGGAGACGATGCGGGCGCCGGGCGTACCCATCACGCAATGGTCGGGCCAGAGCACCTGGGGGCCGTAGTCGAGCTCGATGCGTTCGAATACCTTTCGCCCCTGGTGGGCGCTGGCAAAGGAGATGTGGCCGGGCGTATGCCAGTCCTGGGTCAGAAGGACATTGGCGAAGCGCTGGGCCAGGGCCTCGATGGGAGCGACGATCTCGGCGCCCCCGTTGACGGCGAGGCTGCCGCCGGGGAGGAAATCGACCTGCAGGTCCACAACGATCAGGGCGTCATCGGCCCGCAAGTCAAATCCCATCAGAGCGTCCCGTTGCCTGCCGGTGTTACTGCACCAGCGTCATGCATTCATCGTAGGTGAACTTGGCATTTTCGCCAGAGCCTTCAAGCTCGACCTTGATCTGCTCGACATAGGCGGCCTTGGCTGCCTCGAGCTTTTCGGGCGCCAGGTCGGGCAGCATGGCCGCGCCCTTCTCGATGAGCTTGCCGCCATTTTCGAGCATGGCCTTGGCAGCGTCCTCGTCTCCGCCTTCCTTGGCGAAGTTGGAGGCGAAGTTGAGGGCGTGGCCGCACCAGAGGAACTTGTCGGCTTCATCGCTCACCCCTTCGGGCGCCGGCGCGGGCGCCTTGGGTGCGGCCGCCGGTGCTTCTGCGGCGGGAGCGGCCGGGGTTTCCGTCGCGGCCTGGGCGAAGGCCGGAACGGCCGTCGCGAGAAGGGCTGCGAGGGTCAGGCCGGTGAGAATACGCATTATGAAGTCCTTTGCTGTGGGTGCATGGGTGCCCCGATTCATCGCGGGAGCAAGCCGGGTCTTTATGTCAATTCGATGGGTCGAGTGGATTTTCGATCCATTGCGCCAGCATGAGGCCGCGGACCGAATTGCCCAGAAAGATGCGGTCGGCCCCCTTGAGGTCGGCCGGCGTCAGCACGGCTTCGCGCGCCTTGCCCGTCGCCAGGAGCTCGGCCCGCAGCGTGCCGGGCAGGAGGCCGCAATCGAGTGCCGGGGTGAGGAGCATGCCATCGCGCTCCAGGAAGAGCGAGGTGATCGAACCCTCGGTCAATTCGCCCTCCCGGTTGGAAAACACCACTTCATCCACGCCATGGGCGGCCGCGGCGGCCTGGCGCGGCTGGTCGTAGAAGCCGCGCGCGGTGGTCTTGTGGAAGAGCAGCGGATTGGCGCGGTCCATGCGCTCTTCGGCCAGCATGAAGCGGAAAGTCCGGGGCGCCTCGGCCGGCGGCGGCAGGGGCTGGTCGGTGATCGAGAGCGTGCCGTCCTCGGCAAGCAGCAGACGCACGCGCATGTCCTTGGTGTAGCCGGCGGCGTGCGCCGAAAGCATCTCCTGGGCGGCGCCCTCGGCGAGTGCTATGCCGAAATAGGCCGCCGATTGCGCCAGGCGCTCGAGGTGCCGCCCGAGCAGCACGAAACCTTCGTCCGGACACCACAGCAGGGTCTCGATGAGGGCCACCGGCTCGCTTGGCCGCAGGAACTTGAGCTTGAGCAAGGCCTCTTCGTACTCCGCCCCGGCGGCGCTGTCGGCGACGATGCCGCCGCCGATGCCGATCTCCCCCGTGCCTGAAGGCGCGAGCGTGAGGGTGCGGATGGCGACCGAAAGCGAGAAATCCCCGTCCGGGGCGAAATAGCCGATGGCCCCTGTATAGACGCCGCGCGGTCCCGTCTCCTGGGCGGCGATGATTTCCATGGCCGCGATCTTGGGCGCCCCGGTGATCGAGCCGCAGGGGAAAAGCGCCGCCAGCACTTCGGAAAGACCGAGCCCTTCGCGCAGGCGCGCCGTAATCCCCGAGGTGAGCTGGTGGAGGCTCGGATAGGTCTCGACGGTGAAAAGGTCGGTGACCTTGACGCTCCCCATTTCCGCGACGCGCCCCAGGTCGTTGCGCAGCAGGTCGACGATCATCAGGTTTTCGGCGCGGTTCTTGACGTCGGCGGCGAGCGCCCGGCGCTGCACCTCGTCCTCGGCCAGGGTGCGGCCACGTGCCATGGTGCCCTTCATCGGGCGCGCCCGCAGCAGGCCGCCGCGGTTTTCGACGAAGAGTTCGGGAGAGAGCGAGAGCACGGCGTGGTCGCCGCAGTCGATCAGGGCGCCAAACGCCACCGGCTGGCGGCGGCGCAGGGCGCGATAAAGGGCGGCGGGGCTGCCCTCGTAGCCGAAGCGCGCCTTCAGGGTCAGGTTGACCTGGTAGGTGTCGCCCGCCGCGATGTGATCCTTGATCGCCTCGAACGCGGGGACGTAGTCGGCAAGGGTGCGCGTGGGCGCGATCTCCCCGATCCTCGCCGCCTCGGCGCCCGCCGCTTCCTCCAGCCAGCTTGCGGCATCGACCGGACGGGGCGCATCGTAGAGACCGAACCAGACGAGGGGCGTTTCGGAGCGCTCGGGCAGCAGTGCCGCCAGCCGCTCCTCCAAGACATAACCCAGTTCATAGGCGAGATAGCCGGCGGCCCAGAGACCTTCGGCGCGCGCCGCCTCGAGCCGCGCCAGCGCTGCCATCGCCCCGGCGGCGTCATGGGCGCGGATGATCTCGCGCGGCGCCTCGAATAGCAGCGCGCCGCCCACGGGGCGGGGACGCATGTCGTCGAGCAGCAGGGTTCCGGGGCTAGGCATGGCGCGCACCAAATCGGGCGGCGCTGATTTGCGCAAGGTGCCGGGCGACAAAAAGCGCGCTTCGCGAGGGACGATCCGGTCGCCGTTCACCAATCCTGAGGAATGCCGATGGCGGCTTCTGGCGCAAACCGCAAATCTGAGGCAACAAGCTCGGCGCCCGGGACGGCTTTTCGTCCCGGACTTTTCAGGGAATATCCAAAGATGTCCAAGCACATCATCCTGGGCGGCCTCGCCGCCCTCGCGCTCTTCGCCATGCCCGCCGCGGCGCAGGCCGAAGACCTCACGTTCGTGCTCACCAACGCCTCGTCCTACAACATCACCAATTTCTACACCTCCCCCGCCAATGTCGGGGAATGGGAAGAAGACGTGCTGGGTGAGGACGTGATGCCGTCGGGCAGCCAGGTCAACGTCACCATCGCTGATGGTTCGGACCAGTGTGTGTACGACATGAAGTTCGTTTTCGAGGACGGCAGCGAATTCGTTCGCGAAGAGATCGACCTGTGCTCGCTGGGCGAGTATACGCTCTCGGACAACTGACCAAGGCCGGCGCCGTTCGAGACCTGGGCGGCGCTGGTTTGCATTTCATGGCCGGTCACGCTTGAAGGCGTTTGGCCTTGCCCCTATATCAGCGCCAGGCCCGCAAAACGGGCACTTTGCAATCTATAGGGACCCGGCCCGACTAGCGGTCACGGAACTGCCTTTAACGGGGTTCCAGATCGGGTCTGCTGAGAGAGAGGCTAAGGAAATGGGAAAAGTAATCGGTATCGACTTGGGGACCACCAATAGCTGCGTTGCAGTGATGGATGGCAAGAATCCCAAAGTTATCGAAAATGCCGAAGGCGCGCGTACCACGCCTTCGATGGTCGCCTTCAGCAATGACGGCGAACGCCTGGTTGGCCAGCCGGCCAAGCGCCAGGCCGTTACCAATCCGGAAGGCACGCTGTTTGCCGTCAAGCGCCTGATCGGGCGCCGCTACGACGATCCGATGGTGGAAAAGGACAAGCACCTGGTCCCCTACAAGATCATCAAGGCCGACAATGGCGACGCCTGGGTGGAAGTGCACGGCGACAAGTATTCGCCCAGCCAGGTCTCGGCCATGATCCTTCAGAAGATGAAGGAAACCGCCGAAAGCTACCTCGGCGAGACCGTTACCCAGGCCGTGATCACGGTTCCGGCCTATTTCAACGATTCGCAGCGTCAGGCCACCAAGGACGCCGGCAAGATCGCCGGCCTTGAAGTCCTGCGCATCATCAACGAACCCACGGCGGCAGCGCTCGCCTACGGGCTCGACAAGAAGAACACCGGCACCATCGCGGTCTATGACCTTGGCGGCGGTACCTTCGATATCTCGGTGCTCGAGATCGGCGACGGCGTCTTCGAAGTGAAGTCGACGAACGGCGACACGTTCCTGGGCGGCGAAGACTTCGACATGCGCCTGGTCGACTACCTGGCCGACGAGTTCAAGAAGGAGCAGGGCATCGACCTGCGTTCGGACAAGCTCGCCCTGCAGCGCCTCAAGGAAGCTGCCGAAAAGGCCAAGATCGAACTGTCGAGCTCCACGCAGACCGAAATCAACCTGCCGTTCATCACGGCCGATGCTTCCGGTCCCAAGCACCTGACGCTCAAGCTGACCCGCGCCAAGCTCGAAGCCATTGTCGATGACCTCATCGCCAAGACCATCGAGCCGTGCCGCCAGGCCCTCAAGGATGCCGGCGTCACCGCCGCGCAGATCGATGAAGTGGTGCTGGTGGGCGGCATGACGCGCATGCCCAAGGTCATCGAGACGGTCAAGAACTTCTTCGGCAAGGAACCCCACAAGGGCGTCAACCCGGACGAAGTGGTCGCCATGGGTGCCGCCATCCAGGCCGGCGTGCTGCAGGGCGACGTCAAGGACGTGCTGCTGCTCGACGTGACCCCGCTCTCGCTGGGCATCGAAACGCTCGGCGGCGTGTTCACGCGCCTGATCGATCGCAACACCACGATCCCGACCAAAAAGAGCCAGACGTTCTCGACTGCCGAGGACAGCCAGTCGGCCGTGACCATCCGCGTGTTCCAGGGTGAACGCGAAATGGCCGCCAACAACAAGCTGCTCGGCAATTTCGACCTGACCGGCATTCCGCCCGCACCGCGTGGCGTGCCCCAGATCGAGGTGACCTTCGACATCGATGCCAACGGCATCGTGCAGGTCTCGGCCAAGGACAAGGGCACCGGCAAGGAGCAGCAGATCCGCATCCAGGCCTCCGGTGGTCTTTCGGACGCCGATATCGAGCGCATGGTCAAGGAAGCCGAGCAGAACGCTGACGCCGACAAGAAGAAGCGTGAGGCGGTCGAGGCCAAGAACCAGGCCGAGAGCCTCATCCACTCGACCGAGAAGTCCCTCAAGGACTATGGCGACAAGGTTTCCGCTGACGACAAGAGCGCCATCGAGACCGCCATTGCCAACCTCAAGGGCGTGATCGAGGGCGACGACGCCGAGGCGATCAAGGAAAAGACCGCCGCGCTCGCCGAAGCGTCCATGAAGCTGGGCGAGGCCATGTACAAGGCCAGCCAGGCGGAAGCGGAAGCCTCGGCCTCGGGCGAAGGCCAGCAGGACGACGACGTCGTCGATGCCGACTTCACCGAAGTCAAGGACGACGACCAGAAGTCCGCCTAAGTCGGACCATAGGAATGCGAAAGCCCCGGTGGAAACACCGGGGCTTTTGTTTTGCGCGCCTTGGACGCCAAGCCTGGGGCCGCTGCGGTCAGAACCGGTAGGAGAGGCCGGCCGTTACGGTGTGGCTGCTCAACTGCACGCCGTTCCGCAGATCGCTGCTGAAGCCGGGATAGACGATAGCCATCGTGGTCGATGCCTCGCCGAAATGGGTAAAGGCGTAGTCCGCGCGCACCGACCAGTGCTCGTCGAGCGCATATTCGGCGCCGAGTCCGAGCGTTACGCCCAGAACCAGCGGATCGCTGCTGCTCGAGCCACGGCCGGGCGTGGCGCCATTGGTGTCCGAAAAGGTGGCATCAAGGTGAAACTGGGTAGCCGCCAGCCCGCCGCTGACATAGGCCAGCCAGTTATCCCGCGCGATGCCGAGCCGCGCCCGCAGGGCGGCCTGCCAATGCGCCGAATAGGCAAGGGTGTTGGTGAAGCTGGTTCCCGGCAGGGAGTCATAATCCTGGCTGGTGGTGCGCGATCCCTCCAGGCTGGCCGTGCCCATGCTGGCTTCCAGGCCGTAATAGAGCTGGCCGGTTTGCTGCCCGAAACCGGCGAACACCTGGCCGGCAAGACGCGTGGTCGAGTTCTGTGCAGCGAGCGCCGACCGCAATTGGGCAAGGTCGGTGGCGTTGAAATAGGCGGGTTGTCCGTTGTCGGAGCCCTGGCCGGATGTGTTGGCGATGTCGACGACGCCGCCCAGACCGGCGCCGAGATAGGCGCCGGACCAGTCCATTGCCGGAAGGGTCTGAGCCTGCGCCAAGCCCGGCACGAGCAGGGAGAGGGGCAGAAGGGCAATGGAGAAAAGCTGCGGCCGCAACGGATGACCTTTCCGGGCTGAAATGCAGGGCCGCCCTGGATCGACGGCCGGAATCAATAGCCAACCCTAGCCCCGTGCGATTGCTCGCGACAAGTCGACCCGGGCGATCCCGACAGCGTTTCACGTGAATCAGGGTCATCTTCTTACCCTGATCCCGCCATTTCCCTGCCCAAACTCGGCCCAACTGGGAAGAAAAGCTCCGATCTCCATCAGGCGAGGACTTCGGGTCCCGGGGCGGCGAACATGACTTCCTTTCACGATCGATCCACCGGCGAGGCGCTGGGGCAGGCCGGCGAGTTCATCACCGGCAATCCCATGGTGCGCGCCGATGCCGACATGGCACACGTGATCGAGGCGCTGGGCGATCTCGGCGCCAGGCCGCTCGAAGCCTGCCTGCCTGCCGAGGCGCGGCGCCAGGCGAGCCTGGAAGACGCCGCCAGGATGGTGCTGGCCCGGGCCGGGCGCGAGGAAGACGAAAGCGGGGTGGAGGTCGACGACATCGTCATCGCCGGCCCCGAGGGCGATATCCCGGCCCGCGTCTACCGCTCGCGCCTTACCGATGCCACGGTCACCCCGCCGATGATCCTTTACTGCCATGACGGGGGCTGGGTCGTCGGCCCCGGCGAGGAGAGCGCGGCCACCCCGCGGGCGCTGGCGCGCAAGACCGGCGCGGTGGTCGTAGCCCCGCGCTATCGGCTGGCACCCGAACACAAGTTTCCCGCCGCCCACGAGGATTGCTACGCGGCCTGGCTCTGGCTTCTCGAGCATGGCGCGAGCCTGGGCGCGGATCCGGGCAAGGCGGCCGTGGTCGGAGAGGGCGTGGGCGCCAACATGGCCCTCAACATTTCCCTTCAGGCCCATGGCGAGCGCATCGCCATGCCTGTCCATCAGGTGCTGGTACATCCGGTGGCGGGCAAAGACATGGCCAATGCCTCCTATATCGAAAACATGCGGGCACGACCGGTGGGCACGCCGACCATGCAATGGTGCTTCCGGCACGCGTTCCAGACGCGCGCCGATGCGGCCGATCCCCGCATCGACCTGGTCGGCCGCAAGGATTTCAAGGGCCTGCCGCCGGTGACGCTGATCCTGGCCGAGATCGATCCCCTGCGCAGCGAGGGCGAGGAGCTCGCCGAGGTGCTCCACGCCCAGGGCGTCTCGGTGGACCTGCGCGTCTATGATGGCGTTACCCAGGGATTTTTCGGGCTGGGAACCCTGGTCAACAAGGCCATGTTCGCCCAGAGCCAGGCGGCCAATAACCTGGTCGAGGCCTTCGCCCTGCGCCGCCGCAAGATTTGAAGTCGCACTCCCCTCCAGCCAAGTGTTGATAGCGCGCGCCCCTCTTGATAAGAGCGGGGCGCCTTACCATTGTTAAGACGCGAGGCGTAAGCCCCGCATTTGCTGG
This sequence comes from Youhaiella tibetensis, assembly GCF_008000755.1. Classification (NCBI taxonomy): domain Bacteria; kingdom Pseudomonadati; phylum Pseudomonadota; class Alphaproteobacteria; order Hyphomicrobiales; family Devosiaceae; genus Paradevosia; species Paradevosia tibetensis. The sequence goes on along the minus strand of NZ_CP041690.1, from coordinate 4,313,151 downwards.
ACAAACGCGTCAAAGCGACCGGACGAAACAAAAAACGCGCAGGCTCCCATGGGGGCCGCTCGGGGAACTGCTTTCTTGGCCAAACGAGATTTTTATGACGTGCTCGGCGTAGAGCGGGGCTCTGACGAAGCTGGGCTCAAAAGCGCCTATCGCAAACTGGCGATGCAGTTCCACCCGGACCGCAATCCGGGCGACCATGAGGCCGAGCATCGGTTCAAGGAAATCAACGAGGCCTACGACACCCTCAAGGACCCGCAGAAGCGCGCGGCCTATGACCGGTTCGGGCACGCCGCCTTCGAGAATGGCGGTGGCGCGCGCCAGGGTGCCCATGGCTTCGGTCCCGATTTCGCCTCCTCGATGTCGGACATGTTCGAGGATATTTTCGGGGACTTCATGGGTGGCGGGCGCCGCGGCGGCGCCTCGCGCCTGCGCGGCTCGGACCTGCGCTACAATCTGGACATCACGCTCGAGGAAGCCTTTGCCGGGCGCACGGTCGAGATCGACGTGCCGACCCTGGTCAGCTGCGCCACCTGCGACGGCTCGGGCGCCAAGCCAGGCACCGGCGCCTCGACCTGCCGGACCTGTAACGGGCACGGCAAGATCCGCGCCGCCCAGGGCTTTTTCACCATCGAGCGCACCTGCCCCGCCTGCCAGGGCCGCGGGCAGACCATGGACAATCCGTGCACCGACTGCGGCGGCCAGGGCCGGCGGCAGGAAAACCGCAAGCTTTCGGTCGATATTCCCAAGGGCATCGAGGACGGCACCCGCATCCGGCTCGCCAACGAGGGCGAGGCGGGCCTGCGCGGCGGACCGCCGGGCGACCTCTACATCTTCGTCTCCCTCAAGCCACACGATCTCTTCCAGCGCGACGGCGCCGATCTTTACGCGCGCATTCCCATCGCCATGACCACGGCGGCGCTGGGCGGGGAGTTCGAAGTGCCCACGCTCGACGGCAGTCGGGCCAAGGTCAAGGTGGCCGGCGGCACCCAGCCGGGCCAGCGCGTGCGGCTCAAGGGCAAGGGCATGCCGGTGCTGCGCTCCAAGGACGTGGGCGACCTCTATGTCCAGCTCGAAGTCGAAACGCCGCAGAACCTCAACCGCAAGCAACGCGAGCTGCTCGAGGAATTCGCCAAGGCCTCGACGGATACGAACAGCCCGACCTCGGAAGGGTTCTTCTCCAAGCTCAAGCATATTTTTGAAGCCTAGGCGCGCGCCCACGGGCGAGCATTCATCGCCTATCGCGCCCGCCTCACCACCGTGGGGCGGGCGTTTTTGCTTCGATCGGCCAGGCCAACCGGCCCCCGGGTCTTCAGATGCTAGACGGCAAGGCCCTTTTCGGCGGCCAGGGCCTGCAGGTCCACCACCGGGCGGGCGCCGATGTGGGAGATGACTTCCGAAGCGGCAAGGCATCCGGCGCGCAGCGCCATGTCGAAATTCTGCCCGCGCGCCACGGCCAGCAGAAAGCCCGAGGCGAAAAGATCGCCGGCGCCCGTGGCATCGACCACATCGACCGGGAAAGCCGGCACCGTCACCACTTCGCCGTTGCAGATCGCCATGGCGCCCGCCGCGCCCATGGTGATGGCGGCGACTTCGGCATCCTTGGCGATCTCGCGCACCGCGTCCTGCAGGTTGTCGGTCTGGTAGAGCGCCTTGGCCTCTTCGATATTGGCAAAGACGTAGTCGATGGTGCGCGAGCGCATGAGGTCGAGGAATTCCTCGCGGTAGCGGTGCACGCAGAAGGGATCGGAAAGCGTGAAAGCGGTGGGGCGCTCGTGCTTGTGCGCATAGTGGGCGGCGCGCACGAAGGCCTTCTTGGCCTCGACCGGGTCCCAGAGATAGCCTTCCATATAGGTGATGGCGGCGGAGCCGATCTCGTCCTCGCGGATATCGGCCTCGGTCAACTCGTGGCAGGCGCCGAGATAGGTGTTCATGGTCCGCTCGCCATCGTCCGAAAGCAGGATCATGGAGCGGGCCGTCGCCGCGCCGTTGATGAGGCGGCTGGTGTCGTAATGAACGCCGATGGCGTTGAGGTCGTCGGCAAAGACGTCCCCGAGCTGGTCGTCGGCGACCTTGCCCACGAAACGCGCGCGCCCGCCCAGCGAGGCGACGCCCGCGGCGGTATTGGCAGCGCTGCCGCCCGAAATCTGGCGCTTGTCGGCGGGCATGCGCTCATAGAGATAGGCGGAGCGGTCGGTATCGACCAGGTGCATGATGCCTTCGGAGAGGCCTTCCCTTTCCAGAAACCCGGGCTCGATCCTGGCGATCACATCGACGATGGCGTTGCCGATGGTGAGGACGTCGTACCGGGTATCGGCCATTTAGGTCTCCGAGAGGTGCAATAGAGCCTCGCCGGACATAAAGGACTTCCCCCGCCCGCGCAACTAGGCGGCGGCCATGGCCCGCAATCCCGCGACGAATCGCGCCAGCACCGCCTCGACCAGCATGTCGCGGTCCGCCTCTCCCTCGATGCGGATCTGGTCGTCGAGCAGCAGGACCGAAAGCCCGTGCACCAGCGCCCATGTCGAGACCGTCGCCTCGCGCCGCGCCTCGGGGTTCTGCGGGGCGGCGAGGGCGGCCAGCGACTCATAGGCGGCGCGGGCTGCCTCCATGAGCGCCGGGTTGGCATCCTTGCTCACCAGCGGGGAAAACATCAGCCGGAACAGCTGGGGGTGGTCGAGCGCGAAGCCGATATAGGCCCGCCCCATGACTTCGAGCTGCTGGTCGGCCGGCCAGTCCTTGCCGGCGGCGCGCAGGTGCGCGTCGAACTGGATGAAGCCTTCGCGCGCCACCGCCGCCAGCAGCGCCTGGCGGTTCTCGAAATGGCGATAGGGGGCGGAAGCCGAAACGCCGACGGCGCGGGCCACCTCGCGCAGCCCCAGGCTTTCGGCGCCGCCCGTTGCCAGGAGGGCGAGCCCGGCCTCGATCAGTGCGCGGCGCAGGTCGCCGTGATGATAGGGATTGGGTTGCGATGTTGACATTGTTTACATATGGCCTTATCTCAGCGAGAACAGTGTTAACATCAACGCGCACGCAAGACCAGCGCAAGGAGACTTCCAATGCTCGATCTGGTTCTGGCCATCGCCCATCATCTGGCCGTTTTCTCGCTGGTCGGCGTGTTCGCCGCCGAATTCTTCCTGCTGCGCGAAGGCGTCACGGGCCCCCGGCTCGCCCAGCTGGGCGGCATCGACCGGCTCTATGGGCTGCTCGCCATGCTCGTGATCGTGGTCGGGGTGGTGCGGGTCACGTTCGGGGCGGCCGGCCCGTGGTACTATCTGGGCAACCAGATGTTCTGGGCCAAGATGACGACATTCGTGGTGGTCGGCATCCTCTCGGTCTGGCCGACGCGCGACATCATGGCCTGGATCAAGTCCGCCAAGGCCGATCCGCAGTTCTCGCCCGGCCCCGCCGCCATTGCCCGGGCGCGGAAATTCCTGGCCGTCGAGGCCGTGCTCTTCGCCTTCATTCCCGCCTTCGCAGCCGCCATGGCGCGCGGCTATGGCAGTTGATCAGGGGCGGCTGGGCGAAACGGCCTTGGGAAGAGGCTTGTTGGGCGCAGGGGTCTTGGGCTCGAACCGGCACCATTCCCTTATGATGCAGCGCCAGCATTCGGGCTTTCGCGCCTTGCACACATAGCGCCCGTGCAGGATGAGCCAGTGGTGGGCGTGCAGCAGGTATTTGTCCGGCACGACCTTGAGCAGGGACTGCTCGACCTCGAGCGGGGTCTTGCCGGAGGCCAGGCCCGTGCGGTTGCCGACGCGGAAGAGGTGGGTATCCACCGCGATGGTGGGCTGCCTGAAAGCGATATTGAGCACGACATTGGCGGTCTTGCGGCCGACGCCCGGCAGCTCCTCGAGCTCTTCACGGGTCTGGGGCACCTGCGAATCGTGCTTGGCGATCAGCGCCTGGCTTAGCGCGAAGACGTTCTTGGCCTTGGTGCGGTAGAGCCCGATGGTCTTGATGCATTCCTCGATACCCGCCACGCCCAGCTCGACCATCTTTTCGGGCGTGGGCGCGAGCGCGAAGAGTTTCGGGGTCGCCTTGTTGACGCCCGCGTCGGTCGCCTGGGCCGAGAGCACCACCGCTACCAGCAGGGTAAACGAATTGGTATAGTCGAGCTCTCCCTTGGGCTCCGGGTTGGCGTGTTCGAACGCGGCAAAAATAGCCTCGACATCGGCCGCCGGGAGTCGTTTGATCTTTTTGGGGGGCATGAGCGTTACCTGATGAGTCGCCGTAGTGATGCAAACATGATCACCAAAACGCAAGCCGACCCGCTATTCGCCGCCAAGCTGACGCCGCATCGCTCGCTGGGCCGGCGGGGGCGCGTCATCCTTATCGGTTCGGTCGCGGCCATGGCTGCAATTCCCGGCCTCGTCTTCTATTCGCTGGGCGCCTGGCCCATCGTCGGGTTCATGGGGCTGGACGTGGCGGCCATGTGGTTCGCCCTGCGCTGGTCGACGCGCGAAACCAAGCGTTTCGAGGAAGTCACGCTCTGGCCGCATCGCCTGGAAGTGCGCGCGGTGAGCGCGGGCGGCAAGCAGCAGGTGACGGCCTTCGATCCTCACGCCACCCGCCTCATCGTCGATCGGGACTACGACGAGAAGACCACCGCCATCTACCTGCGCGACACTGCGGGGGACCATGAACTGGGCTCCTTCCTCGCCGCCTCGGAAAAGGCCAGTTTCGCACGCGTCTTCGGCACGGCCCTGCGCAAGGCGCGGCACTGAGCGGGGCGGTCAAAACCGGGTCGCCGCGGGCGCTCGCGCCACGCTAGACTGGCGCCATCATGACACAGCATCAGACTCTCTCGCCCCAATCGGACTACGAGACCGTTCGCGCCGCGATTGCCTACCTGAGCGAAACGGGACCCGACGAAATCGACCTGGCCCGGTTCTCGCGGGCGCTCGGGCTGACCGAACGCCAGCTCACCGAGCTTTTCCGGCGCTGGTGCGGGCTCTCGCCCAAATCCTTCGCCCAGGCCGTGGCGCTCGATCACGCCAAATCGCTCCTCGCCCAGAACGGCTCGGTCCTCGACACCACCTACGAGGTCGGGTTGTCCTCGACCTCGCGCCTCCACGATCTCTTCGTCACCTACGAGGCCATGCCGCCCGGGGCCTTCCGGGCGCGCGGGCAGGGGCTCACCATGTACTGGGGCGCGGCGCCATCGCCCTTCGGCACGGCGGTCGTCACCGCCACCGAATACGGCATATCCGGGCTCGGCTTCGCCGACGAGAACATGAGCGTGGACTCCGCCTTCGAGGATCTCGCCAATCGCTGGCCGGCGGCCAGGTTCGTGCGCGACGATGCGCGCATCGCGCCCCTGGTGCGCCAGGTCTTCGATCCGGCGCGCTGGTCGCCGGACCAGCCGGTGCGCGTCGTCCTCATCGGCACCGATTTCGAGGTCAAGGTGTGGGAGACGCTGCTCTCGATCCCCTGCGGCAAGGCCACGACCTATGGCACCATCGCCAATCATCTCGGCCGGCCCACGGCGGCGCGGGCGGTGGGGGCGGCGGTGGGGGCCAATCCCATCTCGTTCGTCGTGCCCTGCCATCGCGTCGTGGGCTCGACGGGGGCGCTGACCGGCTATCACTGGGGTGTGCCGCGCAAGCGGGCGATCCTGGGCTGGGAAGCCGGGGTCATCTCCAGCCGCGCCTAGAAAAAAGGCCCTCCGATCGGGAGGGCCTTTCGATTTTCAGAGCTTGATGCGCTCTTTGAGCGAGCCGTCCGACTTGAGCTCGTAGACGGTGGGTTCGCCCGTGGCGATCTCGCGCTTGAGGATTTCCTCGGGGGTCAGCCCCTCGATGGCCATGACCAGCGCCCGCAGCGAATTGCCGTGGGCGGCCACGAGGATGGTCTCGCCGGCGGCGACGCGCGGCTCGATCTGGGCCTTGTAATAGGGCAGCGTGCGCTCGGCGGTGTCCTTGAGGCTTTCCCCGCCCGGCGGCGGTACGTCATAGGAGCGGCGCCAGATCAGCACCTGTTCCTCGCCCCACTTCTTGCGGGCGTCGTCCTTGTTGAGACCCGAGAGGTCCCCATAGTCACGCTCGTTGAGCGCCTGGTTGCGGACGATGGTGACGTTCTCGATGCCCATTTCCTCCAGGATGAGGTCGAGCGTGTGCTGGGCGCGCTTGAGGGCAGAGGTGAAGGTGGTGTCGAAGGAAAAGCCCTTGGCCTTGAGTGCCTGGCCGGCGGCACGCGCCTCCCCGATGCCCTTTTCCGTCAGGTCCGGATTGCGCCAGCCGGTGAAGAGGTTCTTGAGGTTCCACTCGCTTTCGCCGTGGCGCACGAGGATGAGGGTACCGGTCATGAGGCAGTGCTTTCCTTAGTTGAGGCCGAGAACGTCGTTCATGGTGTAAAAGCCGGCGGGCTGGCTGGCGACCCAGAGCAGGGCCTTCATGGCGCCATTGGCGAAGAGGCTGCGATCCTGGGCGACATGGCTCAGTTCGAGCCGCTCGGACGGGCCGGCGAGGATGACCGTGTGGTCGCCGATCACGGTGCCGCCGCGCAGGGTCGCGAAGCCGATGGTGCCGGCGACGCGCGGGCCGGTGATGCCGTCGCGCACGCGCACCGAATGGTCGGCCAGCGAGATCTCGCGGCCGGCCGCGGCGGCTTCGCCCAGCATGAGTGCGGTGCCCGAGGGGGCATCGACCTTGCGGTTGTGGTGCATCTCGACGATTTCGATGTCGTATTCGGCGAGCTTGGCCGCAGCCTGCTTGACGAGGCTGGCGAGGATATTGAGCCCGAGCGAGAAATTGCCGGCCTTGACGATCCGGCCGCCCTTGCCGCCCGCAGCGCGGATGGCGGCATCGTCCGCAGCCGAACAGCCGGTCGTGCCGATGATGTGGATGAGGCCGCGCGCGGCGGTGTTCTCGGCCAGCGCCACCGAAGCGGCGGGGGCCGTGAAGTCGATGACGGCGTCGGCCGCGGCGAGGGCGGCCTCGATATCGTCGGTGACGAGGACACGCGTCTCCTCGATGCCGGCCAGCACGCCCGCATCCTTGCCGATCGCGGCCGAACCGGCGCGCTCGAAGGCGGCGGCGAGTTTGAGGCCGGGCGTCGATGCGATGGCGCGAATGTTGGCGGCGCCCATGCGCCCGCCGGCTCCCGCGACTGCTACCTTGATGTCGGCCATGCCCTAAGAACTCCGAAAACGAATACGGCCCGTGCTTCTAGCAGGCGCGAGGGGGCTTGGCCAATCAGGCCAGGCGCGTTCCGCCCGCCATTTCGGCAAGAACGCGTCGCGCGGCCTCGGCCGGGTCGGGAGCGGCGGTGATCGGGCGGCCGACGACGAGGTGGCTGGCGCCGGCATCGAGCGCTTCGCGCGGCCCGGTGACGCGCTTCTGGTCGCCGTGCTCGGCCCAGGTGGGGCGAATGCCCGGGGTGACGATCGACATGCCGGGGCCGACAATGTTGCGCACCAGTCCGGCTTCGCGGGGCGAACAGACGAGCCCGCCGATCCCGGCGGCCCTGGCGTCCTCGGCGCGCAGGGCGACGAGGCCCGCCGCGTCGCGCGCGTAACCGGCGTCGTGCACGTCCTGGTCGTCCATCGAGGTCAGCACGGTCACCCCGAGGATGGAAAGGCTCGAGCCGCGCGTGCCCTTGAGGGCGGCGCGGATGGCCTTGGGGTAGGCATGGACGGTGAGCATCTGCGCCCCCGTCTCGGCAATGGCGGCGGCACCCTTTTCGACGGTGTTGTCGATATCGAGGAGCTTGAGGTCGAAGAAGACCCGCTTGCCGGCCGCGATCAGCGCCTTGCCCAGGTTCAGTCCGTCCCCGCCATAGAAGAGCTGGTAGCCGATCTTGTAGAAGTCGACGGCCTCCCCGATGTCGGCGATCACCTGCTCGGCCTGGGCGCGCGTGTCGAGGTCAAGGGCAACGATCAACGTTCCGGTCATCGGGATTCTCCATGTGGGGTATTTTCGGCTCAGTGGCACATCCGGCCGGCCGCGACAAGTCCGGCGAATCAGAATCCTGCCGCAACCGTCGTGTCCCTGGGCCACAGAAGCCCCTTGCGAACAGGATAGTATGGCGCCATAAGACCGCCATGCAGCAACAAGCCCTTTCCGCCATCGTCGCCTGGATACGCCTCGAGCGGGCGATGGAAAAGTTCCATCTCGAGCTCAAGAAGCAATTGGGGCTCACCGGCCTGCAACTGGCGGTGCTGCGCATCCTGGCCGAGCGTCCGCAATTGCCCTTGGCGGCGCTGCGCAAGACCCTGGTCATGCATCCGGCGACCCTGGGCCAGTCGATCGACGAGTTGCGTCTCAAGGGCCTGTGCACGGTGCGGCGCGATGCCAAGGACAAGCGGGCGCGTCTGGTTTCAATCACGGCGGAGGGCCTGGCGCTCCTCGAAAAGGCGCCGCTTGCCGGCCCGGTGCGCCTGCGCCAGGTCGACCACGAGCCCGAGCGGCTCGACCGCCTCACCGTGGCGCTCGAAGACGCGATGGGGCTTTTCGGCCTCGAGCCCTGGGCGCCGTCGCGGGGCGCCGAGCGCGCGCCCTCCAGGACCTAGCGCCCGAAATCCTCCATCGACTTCCAGTCCGAAAGCAGCGCGAAGCGCTCGCGGTCGATGGAAATGACGTTGCCGCCGCCCGCCGCGCCCATGAAGCGCTGGTCTTCCTCGAGTCGAATGGGGCGGCCGGCCAGGTGGCACTTGAGGAGCGTGCCGACGCAGCCATGGCCGCAAAAGACCACCGGAACGTCGGCGGGCGTGCCCGCCAGCGCCTCGCGCACGGCGGCCACGATGCGCGCCTGCGCATGCACCGCCGTTTCCCAGCCGCGATAGCTCTTGTCGGGATAGCCGAAAAGTGCGGCCACCGCGTAGGTGAAGGCATCCCCGCCAAGGAACCCGGTCGAGGAGCGGTCGTTCTCGCCGAAGGCCTCGGCCGAGGAGATTTCGGCGCCCAGCGGCTCGGCCAGGATATGGGCCAGGTCCATCGCCTTGCGCTCGGTGCTCGAAAAGAAGCGGGTGCCGGCGGGGATGAGGCCGCGGGCGGCGAAATCCTCGGCGCGCCAGCGGCCGAGGTCGTTAAGACCCCAGCGCGGCGTGGGCACGGCCGGGTCGATCACCACTTCGGGGTGCGTGACATAGAGCGTGAGCGTCATCAGATGCCGCCCCGGGAAAAGTGCGTCAACTCCTTGACCATCTGTTCGACCTTTCTGCGGATGCCGTCCTCGAGGGGTACGCCGTTTTCGTCGAAGGCCTGGGAGGCGGGGCCGACGCCCAGGAGCGTGGGGACCAGGAGCGCCCCGAGCTTGGAGAGCGAATCGCGCAGATGCGCGATGCCGACCACGCCGCCATATTTGCCGGAGGACACCGCGCCCAGCCCGAAGACGGCGTGGCGCCACTGGCCGTGCTTCTGGCGCGAGAGCCAGGCGACCATGTTGGTGATCAGCGGGGTGGTGCCGGAATTGTATTCGGGCGAGATGATGAGCACGATGTCGGCCTTGCCGAACATCTCGGCCAGCCTGCCGGCGGCCTCGGGTGTTTCCCCGGCCTCCTCGAGGTCTTCCGAAAAGATCGGCATCGGAAAGTCCTTGAGATCAAGGTCGATGACCTCCAGATCCTCCACCTCGCGCAGCTTGCCGCTCACATAGCGGCGCAGAATCTCATTGTAGGAACCGTTGCGGGTCGAGCCGCAAAGGGTAAGTGCCGTCTTCATCTGTCCGGATCGAGCCCCACAAAACACCGATTTGGTCCGGGGAGACTAGCGGGTCGATGCGGCGGCGGATAGAGCGGGGAAACGCCCGCTCAGATCCGGCGCAGGAACACTTCCTCGATGGCGTGGCTGCGGCCCTTCTTGAGCACCAGGTCGGCGCGGCTGCGCGTGGGCACGATGTTTTCCACCAGGTTCGGCCGGTTGATGTTCTCCCAGACCCACTGGCCGAAGTCCTTGGCCTCGTCCTCGCTCATGAGCGCGAATTTGTGGAAGAAGCTCTTCTGGTCGGCGAAGGCGGTTTCGCGCAGCTTGAGGAAGCGCTGCAGGAACCAGGCGGTGAGGTCGTCCTCGTCCGCATCGATATAGACCGAGAAGTCGAGGAAATCGGAGGCGAAGAGGATGGGTCTGCCCGACCTGGGCAATTCCCCCGGCTGGAGGATGTTGAGCCCCTCCACGATGAGGATGTCGGGACGGTCCACCACGATCTCGTCGCCGGGCACCACGTCATAGACCAGGTGCGAATAGACCGGCACCCTGACATTGCCCTTGCCCGACTTGATCTCGGAAAGGAAGCGCACGAGCCGGGAGCGGTCGTAGCTCTCCGGGAAGCCCTTGCGGTCCATCAGGCCACGCGCCTCGAGGACGGAATTGGGGAAGAGGAAGCCGTCGGTGGTGACGAGGTCGACCTTGGGCGAGGTCTTCCAGCGCTGGAGCAGGGCCCGCAGGATGCGGGCGGTAGTCGACTTGCCCACCGCCACCGAGCCGGCGACCCCGATCACGAACGGCACCTTGGAATCGGTGGTGCCCAGGAACATATTGGAGGCCCGGTGCAGGCCCTGGATCGCCTCGACATAGAGCGAGAGCAGGCGCGTGATGGGCAGGTAGATCTCCTCGGCCTCCTCCAGCGAGATCGGATCGTTGAGGGCGCGCAGCCGCTCGATGTCCTCGCCGTTGAGCGTCATCGGCTCGTCGGCGCGGAACTTGGACCATTCCCGCTTGGTGAAGCGATGATAGGGGGCGAGGTCGACCGTCTCTGTGGACTTGCTCAAGGTCATTTCACTCCTTGGGGCGGGAGGCTTTTTCGGCGAGGCCCGATTGGGCGGTGCGGCCGTCGAGTTCGGCCATGACCTCATCGAGCGAAACGCCCGCCGCGCGCAATAGGACCAATAGGTGATAGAGCAGGTCGCTGGCTTCGCCGACGAGGCCCTTGTGGTCCCCGGCCACGGCGGCGATGGCCGCTTCCACGCCCTCCTCGCCCACCTTCTGAGCGCATTTCTGGATGCCGCGCGAGATGAGCTTGGCCGTGTAGCTTTCCTCGGGCGAGGCCGAGGCGCGGGCGGCGATGCGCTGGTCGAGTTCTTCGAGCGTCACTTGCCTTCTCCCGAGACGCGGTCGGCCCGCACCGCGATGCCGTTGCGCGCCAGGTGCGCCTTGGCTTCGGGGATGGTGAAGGTGCCGAAGTGAAAGATCGAGGCGGCGAGGACGGCATTGGCATGCCCGATCTTGACCCCGTCCACGAGGTGATCGAGCGTGCCCACGCCGCCCGAGGCCACCACCGGCACGTGCACGGCATCGGCGATGGCGCGGGTCAGCTCGAGATCGAAGCCGGACTTGGTGCCGTCGCGATCCATGGAGGTCACAAGCAACTCACCCGCGCCGAGCTCGACCATGCGGGCGGCGAATTCGATGGCGTCGAGCCCGGTCGGGTTGCGTCCGCCATGGGTGAAGATTTCCCACTCGTTGGAATTGTCCTGCCCCGGAGCCTGGGTCAGGCGCCGGCGGGCATCGACCGAAACCACGATACACTGGTCGCCGAACTTGTCGGCGGCGCGGGCGATGAAATCGGGATCCTTCACCGCCGCGGTATTGATCGAGACCTTGTCGGCGCCCGAGAGCAGGAGCTTGCGAATGTCCTCGATGCTGCGCACGCCGCCGCCGACGGTCACCGGCATGAAGCAGTGCTCGGCGGTGCGCGCCACCACGTCGAAAATCGTCTCGCGGCCATCGGCCGAGGCGGTGATGTCGAGGAAGGTCAGTTCGTCCGCGCCGGCGGCGTCATAGGCGATGGCCGCTTCCACCGGGTCGCCGGCATCGATCAGGTCGACGAACTGCACGCCCTTGACCACGCGGCCGTCCTTGACGTCGAGGCAGGGGATGAGGCGGGTCTTGAGAGTCATGGAGCAGACTCCTTGGTTGAAAGGTCTAGGGACTTTGCCGGCGCGAGGTGTGCCGCCAGGCGATGCGATGGGCGATGAGGGCGACGAGCCAGCCGCCGAAGGCGAAGAGCCCCAGCGGCAGGGTGGCGAGCATCAGCCAGCCCATCACCCCAAAGGTGTAGAGCGTTTCGCCCCAGTCCGAGCCCATGACCATGCAGGAATGGACGCTCCCCTCGTCGAGCCGGCAGCCATTGGCATTGGCCACGAAGGCGGCGAACAGTACCGAAAGGACCGGCAGGAGCGCCAAGAGCACGATGGCGGCCAGGATGAGCCAATAGATCGCCCAGGGAAATTTCTTCGGCCTGGGCTGCTCCTCGCTCATACACGCTCGCCTCGCAGAAGCGCCAATGCTTCACGTGAATCAATGCGGCCGTCATAGAGCGCACGGCCCGAGATGGCGCCTTCGAGCACCCGGGCGTCGGGCTGGGTCATGCGGCGGATATCGTCCATGGAGGCGAGCCCGCCCGAGGCGATGACGGGGATCGAGACCGCGCGCGCCAGATGGAGGGTCGAGTCCCAGTTGATGCCGGTCAGGATGCCGTCGCGGTCGATATCGGTATAGATGATCGCCGCCACCCCGGCGCCCTCGAAGCGCTTTGCGAGTTCGACGACGTCGAGTTCGGAAGTCTCGGCCCAGCCTTCCACCGCCACCTTGCCGCCGCGGGCATCGATGCCCACCGCGACCTGGCCGGGGAACTTCCGGGCCGCTTCCCTGACCAGCGCCGGATCGCGCACCGCCACGGTGCCGAGGATGACGCGGGCGAGGCCCTTGGCCAGCCAGCTCTCGACATGGGCGATGGTGCGGATGCCGCCGCCGAGCTGGACGGGAAATTTCACCGTCCCGAGGATGGCTTCCACCGCCGCGCCGTTGACGCTCTCGCCGGCAAAGGCGCCGTTCAGGTCGACGACGTGGAGATACTGGAACCCCTGGTCCTCGAAGCTCTTGGCCTGGGCGGCCGGCGAATCGTTAAAGACCGTGGCCTGCGCCATGTCGCCGAGCTTGAGGCGCACGCACTGGCCGTCCTTGAGGTCGATTGCGGGAAACAGGATCATTTCGGGCTCCATCCCAGGAAGTTGCCGATGAGCGTAAGGCCGAGCCTCTGGCTCTTTTCGGGGTGGAACTGGGTGCCGAACATGTTGTCGCGCCCGACGATCGCCGTCACCGCCTGGCCGTAGTCGGCAGTGGCGATGAGGGACGCCGGGTTGGTGGCGGCCAGGTGGTAGGAGTGGACGAAATAGGCGTGCAGCCCGTTCTCGCCATCCTCGATGCCGGCAAGCAGCGGGTGCGTCTGCCGGAAGGAGAGCGTGTTCCAGCCCATGTGCGGGACCTTGAGGCCCGGATCGGAAGGCTCAAGCTTGACGATGGCGCCCTCGATCCAGCCCAGCCCCTTGTGGACGCCCTTCTCGCGGCCTTCCTCGGCCATGAGCTGCATGCCCACGCAGATGCCCAGGAACGGGGCGCCGCCGCGGATGACGCGCTCCTCGAGCACCTCGACCATGCCGGGCACGGCTTCGAGCCCGGCCTTGCAGTCGGCGAAGGCGCCCACGCCCGGCAGCACGATGCGGTCGGCGCGACGCACGGCATCGGCATCGGCGGTGACCACGATATTGGTCTGGGTACCGCGCGCGGCGCGCTCGAATGCCTTGGCGGCCGACTTGAGGTTACCCGAGCCGTAATCGATGATGGTGACGGTCTGTGTCATGGCTTAGCGGTTCTTGAGATAGTCGAGGCGGGCGATGTCTTCGGCAGCGGCGATGCTGTCGCCGGCATGGTGATAGCCCTTGCGATGGAGTTTTCGCGCCCGGAAGGCGGGGGCCTCGAGGCCGAACCAGAGCGCCGCCAGCCAATAGAGCCAGAAGGTGGCGTCATCGCCCAGCCAGCGCCCGGCAAAGCCGAGCACCAGGATGGCGAGGACCAGCCCCAGGAAGGCGAGCCAGAGGCCGTGGACCAGCGCATAGACGGGCGGCAGCAGGAAGGCGAACCAGGAAAAGCGTTCGCCCACGGCTTCGGGCGCCTCGGACGGGCCTTCGGCCCCGTTGCGGGTGAAAAGCGAATAGAGGGTCATGCTAGGCTCCTATTTATGAGCCCGACCGGTAAATGCCTAGGAGAGAGGCCTAGAGCGTTCCCTTGGTCGATGGAATGCGATCTGCCGCACGCGGGTCGATCTCGACCGCATCGCGCAGCGCCCGGGCGAGAGCCTTGTAGGCGCTTTCGGCGATATGATGGTTGTTGTCGGCGTAGAACGTCTCGACATGGAGCGTGATGCCGGCATTCATGGCGAAGGCCTGGAACCATTCCCGGAAGAGCTCGGTATCCATCTCGCCCACCTTGTCGCGGGTGAATTCCACTTTCCAGACCAGGAACGGGCGGCCGGAAACGTCCAGCGCCACGCGGGTGAGCGTGCCGTCCATGGGCAAATCGCAACTGGCGTAGCGGCGGATGCCCTTCTTGTCGCCCAGAGCCCTGGCGATGGCCTGGCCGAGCGCGATGCCCACGTCCTCGGCGGTGTGGTGCATGTCGATATGCAGGTCGCCCTTGGCGGTGACATCGATATCGATCAGGCTATGGCGCGAGAGCTGGTCGAGCATATGGTCGAGGAACCCAATGCCGGTATTGATGGCATGGCGGCCCGTACCATCGAGATTGACCGACACCTGGATGTCCGTCTCGTTGGTCTTGCGGGTGAGTTCTGCCTTGCGCATCGGACCGCTCTTGCTGGGGGATCGCTCTGGATGGGTTCGGCGTTCTCTAACAGCTTGCCGACCCGTCGAAAAGGGCATGGCCGCCCTGCCGTTGCATTTCCGTTCATGCACCCAATATTTTGGTCAAATCCTTTTGGAGTTGTAGATGAGTAATAACGACGATTTCCCCGGCTGGCACGGCACGACGATCGTTGCGGTCCGCAAGGACGGCAGGGTGGTGGTGGCGGGCGACGGGCAGGTGACGGCGGGTGCCACCGTCATGAAGCATACTGCAAAGAAGGTCCGGCGCCTGGCCGGCGGCAAGGTCATCGGCGGCTTCGCCGGGGCCACGGCCGATGCCTTCACGCTTTTCGAACGCCTCGAGGCCAAGCTCGAGCAATATCCCAACCAGTTGATGCGCGCCGCCGTGGAACTGGCCAAGGACTGGCGCACCGACCGCTACCTGCGGCGCCTGGAAGCCATGATGATCGTGGCCGATGCCAATGACACGCTGGTGCTGACCGGCACGGGCGACGTGCTCACCCCCGACCACGGCGTCGTCGCCATCGGCTCGGGCGGCAATTACGCCTATTCGGCCGCGCTCGCCCTCCTCGAGAACAGCGAGCTCGATGCCGAGACCATCGCCCGCAAGGCGATGAAGATCGCCGCCGAAGTGTGCGTCTATACCAACGAGAACGTCACGCTCGAAAGCATCGAGCAGTGAGCTATGCGATCCGCCGGCTCGGGGACGCGGATGTCGCGGCCTACCGCAAGATCCGCTTCGAGGCCCTGAGCAGGCACCCGGAGGCCTATGCCTCCTCGCCCGAAAGCTTTGCCCAGAGGAGCGACGGCGAACTTGCCGCGCTCCTGGGCCGGATGAGCTTTTACGGCGCCTTCGCCGAAGCCGGGCTGGGCGGCATCCTTGCCTATGCCCGTGCCGATGGCGAGCGCGAGCGGCATCGCGGCTGGATCTACCAGGTCTATGTGCAACCGGCCCTGAGGGGCACGGGTTGTGCCATGGGCCTGCTCGAAGCGGCGCTCGACGAGGCCCGCGGCGAGGTGCTGCAAGTGCATCTGGGCGTAGGCGCCCACAACCGGCCGGCCATCCGGCTCTATGAAAGGGCAGGGTTCGAAATCTATGGCACCGAACCCCGGTCCCTCAACGTGAACGGTCGCTATGTCGACGAACACCTGATGGTGCGCTTCCTTGATAAGGCACCTGGAGAAGTACAATGAGTGCAACCAATTTTTCCCCGCGCGAGATCGTTTCCGAGCTCGACCGCAATATCGTGGGCCAGGCCGACGCCAAGCGCGCCGTGGCCGTTGCCCTGCGCAACCGCTGGCGCCGCCAGCAGCTCTCCCCCGAGCTGCGGCGCGAGGTGACGCCCAAGAACATCCTGATGATCGGGCCGACCGGCGTCGGCAAGACCGAGATCTCGCGCCGCCTCGCCCGACTCGCCCAGGCGCCGTTCGTCAAGGTGGAAGCCACCAAGTTCACCGAGGTCGGCTATGTCGGCCGCGACGTCGAGCAGATCGTGCGCGACCTGGTCGAGGCCGGCATCACGCTGCTGCGCGACAAGCGGCGCGGGGAAGTGCAGGCCCAGGCGCACCAGAATGCGGAGGAGCGCGTGCTCGATGCGCTGGTGGGCTCGTCCGCCTCGCACTCGACCCGCGAGAGCTTCCGCAAGAAGCTGCGCGACAACGAGCTGGACGACAAGGAAATCGAGATCGAGGTGGCCGCGCCCCAGGGCGGGGGCATGTTCGAGATCCCCGGCATGCCGAACGGCAATGTCGGCATGATCAACCTTTCGGACATGCTCGGTAAGCTCGGGCAGCGCTCGGTCAAGCGCAAGCTCAAGGTCAAGGAGAGCTATGACGTGCTCATGGCCGAGGAAGCCGACAAGCTTCTCGACCAGGACCAGCTCAAGACCGAAGCCATCGACCTGGTCGAGAACCACGGCATCGTCTTCATCGACGAGATCGACAAGATCGCCTCCTCGGGCGCGCGCGGCGGCGCGGACGTCTCGCGCGAAGGCGTGCAGCGGGACCTGCTGCCGCTTATCGAAGGGACGACCGTTTCGACCAAGTATGGCCCGGTGCAGACCGACCATATCCTCTTCATCGCCTCGGGCGCCTTCCATGTGGCCAAGCCCTCGGACCTCCTGCCCGAACTCCAGGGCCGCCTGCCGATCCGGGTGGAGCTCAAGGCGCTGACCCATGACGATTTCGTGCGCATCCTGAGCGATACCGAAGCCAGCCTCATCAAGCAGTATGTGGCCCTGCTCGGCACCGAAGGGGTCAAGCTCGACTTCACGGCCGATGCGATCGACGCCATCGCGGAGGCCGCCGTCCACGTCAACGCCACGGTCGAGAATATCGGGGCGCGGCGCCTGCAGACGGTGATGGAACGTCTGGTCGAGGAAATCTCGTTCGACGCGCCCGACAAGGACGGGGAGACCATCACGATCGACAAGGCCTATGTGGCCGGCAAGATCGGCTCCCTCGCCCAGGACACCGACCTCTCCAAGTTCGTGCTCTAGGGGCAAAGCCTTGCCCGCGCCTGGGGCCCACCTCCCTCAGTCCCTCCCCCGTTCGCGGGGAGGGCACAAGGGTGGCGAAATCACGCGCGACGGTTCTGACCCGTCCTCACGCCACGGCCGCTTCCGGGCTGTCCTTTTCGGCATATTTCGCCCAGAGCGAATCGGGGCCCATGGCGGCGATGAAAGCCTCGTGGGCCAGACGCTCGGCCTCGCTGATGCGCGAGGGCAGGGGCGTCGGGCGCTGGGCGGCGGCCACCGGGCCGGCGCTGGTGGCCGAAATCTCGACGCGGCTTTCGGCCACCAGCTCGAACCCGACCTGGCGACCACCGATGAGTTCGAGATAGACCTCGGCCAGGATCTCGCTGTCGAGCAACGCCCCGTGCAGCACGCGCTTGGAATTGTCGATGCCGAAGGTCTTGCAGAGGGCATCCAGGCTCACGCGCGCGCCCGGGAAGACGTTGCGCGCCACCATCACCGTGTCGATGACCTGATTGGTCAGCGCCGCCCGGCCGGCGCGCTGCAGCTCGGCATTGAGGAAGCCGATATCGAAGGCGGCGTTGTGGATGACCAGGGTCGCATCGCCGATGAAATCGGAGAATTCCTGCGCCACCTGGGCGAATAGCGGCTTGTCCGAGAGGAACTCCTCGGAGAGGCCGTGCACGCGAAAAGCCTCTTCTGGCATCGAGCGCTGCGGGTTGATGTAGAGGTGCAGGTGCTTGCCGGTCGGCAGGTGGTTGATGAGCTCGACACAGCCGATTTCGACGATCCGGTCGCCGTTGAGGGGATCGAGGCCCGTGGTTTCGGTATCGAGGACGATCTCGCGCTTCATTGACCCGCGTTCAGCTTTTCAACCAGAGTTCTGACTTCCGCCCGTACCGCCTCGACCGGGCGACCGGTGTCGAAGAGGTAGTCGGCGCGCTTCTTCTTTTCGTCCTGGGGCATCTGCCGGGCAAGGATGGCATCGAGCTTATCCACGGTCATTGCCGGCCGCCGCAGCGCCCGTTCGCGCTGGATGGCCGGATCGCACCAGGTGACCGCGACCTTGTCGAGGCCATAGTCGAACCCGGTCTCGTAGAGCAGCGGAATATCGACCACCGCCAGCTTTGCACCGTTTCGCTCCGCCAGATCAAGGAACTGGCTCATCCTGGCGCGCACAAGCGGGTGAACGACCGCTTCGAGCTCCGCCAGGCGCGCGGGTTCGGCGAGGAGGCGGCGACTCAATTCCGTCCGGTCGATGATGCCATCGCGGGCGACGCCGGGAAACAGGCGCTCGACCGGGGGCACCGCTTCGCCGCGATAGAGCTCGTGAACCGCTTCGTCGGAGGAAAACACCGGCACGCCGAGGTCCGCGAAGGCCCTCAGGGTCGTCGATTTTCCCGTGGCGATCGAGCCGGTCAGTCCCAGGCGCAGCACGTCAATGCTCCAGCGTCGCTTCGATCCTCTCCCGCAATTGGGCGGTGACCTCGGGGCGCGTTCCGAACCAGGCCTCGAATCCGGGGACAGCCTGGTGCAACAGCATGCCAAGCCCGTCGACGGTGCGCAATTTCCTTGCGCGCGCCTCGGCCAGCAGCGGGGTTTGGAGCGGGGTATAAACGATATCGGTCACCAGCGCCGTGTCAGGCAGGGCGTCGAGGGGCAGGTCCTCGAACCGGCTGCCATGCATGCCGATGGAGGAAGTGTTGACGAGAAGACTCGCCCGGGGCGCCAGGTCGGCGAACCCGGAGAGGGCGTGGCCCGAAAACTGCGGGCCCATTTCGTCCGCCAGCGCCCGCGCCTTGTCCGCCGTGCGGTTGAGGATGGCGATGCGCGAAAAGCCGCGTTCGGCCAGCGCCACCAGGATGGCGCGCGCCGCCCCGCCGGCCCCGAGCACGATGGCCAGTTCGCGCGCTCCGTCCCAGCCGGGTGCCTCCTGGTCGAGATTGCCGAGAAACCCGAGATAGTCGGTATTGGTGCCCCGGACCTTGCCCTGGCGGGACACCAGCGTGTTGACCGCCCCGATGCGGCGGGCCAGCGGATCGACCTCGTCGCAGAGCGCGAACACCGTTTCCTTGTGGGGAATGGTGACATTGCCGCCGGCGAACGCCCCGGCGCGCAAGGCGACGATGAAATCGGGCAGCGCCCCGGGCGCCACGTCGATGGCCTCGTAGCTCCCGGCGATGCCGTAGGTCTCGAGCCAGGTGCCATGGATGAGGGGCGAGCGCGAATGGGCGATCGGGTGGCCGATCACGAACGCCTTGACCGGAGCGCTCACAGCTCGGCCCCCTTGAGATATTGCGGCGCGAACTCGCGCAACGCCGAGAGCAGGGGCAGGAGCGGCAGGCCCAGAATGGTGAAATAGTCCCCGGTTATGGTTTCGAAGAGCCGCACCGAGGCGCCTTCGAGGCGATAGCCGCCGACCGAGGAGAGGGCATCCTCGCCCTCGAGCGCCAGGATCTCGTCGCGTTCGGCGTCCGAGAATTCGCGCATGGTAAGCTCGGCGGTCTCGACATGTTCCCAGAGGACCTTGTCGCCCTGCACCAGCACCACCCCGGCATGGAGACGATGGGTCTTGCCCTTGAGGTAGGACAATTGCCGGGCGGCCTCCTCCATGGTCTCGGGCTTGTGCAACAGTTCATCGCCCAGGGCCAGGGTCTGGTCGGCGCCGATGACGATGGCGGTTGGCGAGAGCGCGGCCACCGCCAGGGCTTTCGCCCGCGCCAGGAGGAGGGCGATGTCGCGGGCATCCGCGCCGCGGGCCACCGCCTCGGCTTCTATGCGGCGTTCATCGATATGGGCGGGTCGGGCGTCGTAGGCGACGCGAGCGCCGGAAAGCAAGGCTTTCCGGGCCGGAGACTGGGAGGCGAGGATCAGCATGGAAAGAGGTTTTCCACACTGTTCCCACTGCCACAAGCGCCAAGCAGTGAAAATGACTCATCATTTCGGCCAAGGCCGGTTTTTGTCCACTTTGCCCCCAAATCCGTCCCCAGATGACGCAAGTGGGGCGCCCGCGGGCTCAAGACCGGTAACAGTGTGGAAAAGCGATCGGGGCGAGGCGGGCTGGATTCACCGGTTTTCCCCAGGCCCGGATTCGGCCGTTTGGATCAAAAGGCCCGTTAACACTTCGTTAACCCGCCCGGTTCGCGCGGACTTTGCACCTTGTCCCAGGACGCTGTTAACACTTCGTTTACGAGTTTTCCTGCGCGCTTTCGTCACCGGACTTGCGGTTGTGGACGGCCATGAATTGGGGTTAAACACCGCCATGATAATAAAGATACAAAAGAGAAGATTCTCTTCTTTGAAGGGAAGGGGTGCCCCCCGGTGAGTTCAGCGCCCCATGGCAAGCCGCTCCTGAAGACAGTGCTCGGCGAGCGCCAGGACCGTCCACCCGTCTGGATCATGCGCCAGGCCGGCCGCTATCTTCCCGAGTATCGGGAAACGCGGGCCAAGGCCGCAACGTTCCTCGACCTTTGCTACAATCCGGAACTGGCGACGGAAGTAACGCTCCAGCCGCTGCGCCGCTTCGATCTGGATGCAGCGATCCTGTTTTCGGACATCCTGGTCATTCCCGATGCGCTTGGCCAGAAAGTGGGCTTCGAGACGGGCGAGGGTCCGCGGCTCGATCCCCTGGGCGTTGAAGGGATCAGTGCCTTGAGGCCGGAAGGCGTGGTCGGGGCCCTGGCGCCGGTGCTGGAGACGGTTTCGCGCGTCAAGGCAGCGCTGGCGCCCGAAAAGACCCTTATCGGGTTCTGCGGGTCTCCCTGGACCGTGGCGACCTACATGATCGGGGGCCGCGGCACGACCGACCAGGCGCCCGCCCGGCTTTTCGCCCTGCGCCATCCGCAGGCCTTCGCGGCGCTGATGGATGTGCTGGTCCAAGCCTCGATCGCCTATCTGGTGGCGCAGTTCCGCGCCGGCGCCGACGTGGTACAGCTCTTTGAGAGCTGGGCGCTCAATCTGGACGAAACCGCGTTTCGCGCGCAGGTCATCGAACCCAATGCGCGGATCGTGGCGGGTGTGCGCGCCCAGGTTCCCGATGCGCCCATCATCGGGTTTCCGCGCGGGGCGGCCGGCATGATCGCCGCCTATGCGGAGGCGACCGGGGTCAACGCGCTGGGGCTCGACTATTCCATGCCCACCGCCTTTGCCGACAAGGCATTGCCCAAGACGCTCGGCGTCCAGGGTAATCTCGATCCGCTCCGGCTCGTTGCCGGTGGCGAGCAGATGGAAACCCGCGCCCGCGAGATCATCGCCGGCTTTGCGGGTCGTCCCCATATCTTCAACCTGGGCCATGGCATCGTGCCGGAAACGCCGATCGAGCATGTCGCCCGCCTCATCGATATCGTGAAAGGTCGCTAAGCCATGGAATGGGTCAAGGCGCTGCACGTGATCTCGGTCATCGCCTGGATGGCCGGTTCGCTCTACCTGCCCAGGCTCTTCGTCTACCATTCGGTGGCCGAAAAGGGTTCGGTGCAGTCCGAGACCTTCAAGGTCATGGAACGCCGGCTCTATCGCGGCATCATGACCCCGGCCATGATCGCCAGCTGGATCTTCGGGCTCATCATGGTCTTCAACGGCATGGTGGACTGGTCTTCGGGCTGGCCCTGGGTCAAGGCGGTGTTCGTGATCGCGCTTTCCGGCTACCACGGCTGGATGGGCGGGTTCCTCAGGGCCTTCAAGGAAGACCGGAACGTCAAGCCGCAGAAATTCTTCCGCATGATCAACGAGGTACCGACACTCCTCATGATCGTTATCGTCATCATGGTCATCGTGAAGCCCTTCTGAGCGAAGGGCTTTTCCGCGTCCTGTTTCACGTGAATCCCGGCGGCGCGCGCAAAAGCCTTGAATCTGACAAGGCTTTTCGCTAACTAAAGCCCACCCACCCACTGAGTCCGGCCCGAGCCTGGCCGCCGCCGCGGTGTTCCCCCTCCTTTCGAAATTCCCACCGACTGTCCCATAGGGTCATCCCGTATGCAGAATCTCAAGCTCAGCGAGCTTAAGGCCAAATCCCCGGCAGAATTGCTTGCATTCGCCGAGGAGCACGAGGTCGAAAACGCCTCGACCATGCGCAAGCAGGAACTGATGTTCGCCATCCTCAAGGAACTGGCGGCCAAGGAAGTCGACATCACGGGCGAGGGCGTGGTCGAAGTCCTTCCGGACGGTTTCGGTTTCCTTCGTTCCCCCGATGCCAACTACCTTCCCGGTCCCGACGACATCTATGTAAGCCCCTCCCAGATCCGGCGCTTCTCGCTGCGTACCGGCGACACGGTCGAGGGCCAGATCCGGTCCCCCAAGGAAGGCGAGCGCTATTTCGCGCTGCTCAAGGTCAACACCATCAATTTCGAGGACCCCGAAAAGGTCCGTCACAAGATCAACTTCGACAACCTGACCCCGCTCTATCCCGACGAGCGGCTGCGCATGGAACTGCCCGATCCCACCATCAAGGATCGTTCGGCCCGCGTGCTCGACCTGGTTGCTCCGCTCGGCAAGGGGCAGCGCGCCCTCATCGTTGCGCCGCCGCGTACTGGTAAGACCGTACTGTTGCAGAATATCGCACAGTCGATCGCGACCAATCACCCCGAGTGCTATCTCATCGTGCTCCTCATCGACGAGCGTCCCGAAGAAGTGACGGACATGCAGCGGTCGGTGAAGGGCGAGGTGATTTCCTCGACCTTCGACGAGCCGGCCAGCCGCCACGTCCAGGTCGCCGAGATGGTGATCGAGAAGGCCAAGCGCCTGGTCGAACACAAGCGCGACGTGGTGATCCTGCTCGATTCGATCACTCGCCTCGGCCGCGCCTACAACACCGTGGTGCCAAGCTCGGGCAAGGTGCTGACCGGTGGTGTGGATGCCAACGCCCTGCAGCGCCCCAAGCGCTTCTTCGGCGCGGCGCGCAATATCGAGGATGGCGGCTCGCTCACCATCATCTCGACGGCCCTCATCGATACCGGCAGCCGCATGGACGAAGTCATCTTCGAAGAGTTCAAGGGCACCGGTAACTCGGAAATCATCCTCGACCGCAAGGTCGCCGACAAGCGCATCTTCCCGGCGCTCGACATCACCAAGTCGGGTACCCGCAAGGAAGAGCTGCTGGTCGAGCCCGATATCTTGAAGAAGATGTATGTGCTCCGTCGCATCCTCTCGCCCATGGGCACGATCGACGCCATGGAATTCCTGATGGACAAGGTCCGCCAGACCAAGACCAACGGCGAATTCTTCGAGTCGATGAACACCTAAAAGGTTCTCTCGCCCATGCGTGAAGGCGATACCATTGTCGCCCTCTCGACGGGCAGCCTGCCATCCGGCGTTGCGGTGATCCGCCTTT
The DNA here is from genome assembly GCF_008000755.1 of Youhaiella tibetensis. Classification (NCBI taxonomy): domain Bacteria; kingdom Pseudomonadati; phylum Pseudomonadota; class Alphaproteobacteria; order Hyphomicrobiales; family Devosiaceae; genus Paradevosia; species Paradevosia tibetensis. The sequence continues at coordinate 4,289,756 of NZ_CP041690.1, read as the reverse complement.
CGGGTCCCGCAACGCCCGGCATTATCCGGGAGCTGCGCGGTGTCCTGCCAAAGCCGCGCACCCTCCACCTCACCAGGTTCAGGTTCAAGGACGAAGTCCTTGATTCCGGTCTTCTGGTCTTCTTCCCCGCTCCCAATAGCTTCACCGGCGAAGACTGCGCCGAACTCCAGGTGCACGGCTCCCCCGCCGTCGTCCGCGCAATCTTGCGCGCCTTGACCGACGAACCCGGCGTTCGCCTTGCCGAGGCGGGCGAGTTCACCCGTCGTGCCTTCGAGAACGGCAAGCTCGATCTCACGGAGGTCGAAGGCTTGGGCGACCTCCTCGAGGCCGAAACGGAAAGCCAGCGCCGTCAGGCCGTGGCCCGCGCCGCCGGCGGACTTTCGACCAAGCTGGGCGGCTGGCGCGAAACCCTGCTCGACCTTCGTGCCGAAATCGAGGCCCGTCTCGACTTCTCCGATGAAGGCGATGTAACCGACGACCTGCCCGCCGACTTCGCGATGGCTCTTGCCACGCTCCGGGGCGAACTCGCCGCGGCGATCGAAAGCGTTACCCGGGGACGCATCGTGCGCGAAGGCGTGCGGGTAGCCCTCGCCGGGGCGCCCAATGCCGGCAAGTCGAGCCTCCTCAACGCGTTGGCCAAGTCCGAACTGGCCATCGTGACCGACGAGCCCGGCACCACTCGCGACGTCCGTGACGTCGCCATCGATCTCTCCGGACAGCTCGTGGTCATGGTCGACATGGCCGGCTTGCGCGAAACCGACAGCAAGGCCGAGGCTGAAGGCGTTCGCCGCGCCAGGGCCGAACTCGAAATCGCCGACCTGGTGCTCTGGCTGGAAGCCCCGGACGGCGAACCGGCGACGATACCGGCGACCGAGGCGCCGATCTGGCGGGTAGCGACGAAGTCCGATCTCGGCGTCGCGGCCGGAGATCTTGCCATTTCCACCCGCACCGGCGATGGCCTCGATGCGCTGACGGCAAGGCTCACAAGCTTTGCTCAGGAACTCGCCGGGCAGGGGGAACCCGCCCTCGTCAGCCGCGAACGGGACCGACAGGGGTTGGAGGCTGCCCTGTTCGAAGTTGACGCTGCGATCGCCGGGTTGGAGGTCTCCGAATTCACGGCTGAGCACCTGCGGCTAGCCGGTGTGGCGCTTGAGCGACTTCTGGGCCGCATAGACACTGAAATGGTGCTGGACCGGCTGTTTTCCGCCTTCTGCATCGGCAAATGATTCACGTGAAACAATCGCGGGCGTGCCGCCCCGGCGCCGCCGGCATTGATTCACGTGAAACAATGGCCTAAACCCCCGGACTTCCGGAGAAGATCATGACTGACTACGGCGTCATCGTTGTGGGGGGCGGACATGCGGGCTGCGAGGCTGCGGCCGCGTCGGCGCGCCTGGGTGTTCCCACCGCTCTCATTACCCACAAGTTCGCGACCATCGGCGAAATGAGCTGCAATCCTGCCATCGGCGGGTTGGGCAAGGGCCATCTCGTGCGCGAGATCGATGCGCTCGATGGTCTCATGGGCCGTGTCGCGGATCTTGCCGGCATCCAGTTCCGCGTCCTCAATCGCCGCAAGGGCCCCGCCGTGCGCGGACCGCGCGCGCAGGCAGATCGCAGGCTCTATCGCGAGGCTATGCAGGCGGCGATCACCGCCCAGGCCAATCTCGATGTCATCGAAGGCGAAGTCGACGATCTCATTGTCACCGACGGCGCCGTGACCGGCGTCAAGCTTCTTGACGGACGATCTTTCTCCACGAAATCCGCGGTTCTGACCACCGGTACCTTCCTGCGCGGCCTCATCCACCGCGGGGAGGAAACCACGCCGGCGGGCCGCCTTGGCGAGAAGCCGGTGCTGGGGCTATCGACGCGTCTGGAGGCCTTGGGCCTGCAACTGGGCCGCCTCAAGACCGGCACGCCCGCACGACTCGACGGCCGCTCGATCAACTTCGCCATTCTCGAAGAACAGCAGGGCGACGATCCCCCCGAAGCCTTCTCGGCGTTGACGCGCGCGATCACGACGCCGCAGGTCTCGTGCTTCATCACGCGCACGACCGAGGAGACCCACCGCATCATCGCCGACAATATCCATCGCTCGGCCATGTATTCTGGACGTATCCAGAGCCGCGGCCCGCGCTATTGTCCTTCGATCGAGGACAAGATCGTGCGCTTCGCCGACCGCGACAGCCACCAGATCTTCCTCGAGCCGGAAGGGCTGGACGATCCGACGATCTATCCGAATGGCCTTTCAACGTCTCTGCCCGCCGATGTGCAGGAGGCGTTCCTGCGCTCCATGCCTGGGCTCGAAAATGTGGTCATCATCCGCCCGGGCTACGCTATCGAGTACGATCACGTCGATCCGCGCGAACTCAAGGCCAGTCTCGAACTCAAGCGCCTTCCGGGCCTCTATCTCGCCGGCCAGATCAATGGCACCACCGGCTACGAGGAAGCCGGTGCGCAGGGTCTCCTGGCCGGCGCCAATGCTGGGCTCGGGGCGCTCGGTCGCGACCAGATCATCCTGTCGCGCACGGAGAGCTATCTCGGGGTCATGGTCGATGACCTGGTGACGCGCGGCGTCAGCGAGCCTTATCGCATGTTCACCTCGCGCGCCGAGTTCCGCCTGCATCTGCGTTCGGACAATGCCGATCAGCGACTGACGCAGCTCGGCATAGATATCGGTCTCGTCGGTGAAGAGCGCGCAAGTGCTTATCACGATAAGAAAAATCAGCTCGTCAAGGGTCTTGACCTTCTGAAAACCCTTTCCGTTACGCCGACAGAAGCCCGCAAGGCCGGCTTTGCGGTCAATGCCGATGGCAAGGCCCGCTCGGCCTTCGACCTGTTGTCCTACCCCGATGTCGAGATCAGCGATATCGCCCGTACTTGGCCCGAGATTGCCTCGCTGCCGTTGCCGATTCTCGAGCAGCTCTCCATCGACGCGCAGTATGCCGTCTATCTCGATCGGCAGCGTGCCGACATCGAGGCGGTCAAGCGGGACGAGAGCCGGGCCATTCCCGATTGGGTCGACTACGCCGCCATCCCCGGTCTTTCCATGGAGCTGCGCCAGAAGTTCGCGGTGCACCGGCCATCAACCATTGCGCAGGCGCAGTCCATCGATGGGGTGACACCTGCCGCTATCACGCTGTTGCTGTCGGTGATTCGGCGCGGCGGCATGGCCAAGGCGAGCTGATGGCGTCTTCCGAGGCTCTAGCAGCGGTCGCGCCTTACGCCAGCTCGCTGACGCGTGATGTAGAATCCGTTGCTCGCGATCTGGAATCCTATGCTGATCTCCTGAGGAAATGGCAGAGGATACAGAATCTTGTTTCACGTGAAACATTGACCGAGCTTTGGACCCGCCACATGGCGGACAGCCTGCAAACGCTCTCGAGAATCACCGAAAAGGATTCAAATTTTATCGATTTGGGCAGTGGTGGCGGCTTTCCGGCGATACCGCTGGCAACCGCGCTCAAGGGGAGGGCGCACTATCTTCTGGTCGAGCCGACACAGAGAAAAGTGAGCTTTCTCAGGACCGTAGCGCGCGAGCTTGGGCTGGATGCCAAGGTCGATTCGCGCCGGATCGAGCAAATTGATCCACGTGAAACATTCGTCCCCGACGTCATCACGTCCCGCGCCCTGGCCAATCTCGAGACCCTGTGCGGTATGATGTTGCCCTTCTTTGGCCCGAATACGCGCGCCATCCTGCACAAGGGCAGGGAACATGTTGAAGAGATCGAACAAGCCAGTACCCGGTTCGCCTTTAACGTGTTAGTAACCAGGAGCGATACCGATCCGAACGGTGTCTTGCTTGAGCTCAGCAATTTGAGCCGAAAAGACAGATAGTTAGCGGCAATTATCCTGGAGGGCGCCTTGGCTCCCCGCATTTTGACACTCGCCAACCAAAAGGGTGGCGTCGGCAAAACCACCACCGCAATCAACCTGGCTACCGCGCTGGCCGCCGTCGGTGAGCGCGTGCTGATCATCGATCTTGATCCGCAGGGCAACGCTTCGACGGGCCTGGGCATCGATCGCGCCAATCGCGAGATTTCGAGCTACGACCTGCTCGTTGGCGAAGCGCGGATCGCCGAGGCCTCGGTGATGACCAGCGTTCCCAACGTCGCCATTGTGCCCTCGACCCTCGACCTGCTCGGCGTCGAATTGACCATTGCCGCCAATGCCGACCGCGCCTTCCGGCTGCGGGACGCCTTCAAGGCCATCAACGAGCTGACCATCGACGGCAAGCCGGTGAGTTACGTGCTGATCGATTGCCCGCCGTCGCTCAACCTGCTCACCATTAATGCGCTGGTGGCGGCCGATGCGGTGCTGGTGCCGCTGCAGTGCGAGTTCTTCGCCCTCGAGGGCCTGAGCCAGCTGCTGCAGACCATCGAGCAGATCCGCTCCACCCTCAATCCGCGCCTTTCGATCCAGGGCGTGGTCATGACCATGTTCGACCGCCGCAACAATCTCTCTGAGCAGGTGCTGGCCGACGTCCGCCAGGAAATGGGCGAACTCGTCTACGATACGGTCATTCCGCGCAATGTGCGGCTGTCGGAGGCGCCGTCCTACGGCAAGCCGGCGCTTCTTTACGATCTCAAATGCGCCGGCAGCCAGGCCTATCTGCGCCTCGCCACCGAAGTGATCCGCCGGGAACGGCGTCTCGCGGCCGCCTAACGACAGGAGTCTTTTGGGACCATGAACGACAAACCCTCCCGTCTCGGCCGCGGCCTTGCCGCCCTTATCGGCGACATGGCGACCATGGAAGGTGCCCGGGTCGCTGAGTCCTCCAGCGGCAGCAAGCGCCTGCCGGTGGAATTCCTCGTCGCCAACCGCGCCAATCCGCGCCGCGATTTCGATCCGGACCAGCTCGAAGACCTGACGAATTCGATCCGCGAGAAGGGCGTGATGCAGCCGCTGCTGGTGCGTCCGACCAACGATCCGAACATTTTTGAGATCATCGCCGGCGAGCGCCGCTGGCGTGCTTCGCAGAAGGCGGGTTTGCACGATGTCCCGGTCATCATCCGCGATGTCGATGACAAGGAAGCGCTCGAACTCGCCATTATCGAGAACGTGCAGCGCGCCGATCTGAGCCCGCTCGAAGAAGCCATGGGCTATGGGCAGCTGATGGATCAGTTCGGCTATACCCAGCAGGACCTGGCGCAGGTGATCGGCAAGAGCCGCTCGCACGTCGCCAATACGCTGCGGCTGCTGCGCCTGCCGGACGATGTCCGCGATATGCTCGCCCGCGGCGAGCTGACCGCCGGTCACGCCCGCACGCTCATCACGGCCGAGGATCCGGCGGCCCTGGCGCGCCAGATCGTGGGCGGAGGCCTGTCGGTGCGCGAAGCGGAAGCGCTCAGCCAGCGCGAAGCCGTTCAGCCGCGCAAGCGCCCGGCCTCTCCGCCGGTCGAGAAGGACGCCGATACCCGCGCCATCGAGAAGCAGCTGTCCGATTTCCTGGGCCTGGCGGTGACCATCAATCACTCGCCGACCGGCGGCAAGCTCGAGATCCGCTATCGCACGGTCGAGCAGCTCGACGCCATCTGCTCACGGCTCTCCTCGCGAGAATCGTTCTGATTTCAGCGGCTTAGCCGCAGGTTTCACGTGAAACGCGGGCTTTCGAGCCCGCGTTTGCTTTTTTGGGACGGGTCTTTCTAACTCCGCTCGTGCGTCGAAGGCCCCCCAGCCGGGGCCACGGACTCACTCCACGCCCATCGAAGGGTGCGATGGGCTCCGGATCAACTCCTGGGAAGCCCGGTGGTGGGGCTAGTTGGTGGGCAGCACCCGCCGGGCGAAAGGTCGAACGACCTTTAGCGCTCGGCGGCGGCCATGCAGAGTGCCAGCATGGTGCGGCGGAACAGCGTTTCGGCCAGCGCCGGCTTGCGCCGGCTCTCTCCGGTCGCGGTCTGCAGGCGCTCGCAGGCATTGGCGAGGGCCGGGTCGGTCCAGAGGCGCAATTGCTGCTCAAGGGCGTTGCGGCGGGAAAAATGCGGCCGTGGCCGCGCATTGTCGAGGACGTCGCGGGCCGAGCGGCCGGCATCGACCTCGGCGCGCAGGCGTCGCAGCATGTTGAAGTGGATCAGCGAGGTTGCCAGCAGGCGCTGCGGGTCTACGGCATTGCCGATGGCGCGGTTGATGGCGTCGTCGAGTTTGTGGGCGTGCCCGGTCCCGGCGGCGTCGGCGATCTGGTCGATGACCAGCGCCGCATTGTCGGCGCAGAGCGTCACCACGTCCTCGACCGTCAAGACCTTGCTTTGCGCGGCATAGAGCACGAGCTTTTCGAGCTCGCGGCGGGTGATCTCGCGGTCATTGCCCAGGGTTTCGCGTAGCGTCGTTACCACGTCGCCATCGGCGCGGATGCCATTCTTGGAAAAAGTGTCGCGAATGAGCGCCGCGATGGTTTCATCGCTATCGGCGTAGCAGGGGAGCGACCGGCCGAACCTGGCCGCGTCGACCAGGGCCCGCAGTGCGTCCTTGGGCGTGAGGTTGCCCGCTTCGAGGATGATCACGGCGCCCTGGGGATCGTCGCGGATCTCGGTCAGCGTCATCACCAGCGACTTGGTGGCGCCACGCACGCGGATGATGCGCTTGTCGCCGAAAAGCGACGGGGTGCGCGCCTCGACAGCCAGGCGCGAGGGATCGGCGTCGAGTTCGGCGCCTTCGAAGGTGACGACTTCCGTGCCCTGACCCTTTTCGCCGGACAGCTGGCGTACGAGGGTCTGGGCGGTCTCGCGCACGAGGCCCGTGTCGGGCCCGTAAGCGAGGAAAATGCCCTCGCTCAGGTCGGGACGCGTCAGAAAACGGGCGACTTCATGCGCCTTGAGGGCGGTCATTGGGCGGCGGGCAGGCCGATGGGGCCGGGATAACCGGCCAGGATCGCCAGGCGCAGGCTTTCGGTCACGGCGCGCGCCGCCTGTTCGCTGGCCGAGCGATAGGCTTCCGTGTCGGCGACGACCTGGCCATTGGTCTGGTAGCTGGCACTGGCATTGCGCGACGCGGCGAACAGCCGCTTGCCGAAACCGTCGGTGATGACCACCGTGCCATAGGCAATGGCCTCCCTGTTGGTCACGGGATTGACGGTGGCCGAGCGCGTCAGCGTGCGCCCACCGCTCGAAACCGAAACCGTCAGCAGAGGCGAATCGGGCTTGCCGGCCTGGAAGCGCAGGGCCAGTTCCTGATAGGCGATCTGGTCGAGCCGGGATCTGGGCTGGGCGAAGTTGAAGGCGTATTTCGCCTCCGCCATGGCCGCATCCGAATAGACCGGGGTCAGGGTCGTGCAGCCCGCAACCGCGAGCACCGGCGCCAAAAGCGCCAATGAAACCAATGCGTTGCGGGCAGCGCGCTTAGATGACCACATTGACGATCCGATCGGGCACGATGATGAGCTTTTTGGGCGCATTGCCCTCCAGCATGCGGGCAATCGGCTCGAGAGACAAGACGGCCGCTTCCACTGTTTCACGGGAAGCCCCCTTGGCGATCGTCAGCTCGGCGCGGCGCTTGCCGTTGACCTGGATGGCGATCACTACCTCGTCGTCGACCAGCAGCGCCGGCTCGACCGCCGGCCAGGGCGCGTCGGCGACAAGGCCGTGCTTGCCCAGTTCGGCCCAGCAGGTTTCGGAAAGGTGCGGCATCATGGGGGCGATCATTTGCACCAGCCGCTCGACGCCCTCGGAAAGCGCGGCCACCTGGCCGGCCGTGGGCTTGTCGCCATAGGATTGCACGAACTTGGCCAGGGCATTGGTCAACTCGTAGATCTGGGCGACGGCGCGGTTGAAGCGCAGGCCCTCGATGGCCTCGCCGATCTCCTTGACGGCGCGGTGCGTGGCCTTGCGCAGCGCCAGCACACCGTCATCGCCCTGCGCAACAGCGTCCTTGGAGTGTTCGAGAATAGCGACCGTATCGGCCACCAGCTTCCAGACGCGCTGCTGGAAGCGGCTGGCGCCTTCGATGCCGGCCTCGGTCCACTGCACGTCGCGCTCGGGCGGGGAGTCGGAAAGCATGAACCAGCGGGCGGTATCGGCGCCATAGGTCGCCACGATCTCGTCGGGGTCGATGACATTCTTCTTGGACTTGCTCATCTTCTCGATCGAGCCGATGACCAGGTCCTCGCCCGAGCCGACGCGCTTGGCCGAACGGATATCGCCGCTCGCCTCGAGGATCACCTCGGACGGCAGCACCCATTCGCCCGTCGTGGTCTTATAGGTCTCGTGCGTCACCATGCCCTGGGTGAAGAGACCCTTGAAGGGCTCGTCGATCCCCACCACGTGCCCGGTCGCCTTCATGGCGCGCATGAAGAAGCGCGAATAGAGCAGGTGCAGGATGGCATGCTCGATGCCGCCGATATACTGGTCGACCGGCAGCCAGGCGCTGGCCACGGCCGGTTCGGTCGGCGTCGCCGCCTGGGGCGAGGTGAAGCGGGCGTAATACCAGGACGAATCCACGAACGTATCCATGGTGTCGGTTTCGCGCCGCGCCGCGCCGCCGCATTGTGGGCAGTTGACGTGCTTCCAGCTCGGATGGTGGTCGAGCGGATTGCCGGGCTTGTCGAAGCTCACGTCTTCGGGGAGGCGCACCGGCAGGTCCTTCTTGGGCACCGGCAGGGTGCCGCAGACCTCGCAATGGATCACCGGAATCGGGCAGCCCCAGTAGCGCTGGCGCGAAATGCCCCAGTCTCGCAGGCGATAATTGGTCTCGACTACGCCCTGGGGGCGGCCGTCCACGGTCCGCGCGCCGAAATAGGCGGCGATTTCCTTTTTGGCGGCATCGACCGCCAGCCCGTCTAGGAACTGGCTGTGATAGATGCTGCCCGGGCCGGTATAGGCCTCTTCGCCTACAGCGAACGCCTCGGGGTCGGCATCGGGCGGCAGCACGACGGGAATGACCGGCAGGTCGTACTTGCGGGCGAAATCGAGGTCGCGCTGGTCATGGGCCGGGCAGCCGAAAATGGCGCCGGTGCCGTAGTCCATTAGCACGAAATTGGCGACATAGACGGGCAGGGTCTCGCCCTCGAGCACCGGATGCTTGACCCGCAAGCCGGTGAAATAGCCCTTCTTTTCGGCCTTCTCGATGGCTTCGGTGGCGGTGCCCAGGCGGTGGCATTCCTCGACGAAGGCCGTCAGTTCGTCATTGCCCGCCGCGAGCGCGGTGGTCAGCGGATGGTCGGCCGAAAGCGCGACGAAGGAAGCGCCGAAAATCGTGTCGGGCCGGGTGGTGAAGACTTCAACGCTCGTGGCGTAGTTGGCGCCCTCGGCCACTTCGAACAGCAGGCGCAGGCCCTCGGACTTGCCGATCCAGTTGCGCTGCATGGTGCGCACCTTCTCGGGCCATTCGTCCAGGCCATCGATGGCGGCCAGCAGGTCCTCGGAGAAGTCCGAGATCTTGAGGAACCACTGGGTCAGCTCGCGCTGCTCGACCAGGGCGCCCGAGCGCCAGCCGCGACCGTCGATCACCTGCTCGTTGGCGAGCACGGTGTGGTCCACGGGATCCCAGTTGACCTTGGATTTCTTGCGCGAGACCAGGCCGGCCTCGAGGAAATCGATGAACATGGCCTGCTGGTGCTGGTAGTAGGAGGGATCGCACGTGGCGATCTCGCGGCTCCAGTCGAGCGAGAGGCCCATGGATTTGAGCTGGTCGCGCATGGTGGCGATGTTCTGGTAGGTCCAGGCTCCGGGCGCCACCTTGCGCTCGATGGCGGCGTTTTCCGCCGGCAGGCCGAAGGCGTCCCAACCCATGGGGTGCAGCACGTTCTTGCCCTTGGCGCGCTGGTAACGGGCCACGACGTCGCCCATCGAATAGTTGCGCACATGGCCCATATGGATGCGGCCGGAGGGGTAGGGGAACATTTCGAGGACGTAGTAGCGCTCGCGCGGGTCGTCGTTGGCGACCTCGAAGGATTTGCGGTCCTGCCAGACCTTTTGCCAATGGGGCTCTTTTTCGCGCGGGTTATAGCGTTCGACGCTCACTGTAAGTCGTCCTGGAAGAAGGGCAGATATCTGCCGATTATGTTGCGTTATCGGGGGTTTTTGGCTACCGGACCATCACCAGAAAAGCCCGGCGCGGTCAACCAAAACAAGGTAGTTTCGAATTATGGAGACGGCGGAAACAAGGCTGGCCGAAATCAACGGGCGCATCGCGCGCGCCCATGAGCGGTTCGGCGCCCCTCCCGAGGCGGTGACGCTGGTCGCCGTGTCCAAGACTTTCGAGGCCGATGCGGTCGAGCCTTTCCTCAAGGCCGGCCAGCGGGTTTTCGGGGAAAACCGCGTGCAGGAGGCGCAGGGCAAGTGGCCGGCGCTCAAGGCCGCCTATCGGGATGTGCAGCTCCATCTCATCGGCCCGCTCCAGACCAACAAGGCGCGCGAGGCGGTGGCGCTCTTCGACGTCATCGAGACGCTCGATCGCGACAAGCTGGCCCGGGTGCTGCGCGAGGAGATGGATCGGGCCGGGCGCGAACTGCCCTGCCTCGTCCAGGTCAATATCGGGGGCGAACCGCAAAAGGCCGGCATTGCGCCCGGGGAGGCGCTCGATTTCGTGCGCCATTGCCAGGGCGAGTACCGGCTCGATATCAGGGGCCTCATGTGCATCCCGCCCGAGGGCGAGCCGGCGGGACCCTTCTTTGCGCATCTGGCCACGCTCGGGCGCCAGGCGCAGCTTCCCTGGCTCTCGATGGGCATGAGCGCGGACTTCGAAACCGCCATCGCCATGGGCGCCACCCATGTGCGTGTCGGCTCGGCGCTTTTCGGGCGGCGGGCCGCAAGTCTTTAAGCGCCTTCAAGGAATTAACGCGTCCCTGCAACTTTGCGGGGGGAAGCGTCGTTCCTATCTCCATAACAGGCTTGTGATTGGCACAAGCCCCTATCGCACCTACATTTGATGGGCGAGCCGGGGGGCCTGCCTTCGAGGGAATTGCCGAGAATGAACAAGCGCCGAATTCTTCTGGTCGACGACGATGCTGATCTGCGCACGACACTGGTCGAGCAGCTCATGCAGTATCGTGAGTTCGACATTGCCGAGGCCGGCTCGGCCAACGAAGCGCTCAAGGCCGTGCGCGAGGCTCACGTGGACCTGATGGTCCTCGATGTCGGCCTGCCGGACATGGATGGCCGCGAGGCCGTCAAGATTCTGCGCCGCGAAGGCTTTAAGGGCCCGATCCTCATGCTCACCGGCCATGACAGCGATGCCGACGAGATCCTGGGGCTCGAATCGGGCGCCAATGACTACATCACCAAGCCGTTCCGGTTCTCGGTGCTGCTGGCGCGTATCCGCGCCGCGCTGCGCCAGCACGACCAGAGCGAGGACGTGGTGTTCACCATCGGCCAATACAGCTTCCAGCCGGCGGCGAAACTGCTTGAATCCTCCGATGGCGGCAAGGTGCGCCTGACCGACAAGGAAACCTCCATCCTCAAGTACCTCTATCGCCAGGGTCCCAAGACCATTACGCGCGATGTGCTGCTCAAGGAGGTGTGGGGCTACAACAACCGGGTCACCACCCATACGCTGGAAACCCACATCTACCGGCTGCGCCAGAAGATCGAGCGCGACCCCTCCAATGCCCGCCTGCTGGTCACCGAAGAGGGCGGTTATCGTCTCGTGCCGTAAAAAGCCTACCGCCGCGGGTCCTTACGCGGCGGAAAACCGCTATCTAGAGAGTTTGCGAACAGAATTTGGCTCTCTATAAAGCGTTAAGAGCGCAATCCGGTCATTTGCAGCACCGCGGCCGATGTGCTCTGGCAAGGACTGGGGCACAATGCAACTGGACGACGCGGCGACCATTCTGGCGCACGCCGAATTCTTCGAGATCTGCGACAACGAGCAAAGGCGTCTTCTCGCCTTTGCCAGCGAGCGTCGCCGTTTCGAGGCCGGCGAGGTCGTCTACAAGGCCGGCGACATCCCCGACGGCGCCCATGTGCTGATTTCGGGGCGGTTGCGCACCACGCCCGAGGGCGGCGGCAGGTTCCACGATCTTTCCGGAGAAGGCACGCTGGTGAGCGCGGTGGCGCTGGTCATCGCCAGGCCGCGCCCGGTGACGGTGACGGCGGTCTTCGCCTCCGAAACCCTTTTCGTGCCGCGCCACGCTTTCCTCAAGCTGGCAACGCAGTACCCTGATCTCGCCGCGCGCGCCGCCGATCACATCCGGCGCGAACTCACCGGGTACCTGGGCGCGCTGGCCCCGCTCAAGGGGCGCATCCGCAAGGACCAGATCTAGGTCCCTGCCTTTTTTGCTTCACGTGAATCACGAGGTGCGCGCCCGTACGCGCGCCCTGCCGGCTTCTCAGGCGAAGCGGGTGATGACGGGCACGTGGTCGGAGGGCTTGTCGCTCCAGCCGCGGGCGGGGCGCAGGATCTCGGCGCCGGTGGTGTGGGCGGCGATGTCGGCGGTGGCCCAGATATGGTCGAGCCGGCGGCCCTTGTCGGCCGCGTTCCAGTCGCGGGCGCGATAGCTCCACCACGAATAGAGCTTCTGGTCATAGGGGATGTGCTTGCGCACCAGGTCCACCCAGCCGTGGCCTCCCTCGAGCAGGGCGGTCAACGCCTCTGTTTCGACCGGCGTGTGGCTGACGACCTTGAGGAGCTGCTTGTGGCTCCAGACGTCGTTTTCGTGCGGGGCGATGTTGAAGTCGCCCGCGATCAGGTGGCCGCGCTCGAAATCGGGGGTGGCGAACCAATGCTTGAGCTCGTCCAGGAACCCCAGCTTGTGCTTGAACTTGGGGTTGATCGCGGGATCGGGCTCGTCCCCGCCGGCCGGGATGTAGAAATTGTGGAACTTGACGGCGCCCTGGCCGAAATCGAGGAGCGCAGAGACATGCCGGCTATCGGGAATCTCGCAGAAGACCTTGCTCGAAATGTCGGTCAGCGGAAACTTCGAGACGATGGCGACGCCGTGGTAGCCCTTCTGGCCGTGGACGGCCTGGTAGGGATAGCCCGCCTCGGTGAAGGCGTTGGCCGGGAACTGGTCGTTTGTGCACTTGATTTCCTGGAGCATGAGCACGTCGGGCTGATACTGCCTGAGGAAATCCAGGACGATGGGCAGACGCAGGCGAACGGAATTGATGTTCCAGGTGGCGACGGAAACGGACATTGAAACTCTCGAGGGTGGGCCGGCGCCTTTATGGCGCAAAGTCCGCCCTCCGGCAAAGGGTTAGCGGCCTATTTGGGCTCGACCGCCTTATAGGTCGGGTCGATGTAGAAATAGGATTTTGGAATCTGGACGTCCTTCTGGATGTCGTAGAGCGAGAAGGTGAGTTCGGCCCCGCTCGGCTCGGTCAGCGTCCACTGGGCCAGGTCCAGGGTCTGCTTGTCGAAGATCAGGCCCACCTGCACCACCCCGATCGGGGTGTCGTCCGAGACCGTCACCGCCATATAGGCGTCCGAACTGGTCACATCCACGACATTGGCGCTGAGCAGGTCGATCTTGTCGCCCAGGAAGTTGCGCAGCGGGATGCGGTCCTGGGGATAGGCGTACTGGGTCTGGTCCTTGCGGTTGATGACGTAAAAGCCGCGGCCGACCGAGATGATCTCTTCGCGCGAGGGCGGGTTGTAGCGGAAGCGCACCTTGTTGGGGCGTTCGAGGAAGAACGTGCCCTCGGTGCGCCCGCCCTGGCTGTCCACCTGCAGGAAGCGGCCGGCCATGGAGCGGATGGCCGAGTTGTGTTCGCCGATCTGCTGGATGAGCGCGGTTTCCTCGGGGGTCAGCTGCCGGTCGAGCGCGAGAGCGGGAACGGCCGAGGCGAGAAGTGCGGTGAGACCAAGCAGAAGGGCATCGCGGCGAATCATGAAGTATCTCGTCCCTTTAGGGTTCAAGGTGAAAGCTTACCTAGAAACCAATTGCGGCAACAGGTGGTTGGTTCCGTTCACGTGGCGTTCATCGCGCCGGTGGGTCCCCGCGCGCCTTGCGGCCCCGTGCCACCTCTGTGCCCAGGGCATCGAGCTTGTGCGTCCAGAACCTGCGGAAGTGCTCGAGCCAGCCGTCGATCTCCTGGAGCGGGGCGGGGTCGATCGCATAGATGCGCTTCTGCGCCTCGGGTCTGACGGTGGCGAAGCCGCTCTCGCGCAGCACCTTGAGATGCTGGGAGACGCCGGCCTGGGAGATGCCGAATTCCCGGCCGATGATCTCCACCACCGCCCCCGAGGTCAGTTCGCCCTCGGCGAGCAGTTCCAGTATGCGCCGGCGCACCGGGTCGCCGAGGACGTCAAAGGCATGCAAGCTCAATCCCCTGTGGTTGGTTCGCCCGAATAGAACTTCCGCGTCCGCTCGGCCGACTGGCGGGCGGTTGCCTCATCCTCGCCATCGGCAATGGCCGCTTCGGCCCAGGCGGTGCTGGTCGAGCGGTAAAGCGCCAGAGCTTCGGGCGAAGCCATCCAGTCGGGGTTCGCCTCGGGCGGCCTGGCCGCCTCGGGGGCGTCGACATGGCGGGCGAGCCCTAGGAAACCGAGATCCCAGCCGACCCCGACCGCACCCGGGCCGAACGTCTTCCAGTGATCGTCGACCGGCGCGATGTGGCGCAGCTCGAAACGCGTGCCCTGGCCTTCAGGCGCCAGCGTCGCGATGACCCAGCTCTTGCCGCCGGCGAATTCCCACGTCGCCTCCAGCCGGCGCGGGGGATCGCAGGCGGTGATGATGCCGCCGGCATTGCCTTCGAACTGATAGCGTCCGTTGAGTTTAAGGTCGCCGCTAACCGGCAGGAACCAGCGCCTGAGGCGATCGGGCGTCGTCAGCGCTTCCCAGAGGTCATCGGCATCGGTGGGGTAGACCCGCCAGAGCACCACCGCCTTGGCGGCAATGCCCTGGTATTGCAGGGTCTCCACGCGCCGGCTCATGGAGCCCAGATGGGTGGCAAGGTCGAAATCCATACAACATCCTCCTTCTTGCGTCATATTCCACTTATATAAGTGAAACATGAAATACAAGCCGGAGCAGGTCTTTTCGTCCTGACGCCTAGTCGCTGCCGACGAGGATCTCGCGCTTGCCGGCATGGTTGGCCTGGCTGATGACGCCTTCGCGTTCCATGCGCTCGATCAGGGTCGCCGCCTTGTTGTAGCCGATGGCGAGGCGCCGCTGGATGTAGGAGGTTGAGGCCTTCTTGTCCTGCAGCACGATGTTGACGGCCTTGTCGTAGAGCTCGTCGCCCGAGCCGCCATATTCGTCCTCGACCATGGCGCCGCCGCCTTCCTCGTCCTCTTCCTCGGTGATGGAATCGAGGTAGTCGGGCTGGCCCTGGGCCTTGAGGTGGTTGACGATCGATTCCACTTCCCCGTCCGAGACGAAGGGGCCGTGGAGGCGCTTGATGCGGCCGCCGCCGGCCATATAGAGCATGTCGCCGTTGCCGAGCAGGGTTTCGGCGCCCTGTTCGCCCAGGATGGTGCGGCTGTCGATCTTGGAGGTCACCTGGAAGGAGACGCGGGTCGGGAAGTTGGCCTTGATGGTGCCGGTGATGACGTCCACCGAGGGGCGCTGGGTGGCTGTGATCATGTGGATGCCGGCGGCGCGGGCCATCTGGGCGAGGCGCTGGATGGCGCCTTCGATGTCCTTGCCGGCCACCATCATCAGGTCGGCCATTTCGTCCACGATAATGACGATATAGGGCAGCGGCTCGAGGTCGAACTGCTCGCTTTCGAAGATGGCTTCGCCGGTTTCGCGGTCAAAGCCGGTCTGAACGGTGCGGGTGATGACCTCGCCCTTCTTGTGGGCTTCCCCGACGCGCTGGTTGAAGCCGTCGATGTTGCGCACGCCGATCTTCGACATCTTGCGATAGCGGTCCTCCATCTCGCGGACGGCCCATTTGAGGGCGACCACGGCCTTGGAGGGGTCGGTGACGACGGGCGTGAGCAGATGCGGGATGCCGTCATAGATCGACAGCTCGAGCATCTTGGGGTCGATCATGATCAGGCGGCACTGCTCGGGCGTCATCTGATAGAGCAGCGAGAGGATCATGGTGTTGATGCCCACCGACTTGCCCGAGCCGGTGGTGCCGGCGATGAGCAGGTGCGGCATGCGGGCGAGGTCGGCGATCACCGGCTCGCCGCCGATGGTCTTGCCCAGGCAGATGGGCAGCTTGCCCTTCATCTTCTCGAAGTCGGCGGAGCCGAGCATCTCGCGCAGATAGACGGTTTCCCGGTTCTGGTTGGGCAGTTCGATGCCGATGGCGTTGCGGCCGGGCACGACGGCGACGCGCGCCGAAATGGCGCTCATGGAGCGGGCGATATCGTCGGCCAGTGAGATGACGCGGCTCGACTTGATGCCGGGGGCCGGCTCGAGCTCATAGAGCGTGACCACCGGACCGGGGCGCACGTTGATGATGTCGCCCTTGACGCCGAAGTCCTCGAGCACGCCTTCGAGCTGGCGCGCCATTTCCTCGAGCCGCTCTGGGGCATGCTCGGGGCTGGGGCCCTTGTGCTTGGGTTCGGCCAGCAGCGAGAGCGCGGGCAGTTCGAACCCGAACGGATCGTCGTCGAGGAGCGAGCCCTGGGCTTCGCGGGCGACGCGGGCGCCCTGTACGGGACGGGCAGCGGGAGCGGTGATGCGCGGGGAGACGACCGGCGCCGGCTGGGGAGCAGGGCGCGTCGGGCTCTGGGCGACCGGGCGAACCTCGGGCACCGGCGCATAGACGTCGTCCGCGTCGGGCTCGAAGGGAAAATCGTCCTCGACATAGTCGTCGGCGTCATCGGGATAGTCGAGCTCGGCGTCCTCGGAACGGTCAGTAGCCGGCTGGGCAGCGGCGTTGGCGCGCGGATTGTAGCCGGAATGGACCTGGACGACGCGGCGTTCGGGCGCCGGCGCGGCTTCCCGGAAGGTCTCCGGGGGAGCGACGGCAGGTGCGGCGCCGACATCGACCTGCGGCTCGACATCGTGGCCGCGCCACTGGGCGTCCTCGGCGGCGCGCTTTTCGCGCGCCTGGCTGCGGGCGCGCCGGAAGGCAGTCTGGACCGAATAGCCCATGTGGACCAGGGCGCCCAGGGTGACGTCGAGAATGGGGTTGCGTTCGCTCTCGCCGTACTCGTCATCGACCTCCTGGTCGTCCTGCGCGGTGGCGCGGTCGCGCTCGGCGCTCTTGCGCTGGGCCGGCTTGGCGGCAGCGGCCTCGGCGCCCTTGCCCACGGGCAGCGCCTTGAGGCCCAGCGCGATCCAGAGCAGGGCGAGGGCGGGGGAAACGAGAATGATCGAAAAGAGCGTCGGGGTGATGCCGGTCGGGGTGCCGCCGCTCACCATGGTGGCGAGGTTGAAGAAGCTCGCGCCGATGAGGCCGCCGAGCCCGGTGGGCAGCGGCCAGGTCTCGGGAACGGCGATGAAGGAGAAGACGCCGGTCACCAGCAGGGTGGCGCCGGCCCAGGCGAGGACGCGCAGCCCCATGCGGGTGGGGGCGCGCCGGCGCACGAAATTCCAGCCCCACAGGGCCAGCGGCACCAGGGCGGGAATGACGGCGAGGCCGAAGAGCTGGATGACCAGGTCGGCGATCACCGCCCCTGGGAAGCCCAGCCAGTTCGAGGCCGGCTTTGCAGTGGCATAGGAGAGGCTCGGATCGTCCACCGACCAGGAGGCCATGGCGATCATGATCACCGCCACCAGCCCCAGGAGCACGAAACCGGCGAGCCGCACCGGGATGCGAATCGCCAGGACCGGTGCCGGCTGGGCGGTCGAGAAGTTTTCGAGCATCGGGGTGGGGCGTGTCGGCATGAGCGGGGTCTTTACTGATGACGCGAGCGATTGGTCCCGGAGAGGGGTCGCCCAAACTGCCGCGATGCTAGCGTTCCATGGTTAATCCCACGCTAACCCTGCCCGGCCGCGCAGAAGCGTCGGGGCGGGCAAAGAAAAACCCCTCCGGCGAGGACAGCCGGACGGGTCGTTCTGGACTGTTGTTGGTCCCGGGGTGCAGCCCATGTGGTTTGCGAGTGGGAAGCCTCTGTGGCGGGCCAAGAGGACATGGGCTGCACGCCGCGACCAACCGCATGGGCAGGTTCTGGCGGGGTGGATGGTCCGGCGTACCGGGCCATCCGGGTTGGTCGTGCGGCGGCGGGGAGGAGGATCGCCGCCGCAAGACCGTCAGTTGTAGGCGCGCTCGCCGTGCGAGGTGAGGTCGAGGCCATCGGTCTCGGCCGATTCGGTGACGCGCAGGCCCATGACCGCCTTGACGATCATCAGGGCGACGAAGGCAACCACTGCCGACCAGACCACGGCGATGACCACGGCGGTGATCTGGGTGACGAGCTGGCCACCGATCGAATAGCCCTCGGCACCGAACCCGCCGAGCGAGGGAGCGGCTACGATGGCCGTGCCGATGGCGCCCACGATGCCGCCGATGCCATGGATGCCGAAGACGTCCAGGCTGTCGTCGTACTTGAGGAGCGGCTTGAGGGTCACGACGGCCCACAGGCAGATGAGGCTGGCGACGGCGCCGAGCACGATCGAGCCGAAGGTGCCGGCAAAGCCGGCGGCCGGGGTGATGGCGACGAGGCCGGCCACGGCGCCCGAAGCGGCGCCGAGGAGAGAAGCATGGCCACGGGTGAACTTTTCACCGAGCGCCCAGGCGAGAGCCGCGGCGGCGGGAGCGGTGATGGTGTTGAGGAAGGCCTGGGCGGCAGTGCCGTTGGCAGCCAGGGCCGAACCGGCGTTGAAGCCGAACCAGCCGACCCACAGCAGGCTGGCGCCCACGAAGGTGAAGACCAGGTTGTGCGGGGCGATCGGTTCCTTGAGGAAGCCCATGCGCGGGCCAAGCACGATGGCGGCGACGAGGGCGGCAACACCGGAGTTGATGTGAACGACGGTGCCGCCGGCGAAGTCGAGAGCGCCCATCTGGAAGAGCAGGCCGCCCGAGAACCAGACCATGTGGGCGATCGGCACGTAGGAGAAGGTGAACCAGATGGCCAGGAACAGCATCACTGCGCCGAACTTCATGCGCTCGGCGATGCCGCCGACGATGAGGGTGCAGGTGATGGCCGCGAAGGTCAGCTGGAAGACCACGAAGACCAGCTCGGGAATGGTGCCCGAAAGCGCATCGGGCGGCACGCCGTTGAGGAAGAACTTGGAGAGGTCACCGACGAAGCCGGAGAGTCCGCCTTCGGTGGGGCCGCCGAAAGCCAGCGAATAGCCATAGGCCACCCAGAGCAGGGAGATCATGCAGAAGCCGGCCAGCACCTGCATCAGGATCGAGAGCACGTTCTTGGCGCGTACGAGGCCGCCGTAGAACAGGGCCAGGCCCGGGATGATCATGAGCAGCACCAGCACGGTGGACACGATCATCCAGGACGTGTCGCCGGTGTCGATGGTGGGCGTGGCGTCCTGCGCGAAAGCCGGCAGGGCCATGGCAAGGGATGCGAGCGCCGCCGCCCCCAGTATCTTTGACGTCTTGATAGTTGTCATTGTTGAGCCTCCAAAAGCGGCGTTAGAGAGCGGCCGCGCCGGTCTCGCCGGTGCGAATGCGGGTGACTTGTTCGAGGTCGAGCACGAAAATCTTGCCGTCGCCGATCCGGCCGGTCTGTGCCGATTCCCGGATGGCCGTGCTGACGGCGTCGGCCTGGGCGTCGTCAACCGCGATCTCGATCTTGAGCTTGGGCAGGAAATGCACGGCGTATTCGGTGCCGCGGTAGATTTCCGAATGTCCCTTCTGGCGGCCGTAACCCTTGACTTCGGTCACGGTCATTCCATGTACATCGAGCGAGTTGAGCGCCTGACGAACCTCTTCGAGCCGCGACGGTTTTATGATTGCAACCACCAGTTTCATGGGAGCTCCTTTCATGAGCCTCGCTTGAGTCTTCGATGCCCCCTTCAGACTCAAATGCCGTGCCAGACTCCGGCCACATTTCTCATGTCATTGATTTTGAAGCGAAATCGTCTTTGGTTAAGCGATTATGAAGCCCAGGTCGGATCGGCAGAGCCATAGCCGTGATTATCGATTGGGCAGATTCCGGAAAGTTGCCGCAAAATTAGGCGGAGACCGGTGGTTGCCGGAAATGGCCAAAGGGTGGAAAAGAGGCGCCGCGGCCCAGGAGGCGGGAGAGCCATGCAGGAAGACCAATACGACGTGCTGATCGTGGGCGCAGGGCCGGTGGGCCTGGCGCTGGCCCTGAGCCTGAGCCGGTTCGTCGGCGGGGTGAAGATCGGCATTCTCGACCGCCGCCCGGTGAGCGTGCCCAACGACAAGCGCGCCTCCTCGATCGCGGCGGGCGTGCGCCGGGTGCTCGAGACGCTGGGCGTATGGGACGCGCTGGCGGGCGAGGCACAGCCGGTGCGCGAGATGCGAATCACCGATTCGGGCTCGGGCGACATCGCCCGCCCGCTGTTTCTCGATTTCCAGGGCGAAGTGGCGCCGGGCGAGCCTTTCGCCCATCTCGTCCCCAATACCGCCATGACGCGAGCCATGCTCGAGGCTTTGGGGGAGAAGGCGACATTCCTGGCGCCGGTCGAGGTCAAGGCTTTTGCCGCCCAGGCGGGCGGAGGGACGCTGACGCTCGGCGATGGCCGCGTGCTCAAGGCACCTCTCGTGGTTGCCGCCGACGGGGCGAACTCGGCCCTGCGCGCCATGGCCGGCATCACCACCATCAACCACGACTATGGGCAATCGGGGATCGTCACCACCATCGGGCACGAGCTCGACCACGAGGGCGTGGCCTATGAGCATTTCCGCCCCGCCGGTCCCTTTGCCAGCCTGCCGCTGCCCGGCCGGCGCTCCTCGCTGGTCTGGACGGAGCGTCCGGAAGACGCGGCGCGCTACCTTGCGTTGCCACCCGAAGAGGTAGCGCTCAAGATCGAGGAGGTCATGGGCTCGACGCTGGGCGCGGTCACGCTCGAGGACCGGCTGCAGGTGTTTCCGCTGCGCATGCAGATCGCGCGCGATTTCGCGGCACCGCGCCTGGCGCTGATCGGGGACGCCGCCCATGTGGTCCATCCCATCGCCGGGCAGGGTCTCAACCTCGGCCTCAAGGACGTGGCGGCGCTGGCCGAGGTCGTGGTCCAGGCCATGCGGCTCGGGCTCGACCACGGCGCGGACGACGTGCTGGTGGCCTATGAGCGCTGGCGCCGGTTCGATACGGCGCTCATGGCCATGGTCACCGACGGGATGAACCGGCTGTTCTCAAATGACCTGGCCCCGGTGCGCGCGGTGCGCGATTTCGGGCTGGGCGTCGTCGACAGGCTGCCGCCGGTCAAGGACTTCCTCATCTCGCGGGCAGCCGGGCTCGAACGGGATGGTCCGAGGCTGTTGCGCGGGCAGCCGCTCTAGCGCTCGGGGCTTCCGCCCAGGTCGGGCAGGCGGCGCAGTTCGGAAAGGTCGATCTGGCGCGCTTCGTCGAGCGCCAACATCGGCACGCCCTGGCGGATGGGAAAGGCCAGGTGCGCGGCCACCGAAATCAGCTCGTTGCCCTCGGGCGAGAGCAGCAGGCGCGTCTTGGTCAGCGGGCAGACCAGCATTTCGAGCGTGTGGCGGTCGAGGACGTGGCGCTGGTCGGTCATTGCAGCAGGGGCGCGTCGCCGTCGCCCTTGGCCATCTCGATCTCCGCCAGCGCGATCAGGGTCTCGGCGCGATCCGACAGCGACTTGGCCTCGAGCAGCACCTGCTTTTCGCGCGCGCCATAGGGGCTGACCATGCAGCAGAAATTGACGAGGTCGGCGGTGCCGGTCTTTTCGATCTCGTCCCAGTTGAGGTCGAAATCGCCGAACTCGGCATAGTCGCGCATCATCTTGAGGAAGCGCGGGCGGTCCACCTCGTCCTCGCCGAACTTGCGGTCGAAGTCGCTGGCGAAACCGGTCGCCGAGATCTGGGCCTGGCGGTAGGGGGTCATGACGGTGAGCTCGGAGACCAGCTCGAAGCGCGTCACCCCTTCGAGGATGATGAAGTAGCGGCCTTCCCCGTTCTCTTCCCAGTGGGTGAGCCGGCCCAGGCAGCCGATGTTCTGGAGCTGGGCCCGGCCGCGCGGCGATTCCTCGCTCGTATCCACCGGCTGGATGAGGCCGACCAGGCGGTCGCCGGCCAGGGCGTCATCGACCATGCGCACATAGCGCGGCTCGAAAATGTTGAGGGGGCGGTGGGCAAACGGCAGCAGAAGCGCCCCCGACAACGGGAAGATCGGCACGCTGCGGGGCAGATCTGCTGGAGAGGTGGGGCGCTTGTGCATGGTCGGGCTCGTCAGGAAAACAGGAGCGAGGAAAGCATTCGCCGCCCCTTGAGGGTTGCCGGGTCCTTGGGACCCCAGGCCTCGAAGAATTCGAGGAGTTTTTTGCGGGCGCCGTCCTCGTTCCAGGCACGGTCGCGGCGCATGATGGCGATGAGGGCCTCGGCCGCCTCCACCTTCTGGCCCTGGGAATTGAGGACCACGGCAAGGTCGAACCGGGCCTGGTGGTTGTCCGGGTCGCGCGCCACTTCCGCCTCGAGCGCGGCGGCGCCGGACAGGCCCTCGGCCTCGGCGGCCAGCTTGAGGGCCTGGCTCAGGGCCAGGTAGTCCTCGCCCTTGCGGGCATCCTCGGGCAGTTCGGCCAGGACGGCGCGCGCCTGCTCGAGGTCGCCGGTCTTGGCGTAGACCTGGGCCAGGCCCAGGATCGCCTTGGCGTTATCGGGGGCGTGCTGGAGGACGAGGGTATAGATCTCGGCGGCCTGGGCGAAATCGCCGGCGCCGAAGGCCTCGCCCGCCGCCGCCAGGGCGTTGGCGATCTGTTCGTCGACCGAGCCGGGCTGCGGCGCGGCGGCCGGAGCCTGGGAGATGACGCGATCGGCAAAGCGCCGCACTTCGCTTTCGGGAATGGCGCCCATGAAGGCATCGACGGGGCGTCCGCCGGCAAAGGCGAAAACGGCGGGAATCGACTGGATGCCGAGCTGGCCGGCGATCGAGGGATTCTCGTCGATATTGATCTTGATCAGACGAATGGCGCCGTTCTTTTCAGTGACGACCTTTTCGAGCGCCGGGGTGAGCTGGCGGCACGGGCCGCACCAGGGCGCCCAGAAATCGACGAGAATCGGGGTCTGCAGGGAAGCGTCGATCACGTCGGCCTTGAAGGCGCGATCGGACGATTCGGCGACGAGCGCGCCCGCGGGAGGGGCGGCGGGGGTGGAAGTGGCGCCATCAAGGGTCATGATTTTCCTTTGCCGCTTGGCTCAAAAGTCTTCTGTTTCTGGCGCTGGGCGGGGCTTGTGACAAGCCCTATCCACATCGCGCAACAAGGATCGCGTTTTTGGGTTGCAATCGTGTTTGTCTTTGGGCATATAGGCGCCCGTCGACGCGGTGCCAAGCCGCAGCGACTGGAGCGCGGGTGTAGCTCAGGGGTAGAGCATAACCTTGCCAAGGTTAGGGTCGTGGGTTCGAATCCCATCGCCCGCTCCAATTTCCCGGTCCTTCGCAGGGATCGAGGCACGCAAAAGGGTCCTTCACGGGCCCTTTTTGCTTTTCCGGGCCGGCGCTGCCGAACGCTTCACGCTCGCGGGCATGACGGCGATCGCCTCGAGCAGGTCGATTTCGCGATTGAGCCGGCCGGTATCGAAGATCAGCGTCTCGACGGGACGCCAGAGCACCACCCAGCCGGCGATCACCAGGCCCTCCCCGAACAGCCTTTCGGCGAAAGGCGGCAGGGGCGAGCCGGAAATGGCGCTCGAAAGCATCAGGCAGAGCGCGAGCAGGCTCAGCCCCATCCACAATTCGCGCCAGCCGATATGGCGCATCAGTTCGCGTTCGTTGTGCAACTGGGCGATTCGCGCCCGGCAATGGCGCGCCAGAGCCGCCGGGATGGTGCTTTCGCCATCTGGATGGCCGCCGTCCGCAGGCAGCATGAAAAACCAGGCGGCAGCGCCGCCGCTGCGCCAGGGTTATGGCGCCGACATCGCCGATGAGCTTTTCGACCACCGGCTCGGGATCATAGTCCGGCGAGAAGGGGTCGGTATCGGGCGCCGCGAAGAGATCGGCGGGTTGCCCAAGCGCAAAGGTCAACTCGATGCCGCCGGTGCCCGTCATCCGTTCCTCCCGCCCTGGCGAATTTCTAGACCCTTGCCGCCAGCTGGGCTAGTCGCTCCGTGTCGCCGAGCAGGGGCTCCGGTTTGGCGCCGCACGATAGCAATGGGCGGAAAAATGCAGCCCCCTGTCGATTCCGCGCCGCCTCGTTCGTCGTCAAGGCATGGGACGGTGGAAGGGATTGATTTTCCAGCCGGCCTCGGCAGCAATGGCCGGCGAGGATGTCTCGGGCCAGTTTGGGAGAAGACGGATGAAGTTTTCGACGACGCTACTGGGTACGGGCGGCAATACGGCGGGTATCGAGGTGCCCTCCGATGTGCTCGCCGCGCTGGGCGGGGGCAAGCGCCCGGCCGTCCAGGTCACCATCAACGGATTTTCCTACCGCACGACCGTAGGTTCGATGAACGGGCGCACGCTCATCCCGGTGAGCGCGGAACGTCGCGCCCAGTCGGGCACGAGCGCCGGGGACGCCATCGAGGTCGAGCTGGCGCTCGATACGACGCCGCGCGAGGTGGAGGTGCCGGTCGATCTGGCGACGGCGCTGGCGCGGGCGCCCGGCGCCGCCGAAAAGTTCGGCAGGCTCTCGGCCTCAAATCGCAGCCGTCTCGCCGGATCGGTGAGCCAGGCCAAGGCCCCCGAGACGCGGCAGCGCCGCATCGAGAAGGTGCTGGCCGAACTCCAAGCGCGGGAGGCCTGAATGCGTTTCATGCTGATCCACAAGGCCGATGCCAATACCGAATCCATGGGCCCGCCACCGCCCGCGCTCATGAGCGCGCTGGGCCAGCTCATCGGCGAGATGATGGCGGCCGGCAAGCTGGTGTCGAGCGAGGGCCTGATGCCGAGCCCCTTCGGGGCGCGGGTCGATGTGGGCGACGGGGCCCTGGTGGTGCGCGATGGTCCTTTCGCCGAAGCCAAGGAGCTCATCGGGGGCTTTGCCATCATCGATGTGGCCGACAAGGACGAAGCGGTGGGGATCGCGCGCCGCTGGATGGAAATCCATGCTGCGGTGCTGGGGCCGGCCTATCGCGGCTCGGGCGAGATCCGGCAGCTTTTCGAGCGGCCGGGAGCCTAGGCCCCCGGCGCGTTTCACGTGAATCACCTGTCGGCGGCGCGGCGCGCTCAGAGCGTCTTGAGGTATTCGACCAGGCGGTCGAGGCCCTGCGAGACGGTCTCGGCGAAGCCGCGCTGCACCTGCAGGTCGCGGTCTGCGATGCTGTTGAGTCTGACGGTCGAGAGGACGCGGGTCCGCCCGTCCGCCTCGGTGAACTCGACCGTGGTCACCATGAAGGCCGGGGGCAGAGCGGCGAGGTCGCCGTCATAGTCACCCGGGGCGTCGCGATAGACCAGGCGCTCGGGCGCATCCACTTCGAGATAGGCGCAGGTCACCGGATACTGGTTGCCACCCGGGAACTGCATGACGTAGTGCCAGCGCCCGCCCGGGCGCAGGTCGATCTTGCAGACCGGGGTGGTCGCGCCGTGCGGTCCCCAGAAGTGCACCACGTGCACCGGGTCGGTGAAGCATTTGAACACCAGGTCGCGCGGCGCCTCGAAGACGCGGTCGATGAGGATGAGGGGTTCGTCGGCGGGCAGGGTGATGGTGGAAGACATGGTTGGTTACTCCGTGCATGAGAGGGTGAGCGGCGGGCAGGAGGCGGGCCCGCCGCGTGGCCGCAGCGCGGGCAGCGCCCCTCTGGCCGATACGAAGATGACTTAGAGGGGGAAGGGTGGCCTCAGCTCTCGACCGCCAGGGTCGCCAGGTAGGCGTCTATGCGGCTGTAGCTTTCGCGGGCGCCGCCTTCCATGCCGGTGGCGACGAACGCGTCGCGATCGGCGATGCTGTCGAGGCGGCTGGTGCTGGTGAGGATGGTGCGCCCGCCGCTTTCCTCGAAGCGATGTTCCTCCACGATCAGCTTGTCCTCGTAGAGGCCTTCCATGCCGAAGGTGTTGACCAGCTTTTCGGGGCGCACGACTTCCAGATAGGTGCCCAAAAAGACCAGGCGGTTGCCGTCGGGCATGGTCTGGGCGAAGCGCCAGGTGCCGCCGGGCCGCAGGTCGAGCTTTTCGACGGTGGTGACGGCCTTCGACCAGCCCCACCAATGGGGGACGTGCTCGGCTTCGGTCATCACCTTCCAGACCAGGATGCGGGGTGCGTCGAACGTGCGGGTCATGACGATGACCGGCTGGTCGGCGGGAGTGGCTACGCTCAGGTCGTCCATTTTTCGTTCCTTCTTGAGATGTTGCAGGTAGGCGCCGAGCCGATCGAGGCTGTCCTCGATCAGGCGCCGATAGACGTCCGTCCAACCCGCCAGGCCATGGCGGGGCGGGGGAGGCAGGCGGTTCTGCCGGCGGCGCCGGCGTTCGGCATAGGCAGCGAGGGAAACGATCTTGCCCTTGGACATCGCCCGTCTCCCGCCGCCCGGATCAGTTGGGCGTGCTGTCGGGGTCGGGGCGCTGGAGCTTGGCCAGGTAGACGTCGAGCCGATCCATGCTTTCTTCCCAGAGCTTGCGATAATCCTCGAGCCAGGCCGAAACGTCCTTGAGCGGGGCCGGCTCGATGCGGCAGGGGCGCCATTGGGCTTCCTTGCCGCGCGAGATGAGGCCGGCGCCCTCGAGCACCTTGAGGTGCTTGGAGACGGCGGCCAGGCTCATGTCATAGGGCTCGGCCAGTTCGGTGACGGTAGCCTCACCGCGTGACAGCCGGGCAAGGATGCCGCGACGGGTCGGGTCGGCAAGGGCGGAGAGCGTGAGGCTGAGCTGGTCGGTGGCCATTTGTATTCAACCAAGTAGTTGATAACTGATTGGTTGAATACTGCCGGGACGCCGCCGAGTCAAGCGCCGATTTTTCCGGTGAGCCGAATGGGAACGGTCCGGCGCGCCTTGGACTTTTGTCCAAAGGCGAAAACAATCGAAAAAAGATTCGGCGGCATGTCGATCCGCCGTTGCAGCGTTCGTCGTGTTGACGAGAGCCGGGACAAACGGTCACCGGCGCCGAGCCAGACAGAGGAGAAAGTCGATGCGTTTCATGGTCATCCGCAAGGCGGACGAGGAAACCGAGGCGGGCGTGCTGCCCACCACCGAGCTCATCGAGGCGATGGGCAAGTACATGGAGGAGGCGGTCAAGGCCGGAATCATGGTCAGCGGGGACGGCTTGCATCCGAGTGCGAAGGCGCGGCGCGTCAAGTTCGACGCGGGCCGGCCCAAGATCATCGACGGGCCCTTCGCCGAAGCCAAGGAACTGGTCGGCGGCTATTCGATCATCGAGGTGCCGTCCATGGAAGACGCGGTCGAGTGGGTCAAGAAGTGGCCCAAGGAAGACGGCCACGGCAATGTCGAGATCGACATCTTCCCGATCCTCACCGAGGACGATTTCGGGGAGGCCTTCACTGCCGAGCAGCGCGAGCGTGAAAACCGCCTGCGCGCCGAAACGGAAGCCCGGCACGGCTGAGCCCGTGCGGAAAGGAGCGAAGAAATGCGTTTCATGATGATCGTCAAGGCGTCGCCCGAAAGCGAAGAGGGGCAAATGCCCACGGCCCAGGAATTCGCCGACATGGGCAAGTACAACGATGAGCTGATCAAGGCCGGCGTTCTCCTGGCCGCCGAAGGGCTCACCGCCAGTCGCGAGGGCGCCCGCGTCCAGTTCCACAAGGATGGCAGGCATTCGATCAAGGATGGCCCGTTCACCGAAAGCAAGGAACTGATCGCCGGGTTCTGGCTGATCCAGGTCAAGGACAAGGCCGAGGCGCTGGCCTGGGCCGGCCGCATTCCGTTCACCGATGGCGAGGTCGAACTGCGGCAGGTCGCCGAGTTCGGGGATCTTCCCGAAGAAGTTGTTTCGGAGGAACACCGCGCCAAGGAGAAGGCGTGGCGCGATTCCAACCAGAAGCCGATCGCCCAATAGGGATGGTCCGGAACCTTGCGGACGCGGAACGGACATGGTCTGATCCGCGCCCGTGAGCGAAGCGGAAACCAGGCGCGCCATCGAAGCCGTATGGCGGATCGAGGCGCCAAAACTCATCGCAGGACTGACCCGGATCGTCCGGGACATAAGCCTCGCCGAGGAATTGGCGCAGGACGCGCTGGTGATCGCCCTCAAGACGTGGCCGGAAAGCGGCATCCCGCGCAATGCCGGGGCGTGGCTGATGGCTACCGCCAAGAGGCGGGCGATCGACTATTTCCGCCGCAACAAGGTTTTGGCCCGCAAGCTGGATGAGCTGGGCTACGACATGGAAACCGATGGCGAACAGGGGGGCGAGGATGCCCTGGCCGAGAGCCTGGACGATGATGTGGGGGACGACCAGCTCCGCCTCATCTTCACGGCCTGCCATCCCATCCTGTCGGCGGACAGCCGCGCCGCGCTGACGCTGCGGCTCCTGGGCGGGCTCACCACCGAGGAGATCGCGCGGGCGTTCCTGGCGAGCGAGCCCACCATCGCCCAGCGCATCGTGCGCGCCAAGAAGACCATTGCCGAGGCCGGCGTCCCGTTCGAGGTGCCGCAGGGTCCGGAGAGGGCGGAGCGGCTCGCCTCGGTGCTCGAGGTCCTCTACCTCATCTTCAACGAGGGCTACTCGGCCACCGCGGGTGAGGACTGGCTGCGCCAGGACCTGTGCGAGGAGGCGTTGCGGCTTGGCCGCGTGCTGGCCGGGCTCGCCCCCGGGGAGGCCGAGGTGCATGGGCTGGTGGCGCTGATGGAAATCCAGGCCTCGCGCTCGCGCGCCCGCACCAATGGCGCGGGCGAACCGGTGCTGCTGCTCGAGCAGGACCGCTCGCTCTGGGACCAGATGCTGATCCGGCGCGGCCTGGTGGCGCTCGAGCGCGTGCGGGCGCTGGGCGGGGGCGGACCCTATGCGCTCCAGGCGGCAATCGCGGCGTGCCACGCCGAGGCGCGCACGGCCGAGGCCACCAACTGGGGGCGCATCGCCGCGCTCTATACCCGGCTGGGCGAGATCTCGCCTTCTCCCGTGGTCGATCTCAACCGGGCGGTCGCCTATGGCTTCGCCTTCGGGCCGCAGAGCGCCCTCACCATTCTCGAGGGCCTGCGCGATGAGCCGGCGCTCAAGGGCTACCACCTGCTTCACGCGGTGCGCGCCGATTTTCTCTTCAAGCTCGGCCGCATGGACGAAGCGCGCGAAGAATTCGAGCGCGCCGCCACGATGACCCGCAATGCGCGCGAAAAAGCGCTGCTCGAAAAGCGCGCCGCCGAGGCGCTGGAGCGGGCCTAGTCCCGGCGGACGAACGCGAGCGTGTGTGGCCGCTAGGCCAGGCGCTGGCGTATCGCGATCTTGACCGTATCGAGCAGTACCGCGGCCAGCACCAGCACGCCCAGGATCACCTGGGTGTAGTTGGCCGGCAGGCCCATCAGGTTGATGGCGGTGTGGATCGAGGAGAGCAGCAGCACGCCGGCATAGACGCCCGGCAACTGGCCGACGCCGCCCTTCAGGCTCACTCCGCCGATGACCACGGCGGCGAAGGCGTTGAACAGCATGCCCGTGCCCAGGTTGGCCGTGGCGCCCGACGTGCGGATGGCCAGGAGCCAGCCGGCCAGGCCGGAAATCGCCCCCGCCAGCACGAAGGCGATCATGAGCACCCGGTCGACCTTGATGCCGGCGCGGTAGACCGCCGCCTCGTTGCCCCCGATCATGGTCAGGTGCCGCCCGAACGGGGTCTTGGCCAGGATGAAGGTGAAAACCGCAAAGCAGGCGATGGCGATCCAGGCGATGAGCGGGATGTAGAGAATGGTCTGGATGCCGATGATGCGGATGGCCGGCGCCAGGTCCTGGGCGGACCGCCCGCCCGAAATGGCCACCACGAGCCCGCGCACCCAGATGTAGGAGGCCAGGGTAACGATGAAGGCGTTCATCCTGACCTTGACCACCAGCAGGCCGTTGACAGTGCCGATCACCGCGCCGACCGCCAGGGCGAGGAAGAGGGAGATCGGGATCAGCAGCCAGTCGGGCGAAACCGTCCAGCCCCAGCCGATGCCGCCCGAACAGAAGAGGATGCCGGTGACCATGGCCGAAAGCGCCGCCACCGATTCGACCGAAAGGTCCATGTGGCCCGCAATGACCACGAGGGCCAGCCCGATGGCCATGACGCCCACGAAGGTGGATTGCTCCACGATATTGGCGAAGATGCCGATCTGGAAGAAATGCGGCACGAACAGCGAAAAGGCCGCCAGCACCACGATCAGCAGCACCCAGACCAGGTTGTCGAGCAGGAATTCGAGCGCGGCGCGGTTGTGCGGCGTCACGTTTGCCCCCTAGGCACGATGGAAGGACCGGGGCGGACGGAGGTCCGTCCCGGCTTTGGGAAAGGCTAGTCGGTGACCGATGTCACCGGGGTCGCGGGCACCTTCATGTTGCCCCAGAACTTCGGGTCGTCGACATTGTCCTTGGTGATGGCGGCGCCGGGGATCTTGATGTTGGGGCCCCAGGCCTCCTCGGTCACCACGCCCTTGAGGCCGAGCACGTCGTATTCGCCCGGCTTGATGGGCTTCTTGTTGACGACGAGGTCGGCGAACATGGCGATGGCGGCGGCCTGGGCGAAGAGGGGTTGCTCCACTTCCACCTGTTCCCAACCCTTGCGGATGAGGTCGAGGCCCACCGGGGCGCCGTTCGAGGACATCAGCAGCACGTCGCCCGGCTTCTTGCCCTTGGCCTCGAGCGAGGCCACCGCGGCGACGGCCAGGTGCGCGGCGTGCACGAAGATCAGGTCGATGTCCGGATTGGCCAGCAGCTGGTCCGACACGATCGTGCCGGCATTGGAGGCTTCCCACTGCATGGCGGGCAGCGAGATGATCTGGACGGCGGGGAAGTCCTTCATCTTCTCCTCGAAACCCTTCTGGATATCGAGCGTATAGGGATCGGAGGGGTCGCCGAGGACCTGCAGGACCTTGCCCTTGACCTCCCCGTTCTTTTCCTTGAGCAGGCGCTGGGCCTCGTCGGCCGCGATATGGCCGATCTCGACGGTGCCGGCGACGGAGGTGAAGTCGGACGGGGTGTCGGTGATCTGGCGGTCGAATTCCATCACCGGGATGCCGGCGGCCCGCGCCTTCTCGATCGAGGGCTTGAGCGCATTGAAATCGACGGCGGCGAGCACGATCGCGGCGGGCTTGAGGGCGATGACGTCGTTCATCTGGCCCTGCTGCACGTCGGTCTTGTTGTCGGCGTTGAGC
The DNA here is from genome assembly GCF_008000755.1 of Youhaiella tibetensis. Taxonomy (NCBI): domain Bacteria; kingdom Pseudomonadati; phylum Pseudomonadota; class Alphaproteobacteria; order Hyphomicrobiales; family Devosiaceae; genus Paradevosia; species Paradevosia tibetensis. Next base: position 4,258,675 of record NZ_CP041690.1, on the reverse strand, counting down.
GTCACCGTCTCGTAGCCGACCTGCTTGAGGAACATGGTGATGGCATCGACCGAGGCGGTCTGGAATTCATCGAGGAGGGTGGGCACGAGGTAGTAGATCTTGCCCTTGGCTTGAGCATCCTGGGCGAAGGCCGGCGAGAACGTGGCGGCGAGCACCGCCAGTGACGCCAAGACTGCTAGAATGAACTTCTTCATGAGTAGCGCTCCTGACTGCTTGTTGCCGGGATTGGCTTAAGCCGATCGCTCCACGGCCGGCCCGGCACCGGCAAAGGATTCGCCGGTGATCATCCTGACCACGGCGTCGGGGCTTGTCTGGGCAGTGGCGACGTCGCCGGCCACCAGGCCCTGGCGGATCACCACGATGCGGTCCGCCACCTGGAAGGCCTGGGGCATGATATGAGTGATGATGATCACCCCGATGCCCTGGGCGGCGACGTTCTTGATCATTTCGAGCCCGCGCCGCGTCTGCTCGACGCCGAGGGCCGCGAAGGGCTCGTCGAGCAGCACGAGCTTGCCGCCCCAGTGCACGAACCGGTTGAGTTCGATGGCCTGGCGCTGGCCGCCCGAGAGATGCTCGACCTTGGTGCGCAGCGAGGGGATCCTGGTGCCGGCGCTGGCCATGGCCTTGGCGACGGCGGCCTCCATCTCGCGCTCCTGGAGCACCGGGATGCCCAGGACCTTCCTGGTGAGCTCGCGCCCCATGAAGAAATTGGCGACCACGTCGACATTGGTGCATAGCGAGAGGTCCTGGTAGACCGTCTCGATGCCATGGGCCTTGGCTTCGGCCGGAGAGTTGGCGCTATAGGGCCGGCCCTCGAAGACCATGTGGCCAGAGCTCGGCTGCAGGCCGCCGGCGATGATCTTGACGAGGGTGGATTTGCCCGCGCCGTTGTCGCCGAGCAGCGCCACCACCTCGCCGCGGCCCACCGAAAAGCTGATGCCGCGCAGGGCCTCTATGGCCCCGTAATTCTTGGTGATGTCGACCAGCTCCAGGAGCGGCGGGCGGGTGGTCATCTACTCTTTCCCCTCGAGTAACGATCCCACTGATGGGGAAGCGTATGCGTGGGAAAGAGCGGGCGTCAAATGAATAATGAAGGCGCCGGGAGGGGTTAGGGGCGGCGTGCCGCCCCTTTGCAGGGTGGTTCAGGCGGCGATGGCGACGTCGAGCGCCAGGGTCACCATGTCGGTGAGCGAGGACTGGCGGTCGGCCGCCGAGAGGGCTTCCCCGGTCACCAGGCTATCGGTCATGGTGCATACGGCCAGGGCGCGGACGCCGAAGCGGGCGGCCAGCGTATAGAGGGCGGCGGCCTCCATCTCGACGCCGAGCGCTCCGTGCCGGATCACCGCCTCGTACGACTTGAGGCCATCGTCGTGATAGAAGATGTCCGAGGAGACCATGTTGCCCACGTGATAGGGCAACCCCGCCTCCTCCGCCCGCGCCACGCAGGCGCGCAGCAGGTCGAAATCGGCGATGGGCGCGAAATTGTAGGGTCCGAAGGCATCCTTGACGAGGGTGGAGTCGGTGGTGGCGCCCTGGGCGATGATGAGGTCGCGCACCTTGACCTTTTCGGCCAGGCCGCCGCAGGTGCCCACGCGGATGAGGTTCCTGACCCCATAGAAGTTGATGAGCTCGTGCACATAGATCGAGAGCGAGGGCTGGCCCATGCCGGTGGCCTGCACCGAGACGGGCTTGCCTTTCCAGGTGCCGGTGAAGCCCAGGCAGTTGCGCACCGCATTCACCTCGCGCGCGTCCTCGAAGAAATTGTCGGCGATCCATTTGGCGCGCAGCGGGTCGCCGGGCAGCAGGACGGCCGGGGCGTAGTCGCCGGCCTTGGCACTGTTGTGCGGGGTCATTGGCAGAGCCTCTCGTTCAGGTCGAGCCAGACACTGCCCGGATTGACTTTGCCGCGTCAATTGCGGTTCGCTTGGGGCGGCCGATTTGGCCGAGGCGGAGGCCCGATCCCATGTCCGGAACCATCGAAGCGAAGGTCACGCAAAGGTTCGCCGTGCCGCCCGAGAGGGTGATGGAGGCCTGGCTCGACCCGGTCAGCGTGCGCGAGTGGATGGCGGCGTCGTTGCGCAGCGCCGGTCTCAGCGGGGAAATGGGGCGGGTCGAGATCGATGCGCGGGTCGGCGGGCGCTTCGCCTTTTCCGATTTTCGGGCCGATCGCGAGGCGGTGTCCTGGGGCGAATACCGGACCCTCGACATGCCCAGCAAGCTCGCTTTCACCTGGTGGACCTCGCCCGAGGAGGAAGAGGCCGATACCTCGCTGGTGACGCTGATCCTCGAGCCGGCCGGAACGGGGTGCGTGGCCACGCTCTTTCACGAGATGGATGCCGTCTGGGAGCCTTATCGCGCCCGCACCGAGCGCGGTTGGGAGCGCATGCTGGCGGCCCTGGCGCAATGGCTTGAACAAAGCGGTTCTTGACCTCGCTTTCAGGGTGGTTCATTGAAACCGGCGCATCTTTTCGGGCTGCGCCGGTATTTCCGTTCTTTGGCTCTTGGGAATGCGGAGACATATGATGGTCGCAAAGGTTTTCATCGACGGCGAAGCGGGTACGACGGGTCTGCAGATCCGCGAGCGCCTGGTCGGTCGCCGCGACCTCGAACTGCTCTCCATTCCCAGCGAGCGCCGCAAGGACGTTGCGGCCCGCGCCGAGCTGCTCAACGCTGCCGACGTGGCAATCCTGTGCCTGCCGGACGATGCGGCCCGGGAGAGCGTGAGCCTGATCACCAACGACACCACCAAGGTCATCGATGCCTCGACCGCCCATCGCGTGGCCGAGGGCTGGGCCTATGGCTTTGCCGAGCTGAGCCGGGAGCAGGCCGGCGTCATCGCCTCGGCGCGGCGCGTGTGCAATCCGGGCTGCTGGCCGCAGGGGCCGATCGCCATGCTGCGCCCGTTGGTCGAGGCGGGGCTGGTGCCGGCCGATTTCCCGGTCACCGTCAACGGCGTCACCGGCTATTCGGGCGGCGGCCGGGCCATGATCGAGGATTACCAAAGCAAGGGCGACGAAGCGCCCGAGTTCATGCCCTATGGCCTCACTCTCAAGCACAAGCACCTGCCCGAGATGCAGAAATACGCCGAGCTGACGCGCGTGCCGCTGTTCATGCCGTCGGTGGGCAACTTCTCCCAGGGCATGCTGGTGGCGGTGCCGCTCCAGCTCGGCATCCTCGACAAGGTGCCGACGGGCGCCCAGCTCCACGCGGCCATTGCCGACTATTATGCCGGCCTCCCTTCGAGCTTCGTGGAAGTGGCCCCGCTGGCCGCTGTCGAACGCACCGCCGAGCTCGACCCGGAGAGCTACAACAACACCAACCGCATGCGCCTGCACGTCTTCTCCAGTGACGAGAAGGCCCAGGCGATCCTGGTGGCGGTCTACGACAATCTCGGCAAGGGCGCCTCGGGCGCGGCCGTGCAGAATCTCAATCTCATGCTGGGGGTCGACGCGGCCACCAGCCTTGCTGCTTAGGAGTTTTGGCGAATGGACAAGTTCACCTCGCTGACCGGCGTCGCCGCGCCGCTGCCGATCATCAATATCGACACCGATATGATCATCCCCAAGCAGTACCTGAAGACCATCAAGCGGACGGGTCTGGGCACGGCGCTGTTCTCGGAGATGCGCTATAACGAGGACGGCACCGAGAACCCGGATTTCATCCTCAACAAGCCGGCCTATCGCGGCGCCCAGATCATCATCGCGGGCGACAATTTCGGCTGCGGCTCGAGCCGCGAGCATGCCCCCTGGGCGCTGCTCGATTTCGGCATCCGCTGCGTCATCTCGACCAGCTTTGCCGACATCTTCTACAATAACTGCTTCAAGAACGGCATCCTGCCGCTGGTGGTGAAGCCCGAGGAACTGGCGCTGCTGCTCGACGATGCCGAGCGCGGCTCGAACGCTACGCTCACGATCGACCTGGAAAGCCAGACCATCAAGGGACCGGACGGCGGCACGCTGCATTTCGACATCGACCCGGCCCGCAAGCACATCCTGCTCGAAGGGCTGGACGACATCGCCTCGACGCTCAAGCACGACACCCAGATCGGTGGCTTCGAGACCAAGATGGCGGCCGAGCGCCCCTGGATCTGAGCCGCTTACACCGGGGCGGGCCATGGTGCAGCGCGTTTCGACCGGCTCGCCCTTTGAAGCCACTTTCGGCTATTGCCGGGCCGTTCGGCACGAGGACACGGTCTATGTCTCGGGCACCACGGGATACGACTACGCGACCATGACCATGCCCGAGGACGTGGGCGCCCAGGCGTCCAATGCGCTGGCGACCATAGGCAAGGCGCTCGGCGAGCTCGGTTCGGACATTTCGGACGTCGTGCGCGTCACCTATTATGTCGGCGACCGCTCCTATGTGAGCGCGGTGGTCGCCGCGGTGGGCCCGGTCTTCAAGGACATTCGCCCTGCCGCCACCATGGTCATCGCCCAGATGATCGAAGAGGCGATGAAGGTCGAGATCGAGGTCACCGCCCGGATCGGGGCCGGCAGATCCTGATGACGGCGAGGGCTCGGGTTCCGCCCGGCTCCAGCCCTACCACCCGTAATCGAGCACCGTGAGCGTGCGCAGGCGGCCATTGTCCATCCACTCGATGGTGGCGTTGCGGTGCATGCCGATGAGCGCGGCGCCCACCGCGCCCAGGATCGGCACGTCGCCCTTGGCCGGCACCACGCCGCGCGGATAGGTCAGGCGCCCGAGGCGCTGGATCGGCTCGTCGTCGAGCCGGAAACGCACGCGGTGGCCCATGGAGACGCCTGCCGGATCCCAGGGCTGGCACACATCGGCCCGGCTGAGCTCGCGCACCAGGTAGGACGACACATACGGCATGTGGCCGCTGACCCGCTCGGCCAGGAGCATGACGCGGTTGTAGTCGTCCGAATTGATGAGGATGTCGGGCAGCGGGGCGGAGGTGAGCAAGGCACGTCTCGAAAGCGATCAGCGCTCTTCACTCTAGGCCGGAAAGCTGCACCGTCAATAGGCCGGTTGCACAAATGTGCGCCAAATTGCGTCAGCCTTGTTGCCCTAGTCAAAATGCTGTGGCACGTATCACGCCTTATTATTGCGCATGATGCCTAATGTATCATCAAATGAGGGTGCCGAAATGTCCGATGACAGCTTGCTAGACCGTGCTCTTGTCCGCCTGGAGGCGGCGGCGAGCCATTTGCAGATCGATCCGGACGTCATCGAGAAACTCAAATATCCGCGCGAAACCACCAAGATGCGGCTGATGATCCGCATGGACGACGGCTCGCGAAAGTCCTTCCTGGCCTGGCGCTGCCGCTATGACGATACGCGCGGGCCGACCAAGGGCGGCATCCGCTTCCATCCCGACTCGACCGTAGAGGAGGTCGAGACGCTCGCCTTCTGGATGACCTTCAAATGCGCGGTGATGGACCTGCCCTATGGCGGGGGCAAGGGCGCGGTGCGCGTCGATCCGCGCACGCTCTCCAAGAGCGAGCTCGAACGCCTGTCGCGCGCCTATATGCAGGCCTTTGCCAAGGTCGTGGGCCCCAACCGGGATATTCCGGCGCCCGACGTCTATACCAATGCCATGATCATGGGCTGGATGGCCGACGAATATAGCCAGATCGTGGGCGAGGTCTCCCCGGCCGTCATCACCGGCAAGCCTATCGCGCTGGGCGGTTCGCTCGGCCGCAACGACGCCACGGCGCGCGGCGGCTACTACCTCGTGCGCCATCTCGCAGGCGAGCTGGGCCTGGGCGAAAACATGCGCGTGGCCATCCAGGGGTTCGGCAACGCCGGCCAGTTCTACGCCAGACTTGCCGCAGGAGACGGCCACAGGATCGTGGCGGTTTCCGATTCCTCGGGCGCCATCCATTCCGATGCTGGCCTCGATGTCGAAAAGCTCATCGCGGGCAAGGCCGAAGGCCAGTCGGTCGCCGCGCTTGCCGGCGTGCTGGGCGCCCGGGTCATTCCGGCCGAAGACCTCGTCGGGGTCGATTGCGAATTGCTGGTTCCGGCGGCGCTCGAGGACATGATCACGGTCGGCAACGCCGCTTCCATCAAGGCGAAGGTGGTGCTCGAGCTCGCCAACGGCCCGGTCACGCCCGATGCCGACAAGATCCTGGAGGAACGCGGGATCGTGGTCCTTCCCGACATTCTCGCCAATGCCGGGGGCGTCACCGTCTCCTATTTCGAGTGGGTGCAGAACCGGCAGGGCTATTACTGGGATCTCGAGGAGATCCATGCGCGGCTCAGGAAGATCATGGAGCGCGAGGGGCGGGCGATCTGGACGATTGCGCGCGAGCGCCAGGTCACGGCGCGGACCGCGGCCTATGTGCACGCCCTCGGTCGGCTCTCGACCGCCATCGAGGCGCACGGCACCCAGCCGTTCTTCGCCAGCTGACCGGCAGGCGAAAAAAGTCCCCGACCGAACGCGATGGGGGTCTCCCGGTCTTGCCCGGGAGGCCCCCATCGCTGTAACTAGCCCTACTCAAATTCCCAAGGACGCTTGCCTATGGCCACCCAGAACCTCTTCCTTTTGCCCGGCGACGGCATCGGCACTGAAATCATGGCCGAGGTGCAAAAGCTCATCGACTGGCTCAATGCCAACGGCAAGACCGACTTCGCCACCGACACGGGGCTGGTGGGCGGTTGCGCCTATGACAAGCACGGTGCGGCGATTTCCGAAGAGGACATGGCCAAGGCCCTCAAGGCCGACGCGGTGATCTTCGGCGCGGTGGGCGGCCCCAAGTGGGACAATGTTCCCTATGAAGTGCGCCCGGAAGCGGGCCTGCTGCGCCTGCGCAAGGATCTGGGTCTCTTCGCCAACCTGCGCCCGGCCATCTGCTACCCGGCGCTGGCCGACGCCTCCTCGCTCAAGCGCGAGCTGGTGGAAGGACTCGATATCCTCATCGTGCGCGAACTCACCGGAGGCGTCTATTTCGGCGAGCCCAAGGAGATCACCGATCTCGGCAACGGCCAGAAGCGCGCCGTCGATACCCAGGTCTACGAGACCTACGAGATCGACCGCATCGCCCGCGTCGCCTTTGACCTCGCCGGCACCCGTTCCAAGAAGGTGCACATGGCCGACAAGAAGAACGTCATGAAGTCGGGCGTGCTCTGGAGCGAAGTGGTCGCCAGCGTCGCCAAGGATTTCCCGGCCATCAAGTACGAGCACATCCTGGCCGACAACGCCGCCATGCAGCTGGTGCGCAATCCCAAGCAGTTCGACGTCATGGTCACCGATAACCTCTTCGGCGACATCCTTTCGGACGCGGCGGCCATGCTCACCGGTTCGCTCGGCATGCTGCCGTCGGCGTCGCTGGGGGCGCCCGATGCCGCGACCGGCAAGCGCAAGGCGCTTTACGAACCCGTCCACGGCTCGGCTCCCGACATCGCCGGCAAGGGCATTGCCAACCCGATCGCCATGATCGCCAGCTTCGCCATGGCGCTGCGCTATTCGTTCAACATGATCGAGCTGGCCGACAAGCTCGAAGCCGCCATCGCCGGCGTCCTGGCCGATGGCCTGCGCACCGGCGACATCGCTCAGGACGGCAAGAAGACCGTGGGCACCGAGGAGATGGGCGCGGCCATCCTGGCCAAGCTCGCGGCCTGATTTCGTCAGAATTTTATCGATTGGGGAGCGCGGGATGCCTGGTGGGTGTCCCGCGCTTCGCGTTTCTAGCCGCGCTTTTCGAGCCCGAAGGCTTCGGCCAAGAGCGCAATCGAGCGCAGGCGCAGGTCGTAGCTGTGGATGGTGGTGGCGATCATCACTTCGCTGGCGCCGGTGCCCTCGATCTTTTCGAGGATCTTGCGCTTGACCGTCTCGGGCGAGCCGACGATCCAGAGCGGGCGCTGGTTCTCGATGATGGCGCGTTCATGGGGGGTATAGGCGTGGGCCGCTGCCTCTTCGGGAGCGATGAGCTTGCGGGCCTGGCCCGAGTGGAACAGCGCCCAGCTCAGCTCCTGGGAACCGGAGAGGAACTGCGCTTCCTCATCGGTCGGGGCGCAGACCACCGACAGGCAGACGATGGTGTGCGGCTCGGGAAATTGCGCCGAGGGTACAAACCCTTCGCGATAGGCATCGAAAGCCGGCTTGGGCGGGGTGGCCGAGAAATGGGCGGCAAAGGCGTAGCCCATGCCCATCTGTCCGGCCGCATTGGCGCTGGCGCCGCTCGATCCCAGCAGCCAGATCGGGGGCAGGGCGATGTTGTCCGGAACGACGCGCACGGCCCCGAATGGGTGGCCCTGCGGAAAACTCTCGGTATCGAAGGCCAGGAGCTCGGCGAGCTGCTCGGAAAAATGCTCGCCGCCGAAGGAACGCAGCGCCTGGAGCGTGCGCCCGTCACTGCCCCCGGCGCGGCCGATCCCCAGGTCGACGCGCCCCGGATAGAGCCCTTCGAGCGTGCGGAAATCCTCGGCGACGCGCAGCGGCACGTGGTTGGGCAGCATCACCCCGCCCGAGCCGACGCGGATGGCGCTGGTATGGGCGCCGGCGCTGGCGATGAGAATATCTGGCGAGGACGAGGCGATCGAGGGCATGCCGTGATGCTCGGCATACCAGAGGCGCGTATAGCCGAGCGCTTCCCCGGTCGTGGCAAAGCGGACGGTCTCGGCAAAGGCTTGGGCCGTGTTCGTGCCTTCCGCGATGGGAGCGAGGTCGAGCAGGGACAGCGGGATGATGGGGGCCATGACGGTTCAATGATTGTTGAACTAACTACGTTCATATATCGGCATTAACCGATGAAGAGCAACCTGAAAGCCTCACCCTGAGTGAAATCAGGCGCTTGGCCGGAGGTCGGGTTTGACAGGGCCGGCCACCCATGCGTTCATTACGCCAACATGACTGGGGCAGAAGATGCTTCGACCGATTTCAGTAGCGTTCTTGTTGTTGAGCACTCTTGCCGTGGCGACGCCCGCCAGCGCCCAGGCGCTGGGCGGTGTCGAGGTGCGTGGCGGCATTTTCGGCCATAGCGTGGATGGCAGCGACGGCTTCCATCTCAATCGCATCGAGGACGTCAATTTCGAGGCGTTGTTCACCATGCCTCAGCTCGACAGCTTCATCTGGCTGGGCCAGGTGCGGCCCCATGTCGGCGCGACGGTCAATCTCAACGGCGGCGAATCGATGGCCTATGCCGGCCTTTCCTGGACGGTGCCCCTGGGCGAAACCTTCTTCGTGGAAGGTGCGTTCGGCGCCGCGGTCCATAACGGGGCGCTCCACGATGCCGTCGCCCCGGCGCGAAGCCTGGGTTGCCCGGTGCTGTTCCACGAAGCGGTCAGTGTCGGCGCCAACCTCACCACCAACGCTTCGATCATGGTGACGGCCGAACATGCCTCCCATGCGGGGCTCTGTGGAGACGACAATCGCGGGCTGACCAATCTCGGCGTCAGGCTCGGCTTCAAGTTCTAGATCGCGGCCGGCGCGAAAAAGCCGGATTTCTTCTATCCCCTGCCGAATGCGGTCGGCGATGAGGGTGGCGTATGAAGAGAGTATGGCTCGGTCTTGCGGGACTGTGCCTGTGCTGCGTTTCCGCGCAGGCGCAGGATTTCGGGCTGTCCGAGGTGCGCGTGGGCGTGCAGTCGCACGACGCCTATAACGGCTTCCTGCCCTTCACTTCCGAGAATTACCGCTTCAACGGCATCACCGACCTCAGCTTTGACGTCATCTTCCGCTCGCCCGAAGTCGATGCCTTCCGCTGGATCGGCTCGCCGCGTCCGCGCATCGGGGCGACGGTGAGCATGCAGGGGCTCGATTCGATTGCCCATGCCGGCCTGCTCTGGCAATTGCCGCTGGGCGATACCTTCTATCTCGAAGCCGGGTTCGGCGCGGCCATCAATACCGGTTCGCTGGGCGAAACCAGCCTGCCGCACCGCCGGTTCGGGTGCCGCGTGGGCTTTTATGAATCGTTCGGGCTAGGGGCCAATCTCAGCGCCAATACCACCATGACCCTCACCTATGAGCACACGTCCAACAACGGGTACTGCGAGTACAATGACGGGCTGAGCAATATCGGGCTGCGGCTGGGCTTCAAGTTCTAGGGGTCAGGCCGCCTGGCCGGCCGCGAAGCCGGAGGCCCAGGCCCACTGGAAGTTGTAGCCGCCCAGCCAGCCGGTCACGTCCACCACTTCGCCGATGAAATGGAGGCCGGGCACCTGGCGCGCTTCCATGGTCTTGGAATCGAGGTCGCGGGTGTCGATGCCGCCCAGGGTGACTTCGGCGGTGCGATAGCCTTCCGAGCCGACGGGCTTGAGCGTCCAGGCCTTGACCGCAGCGACCACCTTTTCGAACTTGGCGTCCGAAAAATCCCCGATCATGCCGGGCAGGTCGAGTTCTTCGCCGATGAGCTGGGCGAGGCGCTTGGGCAGGTGGCTGGCGAGCACGGTCTGGATGGCGAGCTTGGGCGTCGCCTTGCGGGCCTGCCGGAGCGCGGCGAGCATGTCCAGGCCGGGCACGAGGTCGATGGCGATGGCGTCGCCCTCGCGCCAATAGCTCGAAACCTGCAGGATCGCGGGGCCGGAGAGGCCGCGATGGGTAAAGAGCAGCGCTTCCTCGAAGCGGGTCTTGCCGTGCGAGACCACGGCGTTGGTCGAAACGCCCGAGAGTTCGCGCAGGGGCTCGAGCACCTGTTCGGCGAAGGTCAGCGGCACGAGGGCCGGGCGGGTCTCGGTGACGCGCAGGCCGAACTGGGCGGCGAGCTGGTAGCCCAGGCTGGTGGCGCCCATCTTGGGGATGGATTTGCCGCCCGTGGCGACGATGAGCTTTTCGCAGCTCACCGCCTGGTCCGAGAGCACCAGGGCAAAGCCGGCTTCGGTCTTTTCGGCGCGCTCGAGGCTCGAGCGCAGTTTGAGCGTGACCCCGGCGCCGGCCATCTCCTGGACCAGCAGGTTGATGATCTGGGTCGAGGGACCATCGCAGAAGAGCTGGCCCAGGGTCTTTTCATGGAAGGCGATGCCGTAGCTGCGCACCAGGGCGATGAAGTGCTCGGGCGTATAGCGGGCAAGGGCGGAGAGGGCGAAGCGGGGGTTCTGCGAGAGGAAGCGCTCGCGGCCGGTGGCGGTGGTGGCGTTGACATTGGTGAAGTTGCAGCGCCCGCCGCCCGAGATGCGGATCTTCTCGCCCGGATCGGCGGCGTGATCGACGATCAGCACCTTGCGGCCGCGCTTGCCCGCCTCGATGGCGGCCATCATGCCGGCAGCGCCGGCGCCCAGAATGACGATGTCGTAGTGGCTCATGGCGCCTCATTGCGGGTTTTGCGGACAAAGCGCAAGCGTGCTAGAAGGTGCGGCGCTACGCGAGTTCATTGACTCTTTGTCATTTGAGCGTATGTAGCACCCGACGGATCAGACGGACGCTCGCTTTGATGTGCGGCAATTTCGACATGCTGGAGAACGCGATCGCAGGCGCAAGCCGCGGCGATTTCCTGCGCGCCCGTCCGAAAACTACCAAAACCACCAAAACCGCCTAGACCTGTCCCCGGGCCGTCTCCCGCCGGGGAGAGGCAGAGCCTAATGGGCCGCGGCGGTGCCGCGCGGGGGGTAAGACAAGGCAAAAGGACCGGAAGTCCCATGGGTTATCGTGTTGCAGTCGTCGGAGCCACAGGCAATGTGGGCCGCGAGATGCTCAATATCTTGGCCGAACGCAAGTTCCCGGCCGACGAAGTGGTGGCGCTCGCCTCCTCGCGCTCGATCGGGCGCGAAGTCTCCTATGGGGACGGTGTGCTCAAGTGCAAGGACCTGGAGAATTTCGACTTCAGCGGGGTCGATTTCGTCTTCATGTCGGCCGGCTCGAGCGTCGCCAAGGAATGGGCGCCGCGGATCGGGGCGGCCGGAGCCATCGTCATCGATAACTCCAGCTACTGGCGCTATCACTCTGACGTGCCGCTGGTGGTTCCGGAAGTGAACCCGCAGGCGCTCGACGCGTTCCTCGCCAATCCCAAGCGCAACAACATCATCGCCAATCCCAATTGCTCGACCGCGCAGATGGTGCTGGCGCTCAAGCCGCTGCACGATGCCGCCAAGATCAAGCGCGTGGTGGTCTCGACCTACCAGTCGGTGTCCGGCGCCGGCAAGGAAGGCATGGACGAGCTCTGGGCCCAGACCAAGGGCATCTTCGTCAACGACACGCCGACCCCGGCCAAGTTCTCTAAGCAGATCGCCTTCAACGTCATTCCGCACATCGATGTGTTCATGGAAGACGGCTACACGAAGGAAGAGTGGAAGATGACGGCCGAGACCAAGAAGATCGTCGATCCCAAGATCAAGGTCACCGCCACCTGCGTGCGCGTGCCGGTCTTCGTCGGTCACTCCGAAGCCATCAACCTCGAATTCGAGAACCCGATCTCGGCCGACGAGGCCCGCGAAATCCTGCGCGAGGCGCCGGGGATCTCGGTCATCGACAAGCGCGAGGCGGGCGGCTACGCCACCCCCATCGAATCGGTCGGCGAATACGACACCTATGTCTCGCGCATCCGCGAGGACGTGACGGTTGAGAACGGGCTCGTGCTCTGGGTGGTTTCGGACAACCTGCGCAAGGGCGCCGCGCTCAATGCCATCCAGATCGCCGAAACCCTCATCGAGCGGGGGCTGGCCGCCAGGGCCGCGGCCTGATCGCCGCCAGATGCAAAGCTAGGACGGGGCCTTCGGGCCCCGTTGTTTTTCGGTCCATCCGTGAAGGTACCTGCCGCCATGTCTGCGCGCGACATCCTGCTCGCCCTCTTCGTCGTCGTCATCTGGGGGCTCAATTTCGTGGCGATCAAATGGGGCGTGGAGGAGATGCCGCCGCTGCTGCTGACGGCGCTGCGTTACCTCGCGGCTGCCTTTCCGGCGGTGTTGCTGGTCAAGCCGCCCAAGGTGGCGCTGCCGGTGCTGCTGGTCTATGGCCTGGCGGTGGGCGTGCTGCAGTTCGGGCTGCTGTTCTCGGCCGTCCACCTCGGCATGCCCGCGGGGCTCTCCTCGCTGGTCATGCAGGTCCAGGCCTTCTTCACCATTGCGCTGGCGGTGCTGTTCCTGGGCGAGCGTCCGGGCGTGCCGCAGCTGGCCGGCGCTGTCATTGCCTTTGCCGGCATCGGGGTCATCGCGCTCGAGCGGCTCGAAGGGGCGGCGCTGGTGCCGCTGCTGATGACGGTGGGCGCCGCCTTTTTCTGGGGCGTTTCAAATATCGCCACCAAAAAGGCCGGCAAGGTCGACATGTTCGCCTTCGTGGTCTGGGGGAGCCTGGTGCCGCCATTGCCGCTCCTGGCGCTCTCCCTCCTTCTCGAAGGACCGGACGCCATGATGGCAGGGCTCACCCATATGAGCCTGCGCACCGTCGGCTCCATCGCGTTCCTGGGCTACTGCGCCACGCTCATGGGCTATGGGCTCTGGAGCTACCTGCTCGGACGCTATCCGGCGAGCGTGGTGGCGCCGTTCTCGCTGCTGGTGCCGATCGTGGGGATGGCGAGCGCGGTGGCGATCCTGGGCGAGCCGCTCAGCCTCATCGAGGTGCTGGGGAGCGGGCTGGTCTTTGCCGGGCTGCTGCTCAACGTCTTCGGGCCCAGGATGCTGCGCCGGCTCGCACCCGCCCAATAAAAGAAGCCGCCCCGGAGGAGCGGCCTCATTGCTAGTCGGCTGACAAGCTTACTGAGCAGCCGGGGCCGGCAGGCTGGCCAGCTCTTCAGCGGAGAGCTCGCCCGAGCCATCGGCGTCGGCGGCCTTGAATGCGTCTTCGGTCAGATCCTTCCAGACAGCCTGGGCTTCGGCGAGGGAAACCGTGCCATTGCCATCGGTATCGACGGTCGTGATGTCGACGGTGTTCTGAGCGAAGGCACCCGAGGTAGCGAGAGCCAGAGCAGCAACCGAGATGAGGATCTTCTTCATGGGAATAGTCCCTGTGTTTTTGGTTATAAGCAGCCCCGTCCATCGACGCAGCTGACGGTCGCTCCCTGCGAACCGTGATTGAAATCGTGATCGGGGATTGTGACTGCCAAAGGCAGAAATCGCGGCGGAATCGGGAAAAGATTCGGATGTTTTCGTGGCTGGCGCTCGAACTAGAATAATCAGTTATTCCAGATAGTTATGCCAAATAATTCGGCTGATAACGCCTTTTGTGCAGCACAAATCGCGCGCGTTGAGAGAGGGTGTGGCGCTGGCCTTTCCAAGAAGCGGCAGTAACAAGGCAATCACGGCAGCGTGAGCCTGAAAGCGCTGCGAGGCGTGACTGGAGCGCGGGGGCGCGACAACGAAAAGAAGCCGCGCGCGGTGGGCGCGGCTTCCGAAATGAAAGGCCTTTGACCGGCGTTACTGGGCCGGCGGGGTGGTCGCCTCGTTCTGGCTCTCGCCATCCTTGGGGGTGTCCGAGGTCAGCGAGCCGGTGCCCGGGGTGGCAACCTTGACGAATTCTTCTTCGTTCAGGCCGCCGCTGTTGTCGGCGTCGGCGTTCTTGAATTCTTCCTCGGTCACCTGCGGGTACTGCACGTGCAGCTCTTCCCAGGAGACCTCACCGCTCTTGTCGCCGTCGGTGGTAGCGAAATCGGGCGTAGTCTGAGCAAGGGCGGCACCAGCACTGAGCACGAGGGCTGCCGCTGTCGTCAGCATGATCTTGTTCATGGCTCTAACCTTTTGTTTTTGCATTTGAAGCCGCCGGCCAGGGGGAGGATCCGGCCTGCGGGGCGGTCGTTTTCGACCACAGCCGATGAACGTCCCCATTGCAGGGGAGTTGCCCTATGCAAATCAACAAAAAGTGCTGGAACCTTAGCGGCGCCGTTAAATTTCGGGCCGGTCGAAATCGCCGGTATCGGGGTCCATGAGCCACAATTCGCCGGTCGAAATGTCGAACCAGGCGCCGTGCAGAGCCAGGCGCCCCTCGTCCTCGAGGGCCTTGATGAAGGGGAAGGTGCGCAGGTTTCCGATCGAATGGCGGATCGAGATGCGCTCGAGCGCGGTGCGGCGCTCTCCTTCGGTCATCCAGGAGTTCTTGTTGACCTGGTCGGCCACGGGGTTGAGCAGGCTCACCCAATTGCCCACGAAGTCGAACTGCTTGATGGCGGCGCTATCCAGGTTCAGCGCGGCATGGATACCGCCGCACCGGCCATGGCCCATCACGATCAGGTCCTTGATCTCGAGCTGCTTGACCGCGAACTCGATGGCCGCCGAGGTGCCGTGCAGGTTGGCGTCCGGCTGGTAGGTCGGCACCAGGTTGGCGATGTTGCGCAGGACGAACAATTCGCCCGGCCCGCTGTCGAAGATCGTCTCGGGGGCTGCGCGGCTGTCGCAGCAGGCGATGATCATGGCCGTGGGGCTCTGGCCTTCCTTGGCCAGGTCACGATAGCGCTCTTCCTCGCGGGCATAGCGGCCCGACATGAAGTTGGAATAGCCGTTGAGCAGAAACGCGGGAAAACGATGCATGACGGTTGAATTAGCGGTAAGTAACCGCCGGATCAACAGCAATCGCCACATAGGCGAAATGCAAGGGATAGCGATGCAGATTTATCGTTTCTTGACCGGGGAAGACGATTCGGCCTTCTGCCACAAGGTAACCAAGGCGCTTTCGGAGGGCTGGACCCTCCACGGATCGCCCTCCTACGCGTTCGACGGCGCCACCATGAAGATGCGCTGCGGGCAGGCCGTCACCAAGCAGGTGAGCGAGCAGCCCTACGATCCGGACAAGAAGCTGGTCGACTACGTCTAGCCGAAGATCTTGGAGAGCGCGGCGTGCTGGAGCAGCATGATGGTCTTGGCGTCGATGATCTCCCCGCTCGCGATCAGGCCGAACGCTTCCTCGAAGGCCATCTCGATCACCTCGATGTCCTCGCCCTCGTGATGGAGGCCGCCCCCGTCATTGACGCGTGAGCCTTCGTCGTAGAGCCCGATGAAGCAGTCGAGCTTTTCGGTCACCGAGCCGGGGCTGGCATAGGCAACGAAGGCGTGGATGAGGGCGGTGGGGCGATAGCCGGTCTCTTCTTCCGATTCGCGCCGGGCGCAGGTTTCGGGAGTGTCCCCGTCGAGCAGGCCCGCGCAGACTTCGAGCAACCAGGCCGGGTCGCCATTGTGCAGCACCGGGTAGCGGAACTGGCGGGTGAGGACGACATTGCCGGCCTGCGGGTTGCACAGAAGCACCGCGGCGGCGTTGCCGTGGTCGTAGGTTTCGCGCGTCATCGCCTGCCAGGTGCCGTCGCGGCGCCGCATTTCCAGATGCGTTTCGCTCAGCGTTCCCCAGCCCTTGGCCAGCATGGATCGGGAGAGGATCTTGACGTTTTCGGACACGGCCGGCTCCAGCTTGAACTCCCGCGCGAGGTAGTCCCAAAAGCGCGCCGATACAACAGGGCAAGCTGAACCACGGTTAAACGACCGGTTCAGGGCGGATTGGGCGGGCGGTCCTTATCAGGGCGCTCCATTGCAGGCGGTCCAGGCGGATCGCCGAGGAAAATGGAGAACACCTGAATGCGTATCCTCTCTCTTGTCGCTCTCGCCGGCGTGCTGTCGGCCGGTCTTTCCACCGCCGCCCTGGCGGGAACTCAGTCGACCCTCCTCTCGTCGGGCAATTTCGAGAACCGCTGCGATCGCAATGGCGGTCTGCTCGAATTGATCGATGAGGGCGCGGTCTGCCACGCGGCCGGCGTTTCGGTCGCCTGCAGCTTCGAATCGATCCGCGCCGACTGCCGCTGGGATGGCCGCCGGCTCCTCGTCGTCGATCGCCTGCTGGGCCTGCCCGATGCCGAGGCGCTGGCCGGAAACGGCAATGGCGGCCCGGTCAAGAAGAAGGGCGGCGGCGGCTTCCAGAATCCCAACCTGCCGCTCAAGAGCAAGTAAGGCGCGTTTTCGATGGCGGTCCGCCCCGATTGGCGGCCGCCGCTTGCATTTCCTTCATAGGTTAGACCTAAGACGGACATAGGAGGCTTTGACGAACGCCCTTGAGGGTACTAGAAGTCTCGAACCGTTCCAGACTGCGTCGGCCATATCCCCGGCCGACCTCCGAGCGAGGCTTCATGACTACGCGTCCGCGCCCTCTTTCTCCGCACCTTCAAATCTACCGCTTCACCATTACGATGGCGATGTCGATCGTCCAGCGCGGCACCGGCATGGCGCTTTATGCCGGTACCATCCTGCTCGTGGCCTGGCTCGTCGCCGGCGCCTGGGGCGAGGGGCCGCTCGGCGTGGTGACCTTCATCTATGGCAGCTGGTTCGGCCAGCTCGTGCTGTTCCTGGCCACCTGGGCGCTGTTCCAGCACCTCTTGGGCGGCATCCGGCACTTCATCTGGGACTCAATCCACGGGCTCGAGCCCGGTCAGCGCGAGGCCATCGCCTGGGCCAATCTCATCGGCTCGGTGATCCTGACCCTGGTGGTCTGGGCCGTCTTCGTCTGGTTCAGGGGGTAAGCCAATGGACAAGAGCGTCATTTCCAATCCCAAGAGCCATTACGGCTCGGGCAAGCTCGCCACCCGGCACTTCATCACCCAGCGCCTCACCGGGGCGCTCGGCATTGCCTTCACCATCTTCTTCATCTGGCTGGTGGTCCGCCTGGCCGGGGCTGACCGTGCAGAGATGCTGGCCGTCATCGGCAACCCGTTCGTGGCCATCGTCACGGCGCTGCTGGTGATCAATGTCTGCGTCCACATGCGCATCGGCATGCAGGAGGTCATCGAGGACTATATCGATGATCCGCGCCTGCACTCGCTCACCATGCTGCTCAACAATTTCTTCTGCCTGGCGATCGCCGTGATCGGCGTCCTCGCCATCGCCAAGATCGCTCTCTGGGGTTAGTGCCTGATGACGGCTTATGAAATCATCGACCACGAATTCGATGTCGTGGTTGTCGGCGCCGGCGGCGCGGGACTGCGCGCCACGCTGGGCATGGCCGAACAGGGCCTCAACACTGCCTGCGTCACCAAGGTTTTCCCGACCCGCTCCCACACCGTGGCCGCCCAGGGCGGCATTGCCGCCTCGCTCCAGAACATGGGGCCCGACAGCTGGCAGTGGCACATGTACGATACCGTCAAGGGCTCGGACTGGCTCGGCGACAACGACGCCATGGAGTATCTCGCCCGCGAGGCTCCGGCGGCGGTTTACGAGCTCGAGCACTATGGCGTGCCCTTCTCGCGTACCGAAGACGGCAAGATCTACCAGCGCCCGTTCGGCGGCCACATGACCGAATTCGGCGACGGTCCCCCGGTGCAGCGTACCTGCGCCGCCGCCGACCGCACCGGCCACGCCATCCTCCACACGCTCTACGGCCAGTCGCTGCGCCACAACGCGCAGTTCTTCATCGAGTATTTCGCGCTCGACCTCATCATGAGCGATGACGGCGTCTGCCAGGGCATCATCGCCTGGAAGCTCGACGACGGCACCCTGCACCGCTTCCGCGCCAAGATGGTGGTGCTGGCCACCGGCGGCTACGGGCGCTCGTATTTCTCGGCGACCTCGGCCCATACCTGCACCGGCGACGGCAACGGCATGGTGGCGCGCGCCGGCCTGCCGCTCCAGGACATGGAATTCGTGCAGTTCCATCCCACCGGCATCTATGGCGCGGGCGTGCTCATCACCGAGGGCGCGCGCGGCGAGGGCGGGTATCTGGTCAATTCGGAAGGCGAGCGCTTCATGGAGCGCTACGCCCCCAACGCCAAGGATCTGGCCTCGCGCGACGTGGTCTCCCGCTGCATGACGCTCGAAATCCGCGAAGGGCGCGGCGTCGGCCCCAAGAAGGACCACATCTTCCTCCACCTCGACCACCTCGATCCGGCCGTGCTGCACGAGCGCCTGCCGGGCATCACCGAGAGCGCCAAGATCTTTGCCGGCGTCGACCTCACCCGCGATCCGATTCCCGTGCTGCCGACCGTCCACTACAACATGGGCGGTATCCCGACGAACTATCACGGCGAAGTGCTGAACCCGGCTCCGGGCGCCTTTGACCGCGTGGTCCCCGGCCTCATGGCCGCCGGCGAAGCCGCCTGCGCCTCGGTGCACGGCGCCAATCGCCTGGGCTCCAATTCGCTGACCGATCTCGTGGTCTTCGGCCGTGCCGCGGCCCTGCGCGCGGGAAAAGTCATCGACCGCGCCGCCCCGATCCCCGGCATCAACCGCGCCCAGGACGAGAAAATCCTCGCCCGCTTCGACAAGCTCCGCTACGCCAACGGCAACGCCCCGACCGCCGTGCTGCGCGAAAAGATGCAGCGCACCATGCAGGAGGACGCTGCCGTCTTCCGCACCGGCGAAACGCTCCAGCAGGGCGTCAAGCGCATGACCGAGGTTTACGGGCAGCTCAAGGACATCAAGGTCACCGACCGCTCGATGATCTGGAACTCCGACCTGGTGGAAACGCTCGAGCTCGAAAACCTCATGGCCAATGCCATGGTGACGGTGGTTTCGGCCGAAGCGCGCAAGGAAAGCCGCGGGGCGCATGCCCGCGAGGATTTTCCCAACCGCGACGACGTCGAGTGGCGCAAGCATACGCTGTCCTCGATCGATACCGATACGGGCGTCGTCAGCCTCGACTACCGCCCGGTGCATGTCGATCCGCTGACCCCGGAAAACGAGGGCGGCATTCCGCTCAAGAAGATCGCGCCCAAGGCGCGCGTCTACTAAGGGAAGTCGGCAATGTCGCTCGCACCCGCTGGCTATTCCGGTACGCCCCTGGCCCAGAAACTGGGCCTCAAGGACGGACAGCGGGTGCTGTTTCTCGATCTTCCCGCTGAACTCGCCGAGTTGGCCGAGGCGCGTGATTTTGCCGAAACCCGCCGCGCCGGATGGGATGGTCTCGCCGGGGCCGAGGGTTTCGATTTCGTCCACGGCTTCACCGCCTCGCGTGCGGTGCTTGAAGATGCCGCCAAGCCCTTTCTTGGCGCCATCAGGCGCGATGGGATGGTCTGGGTTTCCTGGCCCAAGAAGGCCAGCAAGGTGCCCACGGACATCACCGAGGACGTGATCCGCGAGGTCCTGCTGCCGGTGGGGCTGGTGGACGTGAAGGTGGCGGCGGTCGATGCCGTCTGGTCGGGGCTCAAACTGGTCATCCGGAAGGAATTGCGGTGAAGTCTTTTCTGACACTTGGGGTGCTTGCCCTGGCCCTGACGGCCGGGCCGGCGTTCGCCGGGGCGCCCACGGCGGCCCAGAAGTCCGAGTTCAAGAGCGTTTGCCTCGGCATCAGTGGCGATGAGACGCTGTGCACCTGCAAGGCCGATGCCGCCATGAAGCTCATCGACGAGCGCATGATGGGTTACGTCATCGCCGGGATGAAGGGGGCCGGAAACGCGCCCCAGGACGTGCAGAAGGAATGGAACGAGTACGTCGCCCGGTCCAACCAGATCTGCAAGCCGAACTACTAGTATCTTTCGAGGACAGGACGAATGGTCCAGCTCACGCTTCCCAAGAACTCCCAGATCAAGGTCGGCAAGACCTGGCCGAAGCCCGACAGCGCGGCCCTGCGGGAATTCCGGATCTATCGCTACGATCCGGACACCGAAGCCAATCCGCGCATCGATACCTATTGGGTCGATACCAAGGATTGCGGACCGATGATCCTGGACGGCCTGCTCTGGATCAAGAACAAGGTCGATCCCACCCTGACGCTGCGGCGCTCGTGCCGCGAAGGCATCTGCGGCTCGTGCGCGATGAATATCGACGGGTTCAATACCCTGGCCTGCACCAAGGGCATGGATGACATTTCCGGGCCCATCAAGGTCTACCCGCTGCCGCACATGCCGGTAGTCAAGGATCTGGTTCCGGACCTCACCACGTTCTACGCCCAGCACCGCTCGATCGAGCCCTGGCTCAAGACCACCACGCCCACGCCCAGGACCGAGTGGCTGCAGTCCAAGCCCGAGCGCGCCAAGCTCGACGGGCTTTACGAATGCATCCTGTGCGCCTGCTGCTCGACCTCGTGCCCCAGCTATTGGTGGAACGGGGAGAAGTACCTGGGCCCGGCCATCCTGCTCCAGGCCTATCGCTGGCTTATCGACAGCCGCGACGAAGCCACCCAGGAGCGGCTCGACGATCTCGAGGATCCCTTCAAGCTCTACCGCTGCCACACCATCATGAATTGCTCCAAGACCTGCCCCAAGGGTCTCAACCCGGCCAAGGCCATCGCCGAGATCAAGAAGATGATGGTCGAACGCAGGGTTAGCGCCTAAGCTCGCCGCCGCAGCGGCAGGAGAGCGCAGGCGTGTTCGAGACAATCGCGGAAGTGCAGGATCCGTCCATGGCGCGGGTCCTGGTCACGGCGCTCAAGGCGCATGGTTTCCACCCGCTCGAAAGCGGGGAGGACGGGCTGCCGGGCCTGCCCGGCGTCGTCGGCCCGCGCGGCATCCCCATCCTGGTGCCCGAGGAGGAAGCGCGCGACGCCAAGATCCTCGCCGAGGACCTTTTGCGCGAGATGGATGTCTAGGTTTCCTCCCGGTAACCGCAAAACGGCCACATATTGCCCGGAGCCTCTGGTCAAGGCAGATCGTTGCGGCCTAACGTGTCTTTGGATATATGGCCCTTTAAGCTGCCGTTAATATTTGCCGTTCGAGCCACGGAAACCACATTGATGCATTGGATGCGCGGAATTCCCGCTACCGCCGCGGGCGCCTGTCTCGCCCTCACCCTGGCCGCCTGTGGCGCCACCACGTCGAACATGCCCAATATCGTGGGCAAGGCGTCTCCCTCGGCCCTGCCGCCGGTGCAGAGTTCCTCTGTCGCCTCGACCTCGCTGCCGCCGATCGCCGGCTCGACCGTGCAGGGGCCGATCGCGCCCTCGCTCACCGGCACGCCGGTGCTGGGCGGCGCCCAGCCCGCGACCATGACCACGGGCGACATTTCGGGCAATGGCGGCCCCTCGCTCGATCCGCTGGCCATTCCGGGCCAGACGACGGCTGGCGCCCGCGACCTTTCGGGCGGCCTTTCGGTTGATCGCCTCATCGGCGGCTGGACCATCACGGCGGGCAATTCGCAGTGCCGCGTCAACCTCACCCAGACCATCAAGACAGGCACGGCGCGCTATCGCGCATCGGTGCCCGGCTGCATGATCGGCGGGCTCGCCAATGTTTCGTCCTGGTCGGTGGCGGGCAGCCAGGTGCAGCTCTTCGATGAGGCCGGCTCGATCGTGGCCATTCTCACCCAGACCGGAAACCAGTTCATCGGCACGGCAGCAGGCGGCATCGCCCTGACCATGGTCTCCTAAGATTTCGCCCGCCAGCAAGTCCGGCGTCACGGGGCCGGTCAGCAGCGCCTATGACGATCTGGTCGGGCGCGGCGCGGTCAGCGACGATCCCCTCCAGCGCGACGCGCTGCGCGTGCTCGATCGCATCGCCTCCGGGCTCGGTGCGGTCGGTGGGCAGCGCAAGGGGCTGGTGGCTCTTTTCGCGCGGCGCGAGACCATCAAGGGGGCCTACCTGGTGGGCGATGTCGGGCGCGGCAAGACCATGCTCATGGATCTCTTCTTCGGCGCCGTCCCCATCGCCGAGAAGCGGCGGGTGCACTTTCACGAATTTATGAGCGAGGTGCACGAGGGCATCATCGCCTTCCGCGCCAAGGCCAAGGGCAAGTCCGAAAGCGCCGATCCCATCGCGGCGGTCACCAAGCCCCTCGTCAAGTCGCTGCGGCTCCTGTGCCTCGACGAGTTCCACGTCCACGACATCACCAACGCCATGCTGCTCCAGCGGCTCTTCGAAAAGCTCTTCGAGGGCGGGGTGACGCTGGTGGCCACCTCCAATGTCGTGCCCGACCGGCTCTACGAGAACGGGCTCAACCGCCAGCTCTTTCTGCCCTTCATCACGCTCCTCAAGGCCAATACCGAGCTGGTCGAGCTCGATGGACCGACCGATTACCGCCGGCTCAAGTTCGAGGGGCAGGAAGTCTATTTCTTCGGTCCCGAGGCCGACGCGGGCATGGACCGGCTCTGGGAGCGGGTGACGGGCGGGCAGGGGGGCACGCCGGCCGAAGTGCGGCTGGGCACCCGTCGGCTCAAGGTGCCTCGTGCCGCCATGGGCGCGGCCCGGTTCGATTTCGCCGATCTGTGCGAAAAGCCGCTGGGCGCCTTCGACTACCTCAAGCTCGCCCACGCCTTCGACACCCTCTTCATCGACCACGTCCCGCAACTGGACCGCACGCGGTCCGATGCCTCCAAGCGCCTGATCCTTTTGATCGACACGCTCTATGATCGGGGTGTAAAGCTCGCCGCGAGTTTTGCCGCCCCGCTCGAGGACCTGGGTCAGGACGACAAGACCCGCTTCGAATTCGCCCGCACCGTTTCCCGCCTGATCGAGATGCAGTCCACCGACTATCTCAACGCGCCGCGAAAGCCCGAGGAATAATGAACACTGCGTTGTCTTACCGCATTGCCATTCAGACCAAGGGCTGACTTGCGCGCGTCATGGGAGAGGATTAAGAGGGGCGCCGTCGAACCAATGCACAACATTCATTGACAGCAAGGACAGCACTATGGCGCGCAAGAAGATCGCTCTCATCGGGGCGGGACAGATTGGCGGAACTCTCGCACATCTGGCAGCTCTCAAAGATCTTGGCGACATAGTCCTGTTCGATATCGTTGACGGCGTTCCGCAGGGCAAGGCCCTGGACCTGGCCCAGTCAGGCCCGGTCGAAGGGTTCGATGCCAAGCTCAAGGGCACGTCCGAATACAAGGACCTGGACGGCGCCGACGTCATCATCGTCACCGCCGGCGTGCCGCGCAAGCCGGGCATGAGCCGCGACGACCTGCTCGAAATCAACCTGAAGGTGATGGAGCAGGTGGGCGCGGGCATCGCCAAGTATGCCAAGGACGCCTTCGTCATCTGCATCACCAACCCGCTCGACGCCATGGTGTGGGCGCTCCAGAAGTTCTCGGGGCTGCCGGCCAACCGCGTGGTGGGCATGGCGGGCGTGCTCGATTCGGCCCGCTTCCGTCACTTCATCGCCGATGAGCTCAACGTGTCGGTCGAAGACGTCACCGCCTTCGTCCTCGGCGGGCACGGCGACTCCATGGTGCCGCTGGCCCGCTATTCGACCGTCGCCGGCATCCCGCTCACCGACATCGTCAAGATGGGCTGGATGAGCAAGGAAAAGCTCGACCAGATCATCCAGCGCACCCGCGACGGCGGCGCCGAGATCGTGGGCCTGCTCAAGACCGGTTCGGCCTTCTATGCGCCGGCCGCCTCGGCCATCGCCATGGCCGAGAGCTACCTCAAGGACAAGAAGCGCGTGCTGCCGGTGGCCGCCCAGCTTTCGGGCCAGTATGGCGTGAAGGGCACCTATGTGGGCGTGCCGGCCGTGATCGGCGCGGGCGGGGCCGAGAAGGTCGTCGAGATCGCGCTCAATTCGGCCGAGCAGAAGGCGTTCGACAAGTCCGTGGCTTCGGTCGAGGGCCTCATCGAAGCCTGCAAGAAGATCGCCCCCAAGCTGGCGTAAGCCAAAGCGAAACGGCCCGCGGCTTCAGCTCGCGGGCCTTCCCTCACCTCTCCCGACGAGGTCTTCATGAATATCCACGAACACCAGGCCAAGGCGCTGCTCAAGGAATATGGCGTGCCTGTCGCCGGCGGCGTTGCCATTTTCTCGGCCGATGAAGCCGAGGCGGCCGCCAATTCGCTTCCCGGGCCGCTCTATGTGGTCAAGAGCCAGATCCATGCCGGCGGGCGCGGCAAGGGCAAGTTCAAGGAACTGTCCGCCGACGCCAAGGGCGGCGTGCGCCTGGCCAAGTCGGTCGCCGACGTGGTGGCCAATGCCCGCGAGATGCTGGGCAACACGCTGGTCACCAAGCAGACCGGTCCCGCCGGCAAGCAGGTCAACCGCCTCTATATCGAGGATGGCGCCGACATTGCTCGCGAGCTCTATCTCTCGATCCTGGTCGACCGCACCGTCGGGCGCGTCGCCTTCGTGGTCTCCACCGAAGGCGGCATGGATATCGAGGCGGTCGCCGAGCACAGCCCCGAAAAGATCGTGACCCTCGCCATCGATCCCGATACCGGCGTCACCGCCGCCGATATCGACAAGCTCGCCGCGGCCCTCAAGCTCGAGGGCGATGCCAAGGCCGACAGCCAGCAGCTCTTCCCGGCGCTCTACAAGGCGTTCTGCGACAAGGACATGAGCCTGCTCGAGGTCAATCCGCTGATCGTGATGGCCGACGGGCACCTGCGCGTGCTCGATGCCAAGGTGTCGTTCGACAACAACGCCCTCTTCCGGCATCCGGACGTGGTGGCGCTGCGCGATACCAGCGAGGAAGACGCCAAGGAGATCGAGGCGTCCAAGTTCGACCTCGCCTATGTGGCGCTCGACGGCAATATCGGCTGCATGGTCAATGGCGCGGGCCTGGCCATGGCCACGATGGACATCATCAAGCTCTACGGCGAAGAGCCGGCGAACTTCCTCGATGTCGGGGGCGGCGCCTCCAAGGAGAAGGTCACCGCGGCCTTCAAGATCATCACCGCCGATCCCAACGTCAAAGGCATCCTGGTCAACATCTTCGGCGGCATCATGCGCTGCGACATCATCGCCGAGGGCGTGGTGGCGGCCGTCAAGGAAGTGGGGCTCAAGGTGCCGCTGGTGGTGCGGCTCGAAGGCACCAACGTCAAGGAAGGCAAGGCCATCCTGCGCGATTCCGGGCTCAACGTCATCCCGGCGGACGATCTCGACGATGCCGCCCAGAAGATCGTCAAGGCGATCAAGGGGCAATAGAGATGGCGCCCCGCAAGATCAACCTGCTCAAGGCGGCCGACGAGAAGATCAGTGCCGTCTTCAAGCCGGCCATTGCGGGCGACGTCAACCAATCCCAGGTCAAGGTCGCCAAGTTCGGCGCCGTCTTCGACTGGCACGCCCATGAGCACGAGGACGAAGGGTTTCTCGTCCTGCGCGGGCAGATCGCCATCGATTTCCGCGACGGCGCGGTGGAACTGGGCGAGGGCGATTTCCTCGTCGTACCCCGGGGCGTGGAGCACCGCCCCAGATCCTTGACCCACGAGCCGGTGGTGCTGATGTTCGAGCCCGCCACAACCCTCAATACCGGTAACGCCAAGAGCGATCTGACCGTCACCGAACTGGATCGGCTGTAGGAAGTTTCATGTCCATTCTCGTCAACAAAGACACCAAGGTTCTCGTCCAGGGGCTGACCGGCAAGACCGGAACGTTCCACACCGAGCAGGCGCTGGCCTATTACGGCACCAAGATGGTGGGCGGCATCAATCCCAAGAAGGGCGGCGAGACCTGGACGAGCGGCGTGGACGGCACCAACCTGCCCATCTTCGCCACCGTCGCCGAAGCGCGCGAGCGCACAGGTGCCAATGCTTCGGTCATCTACGTGCCGCCCGCCGGCGCAGCAGATGCGATTATCGAGGCGATTGACGCAGAAATTCCGCTGATCGTGGCAATTACCGAAGGTGTTCCGGTTCTGGACATGGTTAAGGTCAAGGCCAGGCTCGAAAAGAGCAAGTCGCGCCTGATCGGACCCAACTGCCCAGGAGTGCTCACGCCAGAAGAATGCAAGATCGGCATCATGCCGGGCTCGATTTTCTCGAAGGGCTCGGTCGGCATTGTTTCGCGCTCGGGCACGCTTACCTATGAAGCAGTGTTCCAGACCACCAATGCCGGCCTCGGCCAGACCACGGCCGTCGGTATCGGCGGCGATCCGGTCAAGGGCACCGAATTCATCGACGTGCTCGAGATGTTCCTGGCCGACGAAGCGACCAAGTCGATCATCATGATCGGGGAGATCGGCGGTTCGGCCGAGGAAGATGCGGCCCAGTTCCTGATCGATGAAGCCAAGCGCGGCCGCAAGAAGCCGATGGCCGGGTTCATCGCGGGCCTCACCGCTCCGGCGGGTCGCACGATGGGTCATGCTGGCGCCGTAATTTCGGGCGGTAAGGGCGGCGCTGAAGACAAGATCGCGGCCATGGAACGGGCCGGGATCCGGGTTTCCAAGTCCCCGGCGCGAATCGGGGTGACGCTGGCCGAAGTCCTCAAGGGCTGAGACCGGCACGAAAAATAGCCGGCGGGACGCCACGCACGCCCCGCCCGTTAAGATGATTGCAAGCCAAAGCGGTCAGATTGAGGACCGCGCCCGGCCGGGGGCGCCCGGCATGATGAAAAGGATGGCGGGCGAGAACCCCGCGCTAGAAAAATGACACGACAGGAAAAGAACGAAGCGTTCTTGTTGACCTCCTTCCTCTATGGCGGCAATGCCGACTATATCGAGGAGCTGTACGCGAGGTTCAAAACCGATCCCTCAAGTGTCGATCCCACCTGGGCAAGCTACTTCGGTAAGCTCGGCGACGATGCCGCCCAGGTCTCCAGGAATGCGGAGGGCCCGAGCTGGGCCCGGACCGACTGGCCGCAGGCGCCCAATGGCGAGCTGGTGGCCGCGCTCGACGGCAATTGGGGCATAAGCCCCTCCCAGATCGCCATGAAGACCGCCAAGGCGGTGACCGCGAAGGCCGAATCGGCCGGCGCGCCGGTGCCCACGCCTGCCCAGGTCATGCAGGCCACGCGCGATTCCATCCACGCCATCATGATGATCCGCGCCTACCGGATGCGCGGTCACCTGCAGGCGGACCTCGATCCCCTTAAACTCAAGGCGCCCGAGCCGGCGCCGGAGCTCGATCCGGCCACCTACGGGTTCCAGCCGTCCGATTACGACCGCAAGATCTTCATCGACAACTATCTGGGCCTCGAGTTCGCGACGGTCCCGGAAATGCTGGCGATCCTGCAGCGCACCTATTGCTCCACGGTCGGCGTGGAGTTCATGCACATCTCCGATCCCGAGGCCAAGCAGTGGATCCAGGAGCGCATCGAGGGGCCGGACAAGGAGATCACCTTCACGCCCGAGGGCAAGAAGGCCATTCTCAACAAGCTCATCGAGGCTGAAGGCTTCGAGAAGTTCCTCGACGTCAAGTATACCGGCACCAAGCGCTTTGGCCTGGACGGCTCGGAATCGCTGATTCCCGCCCTCGAGCAGATCATCAAGCGCGGCGGGGCGCTGGGCGTTAAGGACATCGTGCTGGGCATGGCCCATCGCGGGCGCCTCAACGTTCTCACCCAGGTCATGCAGAAGCCGCACCGCGCGCTTTTCCATGAGTTCAAGGGCGGCGCCTTCTATCCCGACGACGTCGAGGGTTCGGGCGACGTCAAGTATCACCTGGGCGCCTCCTCGGACCGCGAGTTCGATCACAACAAGGTGCACCTGTCGCTGACGGCCAACCCGTCGCACCTGGAAATCGTCGATCCGGTGGTGCTGGGCAAGGCCCGCGCCAAGCAGGACCTGCACAATTCGCCGGACGGCAAGCTGCTCTCGTACGACCAGACCCGCGTCATCGACCGGTCGATGGTCCTGCCGCTGCTGCTGCACGGGGATGCGGCCTTTGCCGGCCAAGGCGTGGTCGCCGAGTGCCTGGGGCTTTCGGGCCTCAAGGGTCACCGCACGGGCGGCTCGATCCATTTCGTCATCAACAACCAGATCGGCTTTACCACCTCCCCGATCTATTCGCGCTCCTCGCCCTATCCGACCGACGTCGCCAAGATGATCGAGGCCCCGGTGTTCCACGTGAACGGGGACGATCCGGAGGCGGTGGTCTATGTGGCCAAGATCGCCATCGAATACCGCCAGCGCTTCGGGCGCCCGGTGGTCATCGACATGTTCTGCTATCGCCGCTTCGGCCATAACGAAGGTGACGAGCCCAGCTTCACCCAGCCGCTGATGTATTCGCGCATCCGCAGCCACAAGACCACGCTCGAGATCTACTCGGAAAAGCTGGTGGCCGAAGGGCTGGTGAGCGCCGAGGACATCGAGAACCTCAAGGCCGGCTGGCGCGCGCACCTGGAAGGCGAGTTCGAGGCCGGGCAGAACTACCGCCCCAACAAGGCCGACTGGCTCGACGGGCAGTGGAAGAACTTCAAGACCGCCGAGGTCGACGGGCCGCGTCGCGGGGATTCGGGCGTCGAGATCGCCCGTCTGACCGAGATCGGCACCAAGCTGGCCAAGGTTCCGGAGGGCTTTAACGTCCACCGCACCATCAAGCGGTTCATGGACAATCGCCTGCAGGCCATCGAGAGCGGGCAGGGCCTGGACTGGGCCACCGCCGAAGCTCTGGCGTTCGGCACGCTGGTCACCGAGGGCCACCCGGTGCGCCTTTCGGGCCAGGACGTCGAGCGCGGCACCTTCACCCAGCGTCACTCGGTGCTCTACGATCAGGAGACCGACGCTTCCTATACCCCGCTCAACGCGCTCGATCCCAACCAGTCGCGCTACGAAGTCATCAACTCGATGCTTTCCGAAGAGGCGGTGCTGGGCTTCGAATACGGCTACTCGCTGGCCGAGCCCAAGGCGCTGACCCTGTGGGAAGCCCAGTTCGGCGATTTCGCCAACGGCGCCCAGGTGGTGGTGGACCAGTTCATCTCCTCGGGCGAGCGCAAGTGGTTCCGCATGTCGGGCCTGGTCATGCTCCTGCCGCACGGCTATGAGGGCCAGGGACCCGAGCACTCCTCGGCGCGCCTCGAGCGCTATCTCCAGCTCTGCGCCGAAGACAACATGCAGGTCGCCAACTGCACGACGCCGGCCAATTACTTCCACATCCTGCGCCGCCAGATCACCCGCGACTTCCGCAAGCCGCTGATCCTGATGACGCCCAAGTCGCTGCTGCGCCACAAGCGGGCCGTCTCGGGCCTGGCCGAACTGGGTCCGGACAGCTGCTTCCATCGCCTGCTCTGGGACGATGCCGAGGCGCCGGGCGTGCCCAAGACCACCATCAAGCTGGCGGCCGACGACAAGATCCGCCGCGTGGTGCTGTGCTCGGGCAAGGTCTATTACGACCTGCTCGAGGACCGCGAGAAGCGCGGCATCGACGATGTCTACCTGCTGCGCCTCGAGCAGCTCTATCCGTTCCCGGCCAAGGCCCTGCTCGACGAACTCTCGCGCTTCCAGAACGCGGAGATCGTCTGGTGCCAGGAAGAGCCGCGCAACATGGGCGCCTGGGCGTTCGTGCAGCCCTATATCGACTGGGTCATGGAACAGATGGGCCGCGCCGGCCAGCGTCCGCGCTATGTCGGGCGCCCGGCTTCCGCGTCCACGGCAACGGGCCTCATGCGCCTGCATCTGGAACAATTGCACAGCTTCCTCGAAGAAGCTTTCGCCAAGTAAGAGGACAATAAAGTGTCGGTAGATATCCGGGTGCCCGCTCTGGGCGAAAGCGTCACCGAAGCCACGATCGGCCAATGGTTCAAGAAGGTAGGCGAAGCGGTCGCCGCCGATGAGCCGGTGGTCGAGCTGGAAACGGACAAGGTGACGATCGAGGTCCCGGCCCCGGCTGCAGGCGTACTCGAAGCCATCGCAGCCAATCCGGGCGATACGGTCAATGTCGGGGCGCTGATCGGCGCCATCGGCGGTGGTGACGGCAAGCCTGCCGCCGCTCCCGCCGCCAAGCCGGCCGAGGCCCCCAAGGCCGCTCCCGCCGCGGCGCCTGCCGCTGCCCCGGCCGCTTCGACGGCCTCGGGTTCTGCGGCCATTCCGCCCAGCCCGTCGGCAGCCAAGATTCTGGCCGAAAAGGGCCTCTCGCCCGATGGGCTTGCCGGTTCGGGCAAGCATGGCCAGGTGCTCAAGGAAGATGCGCTGGCCGCAGCCGCGCCCGCCCCGGTCGCCGCGCCGGCGGCCCGGGCCGAAGCGCCTGCGCCGACTCCCGCCCCGGCTCCGCGTGCCCCTTCGCTCGCCGAAGATGGCGCGCGCGAGGAGCGCGTGAAGATGACGCGCCTGCGCCAGACCATCGCGCGCCGCCTCAAGGACGCCCAGAACACGGCGGCCATGCTCACCACCTTCAACGAGGTGGACATGAAGCCGGTCATGGACCTGCGCGCCCGCTACAAGGACATTTTCGAGAAGAAGCACGGGGTCAAGCTCGGCTTCATGGGCTTCTTCACCATGGCCGTCGTCCATGCCCTCAAGGAGATCCCGGCGGTCAATGCCGAGATCGACGGCGACGAGCTCATCTACAAGAACTACGCCCATATCGGGGTGGCCGTGGGCACCGAGAAGGGCCTGGTGGTTCCGGTGGTGCGCAATGCCGACCAGATGTCGATCGCCGGCGTCGAGAAGGAAATCTCGCGCCTGGGCAAGCTCGCCCGTGACGGCCAGCTCTCGATGGCCGACATGCAGGGCGGCACCTTCACCATCTCCAACGGCGGCGTCTACGGCTCGCTGATGTCGACGCCGATCCTCAACGCCCCGCAGTCGGGCATCCTGGGCATGCACAAGATCCAGGAGCGCCCGGTCGTCGAGAACGGCCAGATCGTCATCCGTCCGATGATGTATCTCGCCCTTTCCTACGATCACCGGATCGTGGACGGCAAGGAAGCGGTGACGTTCCTGGTGCGGGTCAAGGAAAGCCTCGAGGCGCCCGAGCGCCTGGTGCTGGACCTCTAGTGAAATGGCTCGGGGCGACAAGCACCTCGAGTATTTCAACATCACCGTTGGGCTGATCTTCGACTACCTGATCTCCAATTTCCCGATCACCCAGGACATCCGCCCGGATGTCCTGGGCGAACCCTTCGAGAAGCTGGTGATCGTGGCGAGCGAGGAGACGCAGCGGCAGAAGCCCAACCTGCGCCAGCAGGTCGGGGAGCGCTATATCGAAGGCTCCAACATCCCGCCGCGCATCTATGTCGAGCAGGTCCTCGATTGGCTCGAGCACGAGGGCTTCATCTACAAGGCCGGCGCCAAGGACTATCAATTGACCCGGGAAACGCTGACCATCCTCAATTCGGTCCCCGAAGGCCTGCAGGAGAAGTTCTCGGACCGGCTCAGCCAGGCCGTGGGCGATGTGGCCAATATGGGCATGCGCACGGTGATCAGCGAAACAGTGGGCCAGATCATCGGGGCGGCGGCGCGCTCCTTTACGGGGCATAGCGGGTAAGCCATGCAGGGACACTGGCTCGAATATCTGGGGTTGATGCTGGCCTTCGGCATCAACGCCGTCATTCCCGGCGCCGATTTCGCCATGGTGCTGCGCCAGTCGATCGCCCATGACCGCAAGGCGGCCCTGTTCACCTCGGCGGGCATCGCCACCTCGATCCTCGTCCATGGCAGCTATACGCTGCTGGGCGTCGGGGTCATCGTCGGGCAATCGATCCTGCTCTTTGATACCCTCAAATATCTGGGCGCGGCCTACCTTCTCTATCTGGGCATCTCGGCGCTGCGCGGGCCTGCCCCGCAGCCGCCCAAGGACCTGGGCGAGGACAGCCCGCGTTCGGCCACGCCCTGGGGCGCTTTTGCGCTGGGTTTCCTCACGAACCTGCTCAATCCCAAGGCGGTGCTGTTCTTCCTGGCCCTGTTCACCACCCTGGTCAGCGCCACCACGAGCGGGCCGGTCAAGGTGTTCTATGTCGGCTCGATGAGCCTAGTGCTGTTTTCCTGGTTCGCGCTGGTCTCGGTGTTCTTCACCGTGCCGCGGGTGCGGAACGGCTTTTTCAAACTCGGACGGTGGTTTAATCGCGTCACCGGCCTTACATTCATCCTGTTGGCGATCCGCGTGGCGATCGCGCGGCAACACTAAGGTTTGGGGAAATGGCGGAGCAATTCGACTTCACGGTCATCGGTAGCGGCCCTGGCGGCTATGTGGCGGCAATCCGGGCGGCACAGCTCGGCATGAAGGTCGCCGTGATCGAAAAGTGGGCCACGTTCGGGGGCACCTGCCTCAATATCGGCTGCATCCCCTCCAAGGCGCTGCTGTTCGCCAGCGAGCGGTTCGAAGAAGCCGGGCACATGTTCTCCCAGCTCGGCATCGACATCCCGGCGCCGGTGCTCAACCTGCCGCAGATGCTCAACCACAAGGACGAGACTGTCGCCTCCAACGTCAACGGCGTGGAGTATCTCTTCAAGAAGAACAAGATCACCACCTTCCGCGGCATCGGCTCGATCGCCGCGCCGGGCAAGGTCCTGGTCACGCCCCAGAGCGGGCCGACCATTACGGTGGAAACCAAGAACATCGTCATCGCTTCCGGCTCGGTCTCGGCCAACCTGCCGGGCATCGAGATCGACGAGAAGCAGATCGTGACCTCGACCGGGGCCATCGCGCTCGACAAGGTGCCCGAGCGGCTCCTGGTCATCGGCGCCGGCGTCATCGGGCTCGAGCTGGGCTCGGTGTGGAACCGGCTGGGCTCCAAGGTCACGGTGGTCGAATATCTCGACCGCATCCTCCCCGGCATGGACAGCGAAGTGGCCCGCCAGTTCCAGCGCATGCTCCAGAAGCAGGGCTTCGAGTTCAAGCTGGGCAGCAAGGTCTCGGGCGTCGAAAAGCAGGAAGACGGCTCGCTCAAGGTGCGGGTCGAGCCGGCCAAGGGCGGCGATGTGGAGTTCCTCGATGTCGATGTGGCGCTCGTGGCCATCGGCCGCAAGCCCTATACGGACGGACTGGGCCTCGAGATCGTGGGCGTGGCGCTCGATGAGCGCGGGCGCGTGCGCACCGATGCCCATTACAAGACCAGCGTGGACGGCATCTACGCGATCGGGGACGTCATCGCCGGCCCCATGCTGGCCCACAAGGCCGAGGACGAGGGCATAGCGGTGGCCGAGATCGTCGCCGGTCAGGCCGGGCACGTCAATTACGGCGCCATTCCCTCGGTGGTCTATACCAGCCCGGAAGTGGCCTCGGTCGGCAAGACCGAGGACGAGCTCAAGGCCGAAGGCATCGACTACAAGGTCGGCAAGTTCCCCTTCACCGCCAATGGCCGCGCCAAGGCCATGCTGGCCACGCAGGGGTTCGTGAAGATCCTGGCCGATGTTGCCACCGATCGCGTCCTGGGCGCCCATATCGTGGGCGCCAATGCCGGCGAGATGATCCACGAACTGACCGTGCTCATGGAGTTCTCGGGCGCCGGGGAAGACCTGGCCCGCACCACCCATGCCCATCCCACGCTCTCGGAGGCCATCCGCGAGGCCGCCCTCATGCTGGGCGACGGCGCCATCCACATCTGATGGCAGTGGATTGAAAGGGGGCTGCGGCCCCCTTTTGCTTCGAGCGCTGGCCCCCCGCGTAGCCGAGCACACTTTGCGACCAACTCGCCACTCTCACCGATCTTCCCGTGCGCAGCCGGCCCTGTATTCATGCCGTATCGCGCCGGCAGGTCTCCCTCCCCCTTGTGGGGAGGGAACAAGGGTGGGGGAGATGCGAGTCTCGAAGTCTGGGGCTCACCCCACCCGCAATCCCTCCTCACAAGGGGAGGGAGACGAACCATCCGCTGAATTTTCGCGCCCCCCTCATCACTGCTACACAGAAGTCCCCTCGCCACCCGCGTTGAGCAGCCGTCGGCCCCGACCCTGGCTCTGAAGCATTGTCGGCGGCTACGCGCTGGAACCCCTCGGGGTGCCCCGTCGTTGTGGCTTTGCGACATTTGTCGCAAGCCCCCGCCCACGGATTGGCCCGGCTCGTTAGCCGGGACCCCGAGCCCAGGACGGGGGTTTTGCTTATCGTGCCCCTTTATCCCCGGAGGATCCTCGACATGGCCGATCTCATCGCCGAAGCCGAACGCAACGCCGCGCTTGCCGAAATGCCCTGGGACTATGACGAGGAGCGCAAGTCCATCTTCCGCAGCTTTGGCTTCCGCGATTTCTCGGAGGCCTTCGCCTTCATGACCCGGGTGGCGTTGCTGGCCGAAAAGGCGGGCCACCATCCGGACTGGTCCAATTCCTACAATGTGGTCGCCATCTCGCTTTCCACCCACGACGCGGGCGGGGTGACGCGCAACGACATCGAACTGGCCCGCAGGATCGACGCGCTGATCGAATAGCCCCTAATGAAAATTCCGCCCAGACGGCAGGGCGGCATGGGCCTGGCGGAGGATAGAGTCCTGGATCTTGCGTTCTGCCGCCAACCTGGGGTCGAGAGTAGGGTCACGTTTGCCCTCATCGGCACGGGCGAGTATCGCGTCACCAAGGTCGTGCCCACTGGCAATCGCCAGCAATTGCGGGGTGAGATCGTGGAAGGATCGCGCAACAAGGTGCACCACTAGCCCTTCGCGCTGCACCACGCCTTTCACTGCCAGCATGCGCGCGGTCAGCACCAGGCGTCGATTGGCCTGAAACACCTTGTCCCAGACCACGACATTGGCGATGCCCGTCTCATCTTCCAGGGTCATGAAAATCACGCCGCTGGCCGTGCCGGGCCGCTGACGCACCAGCACCAGCCCGGCGACCTCGACAATCCTGCCCGGGACGGCCTCAGCGAGGAATTCGGTAGGTCGGGTGGCGCGCTCCTCCAGCATCGAGCGCATGAATGTCACCGGGTGGCTCTTGAGCGAGAGCGAGAGTGTCCGGTAATCATGGATGACCGATTCCCCTTCGCTCATGAGCGGCAATCTCTCCTCTCCTTCCTGTGCCGGCGCGGTGGGCAGGCCCGAGACGGCAAAGAGCGGCAAGGTTTCGGCACCTGCCGTTCCCATCAAGCCCTTGACCGTCCAGAGCGCCTGCCGGCGGCTCAGGCCAATGGACCGGAAGGCATCGGCTTCCGCCAGCTTCTGCAGGACCGAAACCGGCAGGCCGGTCCGCAACCAGAAATCCCGGATCGATGTATATCCGTCCCCACGCCGGGCAACGATCAGATCGCGATGGTCCGTCTTGAGACCGCTGATATTGCACAGGCCCAGCCGCAAGGCGCGGGTGGTCCGGATGTCGTTGATCATGTCCTGGTGACGCCGGTTGAGATTTTCCGCCTCCCAGCGCCCGTCCTCGAGGGTGTTGTCGGCAGATGAGCGGTTCACGTCGACATCGAGTATCTGGACGCCATGCTCGCGGGCATCGCGGACGAGCTGGGCCGGTGCATAGAACCCCATGGGCTGGCTGTTGAGCAGGGCGCAGGCGAAGACATCGGGATAATGGCATTTGAGCCAGCACGAAACATAGACGAGCAGGGCGAAGGACGCTGCATGGCTTTCCGGAAAGCCATAATCGGCAAAGCCCTCGATCTGCTTGAAGCAGCGTTCGGCGAACTCGGCTTCGTAGCCGTTCCTGGCCATCCCCTGCAGGAAACGCTCCTTATACTTGTGGATGGTGCCGTTGCGGCGGAACGTGGCCATGGCCCGCCGAAGCTGGTCGGCCTCGCCCGGACTGAAGCCGGCTCCGACAATGGCGATCTGCATGGCCTGCTCCTGGAAGAGCGGGATACCTTTTGTCCGTTCGAGGACTTCGTGGAGCCTGGGGTTGATTTCCGGCTTCTCGATGCCCTGCCGCCGCTTGAGGTAGGGATGCACCATGCCGCCCTGGATCGGGCCGGGCCGTACGATTGCCACCTCAATGACCAGATCGTAGAACTTTTCCGGTTTGAGACGGGGCAGCATCGACATCTGCGCCCGGCTTTCGATCTGGAACACGCCGACCGTATCGGCTCGATGCGTCATGGCATAAACGCGATCGCTCAGGGCGGGCTGGCCTCGTCTGCGCCGGTCCACATCTTCCTTTTCCTCGTTCAACACGCCTTCCAGCACCAGGTCGAGTCCGTAATGCTCGCGCATGAGATCGAAGGCGCGACGGATACAGGTCAGCATGCCCAGGGCCAGCACATCGACCTTGAGGATGCCCAGGGCATCGAGGTCGTCCTTGTCCCACTCGACCACGGTTCTCTTCTCCATGGCGGCATTGCTGATGGGGACGATGTGGTCGAGATAGTCGCGTGTGATGACGAAGCCGCCCACGTGCTGGGACAGGTGACGCGGGAAGCCGGTCAACTCCCCGGCAATATCGAGGACCTTGCTCAAGGCCGGATCGTCAGGATCGTAGCCCAGGGACTGGACCCGATCCGGATGCAGGCGGCCCGAGTGCCAGCCCCAGCTCAGGCCGTTGAGAGCGGCGATCATGTCCGAGGACAGCCCGAAGACTTTTGCAACCTCGCGGATGGAACCGCGCGAGCGATAGGTCACCACCGTTGCCGTCAGCCCGGTACGGTCGCGCCCGTATTTCTCGTAGAGATATTGCATGACCTCTTCGCGCCGCTCGTGTTCGAAGTCGACGTCGATATCGGGCGGCTCGTCCCGCTCGGTCGAGATGAAGCGCCCGAAGACCAGATTGCCGACCTCGGGGTCGACCGAGGTGACCCCCAGACAGAAGCAGACCATGGAATTAGCCGCCGATCCGCGCCCCTGGCAGAGGATATTCCTCTCCTGCCGGGCAAAGCGCACGAGGTCGTGGACGGTCAGAAAGTAAGCGGCATAGCGCTTATAGGCGATGAGACAGAGCTCGCTCCATATCCCCCTTTTGACCTTCTCGGGAATGCCCTTGGGATAGCGCCAATGCGCACCTTCCCAGGTCAGGCGTTCGAGCGTTTCCTGTGCCGTCTCGCCATTGCCTACGGTTTCCTCGGGATAATTGTAGGCCAGGTCCGTCAGGCGAAAGCGGAGGCGCCCGATGAAGTTCTGCGTCTCGCGGATGGCTTGCGGATGCTCCCTGAAAAGGCGCGCCATCTCGAAGGGATGCTTGAGGTAACGCTCGGCGTTCTTCTGCAAGGTGCGGCCGGCCTCGAAAATCGTCATGTGCTCGCGGATGCAGGTCACCACATCCTGGAGCACGCGCCGGCCGGGCTCGTGGTAGAGCACGTCGTTGACGGCAAGCATCGGAATGCCGTTCCTGGCGGCAAGGTCGGCCAGGCGGTTGAGCCGCATCCGGTCCTGACCGCGATAGGTGCAGCCGGCAGCCAGCCATACCCGGCCATCGGCAAAAGCCTTGAGGGTGGACAAAGCCGCTTCGCTTTCCTCCCAACGTCCTTCGTCGACCTGGAAGATGAAAAGCTGCCCTTCGGCAAAGGCTTCGAGATCCTCAAAATGAAGCGTGCAGGCGCCTTTTTCGGCACGCAAATTGCCGGTCGTCAGCAGTTTGCAGAGCCGCCCATAGGCCTGCCTGTCCGTAGGGTAGGCCAGAATGTCGGGCGTGCCGTCGGCAAAGACCAGCCTCACCCCCACCACGTAGCGGAAGCGCTGGGCCGCAGCGGCCAGATCGGGCTTGTCGCGCAGGTCGCGCAGCGCGGTAAAAGCCCGGACGACGCCGGCAAAGGAATTGCGGTCACAAAGGCCCAGGCCCGTCATGCCCAGGCTTACGGCGCGCGTCAGCAATTCCTCCGGATGCGCCGCTCCGCGCAGGAAGGAAAAATTGCTGGTGGTCATCAGCTCGGCATAGGCCGGGATGTCAGGCTTTTCAGTGGCACGCCTGGCCGTGAAGCGATTTTCGCTCATGGCAAAAATCCATGCATGAACCACTGCGGGTTGGGTTCTTCTCCGTAAAGTCCCTGGCGGAAGAGCCAGAAACGCCGGCCGCCATCATCTTCGGCAACGTAATAGTCCCGGCTCGGAATAATGTGGCGAAGGATCTCGATCCGCGGCTTCTCGCTCGCCGGTTTCCTGCGATCCTCGGGGCGTGGCGGCAACAAGCGTCGTTCCGAAAGCTCGAATTCGTCCAGCCACCATTCCTCGCCAATGCGCTCGGGGCCGGAAGCCTTGACGAACCGGTAAAGAATGCGTCGCCAGACCATGCTGGCGGGCGGACCGTCCGGGACTTCCGCAGTGACCTTAATGGGCTCTGGGGCCGGCAGGAGGCGGATAGGACGAGGCTCCTCCTCTCCTGGGAAGGAGAGCGTCTCGGGGGCCGTAACAACAGGCGCCAGACCGGCGGCTTTTTCGGGAATGTGCGTGTTCACCCAAACCGTGCGCAACACGGCCTGGCTTCCCAGCCTGCTGCTCATGCGGTCATAAAGCCGGTGCAGATCGCCGGTCCCGTCATCCTCGGCAAAGACGCTCGTTTGCGAGGATTGGAGAGGAGACAGTTCTGTTGCAGCCAGCCGGACCATCTCGATGCCGAAACCGGCGTCGAATTCCCCCGACAGACGTTCGGCGCGATTGCGGAAGAGACGATCGATATGGCTCGCCTCGCGCGTGGCGCGAGCCGCGTTCACCGAGAGGCACATCAGCTTGTAATCCACCCGATAGATCATGAGGTGGAAGCTGCGGGCCCCTAGGCCTGCCATCTCCAGTTCGCTGGCGAGGCGCAAGGCCAGGTCGGTGGTCACGAGCAGCACATCGTCGAGCAATCCAAGCGGCTCCGCGAACCTGCGTTCGACGAAATGTTCGGCCACCGGGATTCTGGGGCGGATCTGCTCGGAAACCCGCCCCCGGGCCTGATCGAGCCGACGGATGAAACTCTCACCGAGCCGGGCCTGGAGGTGGAGGCGCTCATAATCGAGGACTTGGCCGATCCTGCGCAGGCCTAGCTGGCTGAGACTCGATATCTGTTCCCGCTCGAGCCGGAGCGCACCGATGGGCAGATCGGCAAGGACACTGCCCTCAAGGGTTTGCTCATGAGTGGCGATGGTGCTGGGCGCATATCGGGCTAGAGCCCAGCTTGCACCGATGCTCGATGAAATGGCGCCTTGAGCCAGGATGCCGATATGGCCAAGCCGCTTGAGCACCTCGGCGAGCATGGCCTGCTCCCCGCCAAAGAGGTGCGTAACGCCAGTGACGTCAAAACCCAGATCGCCAAAGGCCGTAACGTCGGG
The DNA here is from genome assembly GCF_008000755.1 of Youhaiella tibetensis. Taxonomy (NCBI): domain Bacteria; kingdom Pseudomonadati; phylum Pseudomonadota; class Alphaproteobacteria; order Hyphomicrobiales; family Devosiaceae; genus Paradevosia; species Paradevosia tibetensis. The sequence continues at coordinate 4,219,262 of NZ_CP041690.1, read as the reverse complement.
AAGGACTGCAACGACAGGAGAGGCAAAAGACAGCCAATCGGCAAAGTCGGCGAAGGCAGCTTCAAGAAAGGGCCTGTCGATTTCCCGAGCCTGCAGCCCCGGGACGGCGGCACGCGCCTGCGCCAGGTTGAGGTCGCTCGAAAGCCCGGCCTTTTCGGCCAAGGCATCGACAGCAACGATATTGAGTGCGCTCTTCTGCTTTTCGTAAAGCACCAGGGGTTGGGTTGATTCAGCCAGGGTGCGATCGTGGCGTTTGAAGCAGTCGGTCGCCCAGTACGGCACATGCAGGACCAGATAGCGCCGTTCAGGCTGCCGCTTGCTGCCGTGCGATACTCTTGTCTGCGTCCAGTTCAAACCCATGATTCCAGCTCAATTTCCAGTCGCCCTGCCTGTTGATGTCCCCGCTCAAAAGTCCCTTCTCGAGAATGATCTGCCAGCGGGCATTTCCGGGTGCACGCGGATCGAAACGCTGTCCCTCGCTCACCGCCGGCTCCACCCGCCAGCGCAGTTGCGCGGCGCTGGCTTCGCGTCCGGTGCCGTAGCGGTTGAGGAAGACCGAGGCGCCGCCGCTGACGGCCCGCAGGCTCAGGCGCCGGCTCACGGTGAAATCGAGGATCTTGGGGTGGCCGCCGATATCGGCGATGACGGCGGCGACGGCCCGGCAGGAGAGCGCTTCCTCGATCGCCCAGAGCAGCTCGGGCATGGTCTGGGTGCGCACCAGCGTCAGGTGCTCGGGGGCGAAGCCGAAATTCTGCAGGCCAGGGCCATAGGGCAGCCCGCGTTCCTGGCTCTCATGGGCCAGTCCCATATAGAAAACCGCCGGCCGGTCGGGCTTGATGAGGGCGCGGGCCTGGCCGAGCGAGAAGCCGAGCGTGGCGCCGGCATTGCGTTCCTCGGGGGTGAAGACCTCATGGAGCAGGCCGGGGGCGGAAGCGAGAAAGCCTTCCACCTGCTTGCGCCGCAGGTCCGCCCCGCTCTCACCCAGCGGCGGGCGATTCTCGATCGCGGCAATGCGCGCACGCAATGCCTCAAGTGCCTCCTGCTTGGCTGGGCTGCCCATGGAACACATCCTCTTTCCGTTCCGAACTCGCTAGAACAAAAAGAGAACAACTTGCGCTCAAAAGAGTCAAGCCGAGTCGTGAAGGGCTGGGGTGGCGGCGCCGGTTTGGGGACAACACGCGCGATAAAGCTTTCGCGAGTGTGGCCTTGCGGTCATTGAGCCCCGCGGCTCCTCCCACTATGTCTTGGGATACTTGGTATCCGGAGCTGCCCCAACATGTTCGAGGCTCTCAACCGCCTGTTTTCCAAAAGCGAAACAGGCCACGATCTTCATGACCCGCGTCTGTCGGTGGCGGCGCTGCTCGTCCACCTGGCGGCGATCGACGGCTCGTTCAAGGATGAGGAGCGCCAGGCCATCAAGGCGGCGTTGCAGGATTACTACGACCTGGACGAGAGCGAGGTCGAAAAGCTCATTGCCGAGGCCCTGCGCCGGGATGCCGACGCGGTGGATTTCTACCAGTTCACCTCAGGGCTCTCCTCGCTCGAGGACGACGAGCGCATCGAGATCGTGCGCATGATGTGGCAGGTGGTGTTCGCGGACAACAAGAACCACGAGCTCGAGGACAATATGGTCTGGCGCATCGCCGAGCTCATCGGGGTCTCCACCCGCGACCGCAACATCCTGCGCAACCAGATGGCCCGCAAGGCCGAATAGGGGCCGTTCGGCCCCCATCTTTTCCGTGCCTGGGAAAAAAGTCCCGCGACCCCGGCTCTCGCGCTGGTGACGGCGATCGGGGGCGTTTTCTCATGAAGCCGATCGGCTCGTGCGGGCTTCCAGAGGTCCTCGATATGCGTCCCGGGCCTTCCCGAGGCAGACTCTTCCCCGGCGAAGGCCGGGGGGCCAGGGTCACGCCCGGTGACCGCGGCTCCCCGCCTGACGCCAGCCCTTATGCTGCGATGGCGTTGCCCGGCACGATCTTGGTGACGGTGCCCTTTTCGACGCCCTCGCCGTCGCGATAGCCGATGCGGCCGGGCTCGATATCGATCTGCCAGTCGGCGCTTGGGCCACCCTCCCAATCGACATGGTAGCCGGTCGGGGTCACCGCCCAACGGCCGGTGCGGCGTCCCCCGTTGGGGGCCAGCATGGCGGCCGCGCCGTCGGCGCCGTAATGCACCGCCGCTTCGACGCCATTGCCGAGATCGAGATAATGGGTGGAGCCGCGCAGCAGCGCCTCGAGAATCGAATTGTCGTGAACAATCATTGGAAAGCCTCGTGTTTCCTGGGGTTTTGCGATAATAGTCAAGTAACTTGACGAGCTAATAGAGCGGAACTCGAAATTGGTCAAGAAGCTTGACGATGCCCGCAGCATTGATCATATCGGCCTGCATCTCTGGCGCGCGGCGCAGCATTGGCGCGATCGCATGCGCCGGGAAATGGCGGCGCGCGGCTTTCCCTGGCATCTGGAGGCGCGCGGGGAGGTGCTGGGGCATGTGGGACCGAACGGGGTGTCGCAGGCAGCCCTGCCCGAGCGCATGGGGCTTTCCAAGCAGGCCGTGCAGCAATTGCTCGACCAGCTCGAGGCCGATGGCGTGGTGACCCGCGTCACCGACCCGGCCGACAAGCGCCTGCGGCGGGTGGAACTGACGGGGCTGGGGCTGTTCGACCTGGTCGAGCGCAATGCCATCAAGCGCGAAATCGAAAACGAATACAAAGACATCCTCGGTCCAGAGCTCTTCGCCCAGATGGAGCGCGCCCTGCGCATCCTCAATGAGAAGACCGCCACCGGCAGCCCGGCGCCCTGACCCGATCCGATCTCTTGACCCGCCCCCTGGGGCCGCTCCCATAAACGCGAGAATCATCGAACCGGAAGGGTGATTCCATGACGTTCAAAGATCGCCACTACAGCCCCTCGGAGGCCGCCGACCTGCTCGGCGTCTCGGTGAAGGCCCTGCGCCTCTACGAGGAAAAGGGATTTCTGGCGCCGCTGCGCAGCGCCACGGGCTGGCGCGCCTATGGGCCCGAGGACATGGCAAGGGCCCGCGACATCGTCGCCCTGCGCGCCCTCGGCCTCAGCCTTGCCCAGATCGGGCGCGTTCTCGCCCGGGACGAAGCGGAAATGACGCGCGTGCTCGCTGGGCACCAGGCCGCGCTCGAAGGGCGAATCGCCCAGCTCACCTCGGCGCTGGCGCAGGTGGGGGCGATGCGCTCGGCCCTTGGGGCCGGCAAGGCGCCCGCCGTGAGCGAGCTGGCCGCGCTTGCCGTGCCCGCCGCCGCGCCGGCCGTGGCGTTCGACCTGCCCTGGCCCTGGGATGGCGAGCGCTTCGCGCTTGAGCGCGTCGCCTCGCTCACCTTCATCGTCGGGCCCCTCTTCAGCGGCAAGACCCGGCTGGCGCGCCGGCTTTCCGAAACCTTGGCCGGCGCGGCCTTCCTCGGGCTCGAGCGTCTCGCCGGGGATGGCGCCGACTTCAGGGCAGGGCTCGCGGGCGATGTGGCGCTGGCCGCAAGGGTCGCCCGGGCGCAGGAGTGGATCGTCGAGGACGGCGGCGCCGCCTCGGACGCGCTCCTGGCGCTCCTCGTCGCGCTCGAAGCGCCGGACCCGGCCATTCTCGTCATCGACATGATCGAGGACGGGCTCGATCCGGGCACGCAGGCGGCGCTGGTGGCGCATCTGCGCCGGCGCGGGCCGCAGGCCAAGCCGGTCTTCTGCCTCACGCGCTCCAGCGCCATTCTGGACCTGGCGGCCGTCACGCCGGCCGAGGCGGTGCTTTTCTGCCCGGCCAACCACAATCCGCCGATGCTGGTCACGCCCTATCCGGGTGCACCGGGTTACGAGGGCGTCGCCTCGTGCCTGGGTTCGCCCGGGCAGCGGGCGCGCACGGCCGGGGTCATCGCCTACCGGCCCAATGGCGGGGAGGAGCAGCGCGCCTAGCGCTTCCAGGCCTCGAACTTGCCCACGATCTCGGGGTCCTTGTCGCAATCGAAGTCGCCGGCCTTGTCGTCGGCGGCCTTGCGGGCGAGTTCGTTGGCATCGGCATTGGCCTTGGCGTCCACCCAGGCGATCTGGCAGGTGCCCTCTTCGGAAATCCTCGTCACCACCAGCACCTGGCGCTTCTTCTGGGCCTCGTTCTCGTCGTCATCGAGCAGGTAGCGCACGATGGTGGCGAAAGGCTTCCAGCCGCCGGTGACGTTGGAGACGCGCCACTCGATGGTGGGGGCGAGGGTATTGAAAGGCGGCAGCGTCTGGGAGGCGGCCTTGGCCTCGGGGGCGCCGAACCCGTAGCTCACCATGAAGCGCAGGTCGCCCTCGGCGACGAACATGGGGATGCCCTTGTAGCCGGGGCAGGCATACTGGGCTCCGAAATCGTCGGCATCGAGCACGGTGCACTGGTCGAGGTCGAGTTCGGTATAGGCCGAATCATATTGGGCGGCGCCGGCCGGGGCGGCCAGCACGGCGAAGGCGAAAGCCAGGGGCAGCAGGGCAGGGGGCGTCGTAAAGGTCATCGCGGCGTTCCTCTCGCGGGGCTGTTGGCCGGGCAATATGGCTTGCATTCGTGACCTCACATAGGCAAAAAGCCCGCACCTCCTCCCTAAGACGAGCCCGCCATGAATATCGATGCCATTGCCATCGGCAAGAACCCGCCCGACGACCTGAACGTGATCATCGAAGTCCCGATCGGCGGCGAGCCGATCAAGTACGAGATGGACAAGGATTCGGGGGCGCTGTTCGTCGATCGCTTCCTCTATACGCCCATGCGCTACCCGGGCAATTACGGGTTCGTGCCCCATACGCTCTGCGGCGATGGCGATCCGCTCGACGTGCTGATCATGAATTCGCGCCCGATCATCCCGGGGGGCGTCGTGCGCTGCCGTCCGATCGGCGTGCTGCTGATGGAAGACGATGGCGGGCAGGACGAAAAGATCCTGGCGGTGCCAGTCTCCAAGCTCACCAAGGTCTATGACGACGTCAAGACCATTGCTGACATGCCGGCCATCGAGGTCGAGCGCGTCAAGCACTTCTTCACCCACTACAAGGATCTCGAGCCCGGCAAGTGGGCCAAGATCCGCGGCGTCGGCGATGTCGAGGAAGCGCGCAAGGTCGTGCTCGATTCCATCGAACGCGCCAAGGCCGCCAAGTAGCGCCCTGCTGCCATGACCGGGCCGGGGCAGATCGTAATCCTCAACGGCGCCCCGCGCTCGGGCAAATCTTCCATCGCCCGGGCCATGCAGGCCGGATTTACCGGCATCTGGATGAATATCGGGGTCGATGGCGCCATGCGCCAGACGCCCGAAAGGCTGCTGCCCGGCATCGGCCTGCGGCCGGGCGGGGAACGCCCCGATCTCGAGCCGCATCTTCCCGGCCTTTACGGCGCGCTTTACGAAGCCATCGCCGCCCATTCGCGGGCAGGCTTTAACGTGGTGGCGGACCTGGGGCACCACGATTCCTATTCGCGCCCGCTCGGCATCCTGCCGGCCATGGCGCGGCGGCTGGCCGGGTTCGAGGTGCTGTTCGTGGGCATCCGCTGCCCGCTCGAGGTCAACCTGGCCCGCCGGTTCGACAGCGCCGGCCAGCAGATCTATTCGACCGATCCGGACATCATCGCCCGCTGGGAAAAGGCCGTCCACGATCCGGGTATCTACGATCTCGAGCTGGATACGGGCGAGCTGACGGCCGAGGCCTGCGCGCAGCGCATCGCGGCAGCCTTGCGCGAAAAGCCGGCCAATCCCGCCTTCACCCGCCTCGCCGCTCAGGGATAGCCGGCATGGGGCGCCTCGACGCGCGCCGCATAGATCCTGCCGGTCGGCGGCTCGTCGCGCCTGGCCACCACCCCTGTCCAGTCGGCCGCGACCATGAAGAGCGTGCGCCCGTCCGCCCCGCCCAGCATGGTGGCAAAACAGAAACGGTCGAGTTCGATCCGCTCGAGGATCCTGCCGCCTTCCTCCACCCGCACGGCTCGCGGGCCCAGCGAGGTCCAGACCGCGCCTTCTTCATCAAGGCATATGCCGTCCGGTCCGCCATCCTCGAACTGCGCCCAGAGCCGGGCCTGGCCGAGCGAGCCGTCGGGGGCGATGTCGAAGGCGGTGAGGCGCCTCGAAAAGGATTCCGCGCAGATCAGCGTCCGGCCGTCCGGCGTGATGGCCATGCCGTTGGGAAAAGCCAGGCCTTCGGCGACGCGCCGCACCGTGCTGCCCTGCACCAGGGCGATGAAGCCGGGCTGGAATTCGCCGCCGGGAAAATCGAAGTTGACGTTGTTGATATAAATGTCCCCGCCCGGGGCCACCACGATCTCGTTGCAGCCATGGGGCGAGAGCGTGGACAGGTCGGCAAGCGTGGCGAAGCCGCCATCCGCCCCGCGCACCTGTAAGCGGTTGTGCCGGGCATTGACCACCAGCAGCCGTCCGTCGGGCAGCCAGTCGATGGAGAAGGGCAGGGAGGCAATCTCGGCCACCATCTGCTTCTCGCCGCCCTCCTCGAGCGTAAAGAGCCGTTCGGCAACCCAGTCGGCGACCCAGAGCCGCCCCTCGTGCCAGCGCGGCGATTCCCCCAGATAAAGACCATCGGCAAGCAGTCTGACGCCCCGGGCCATTCCCCGCTCCTTCTCGCAAAACCGTCTTGCACCAATGTCGCGCGAGGGGCCGCGATTTCGACAGGGCGAGCGAGAAAGATGTCTGGCGGCGCAGGCCGGGTCCAGGGTTTGCTCGGCACGAACAGCTGAGGAGTGGCCCCTCTCAAGCGCTACCGGCGTTCGGCCAGCAGCGCCTCCAGCACCCGCCGCTGTTCGGGCTTGGTCGCTTCATTGTCTCCAGCCAGCACGATCATCGCCTTCCAGATGCCCCAGCCGCGCGCCCGTGCCCACATGGCCTCATCGGCGCCCACTTCGTCCTCGAAGGCCCTGCGGCTCTCGCCGTCCAGCAGCGTCCAGGCCAGCACCAGGTCGCAGGCAGGATCGCCGACGGCGCAGCAGCCGAAATCGAGCACGGCCTTGAGGTTTCCCTCCGCATCGAGCAGCAAATTGCCCGGCGCGATATCACCATGCACCCAGACCGGCTTGCCGGCGAAAGTCGATGCCAGGGCCTCATCGAGTATCGCTTTCGCCGTTGCGGTATCGATCCGTCCTTCGAGGGCCGCCAGCGCCGCACGCGCCTCGTCCGCATAGATCTCCAACGGCCCGCCCCGCCAGAAATTATGCGTTCCCGGCGGCGGTCCGCCGGCCGTACCGATCGCCTGCAGCGCCCTGAGAAAAGCGCCGACGCCCCTGGCCAGCGCCACCCTGTCGGCGGGTTGGCGCTGCATGGCGGTTTCACCCTCGATCCATTCATAAACGGCCCAGCGCCACGGATAGTCCTGCGCCGGCTCGCCCACCGCCAGCGGCACCGGGACGGGCAGCGGCAATTGCGGGGCCAGGCGCGGCAGCCAGGAAAATTCCTTGTCGGTCTGCTCGGCATAGCCCGAAGCGCTCGGCAGCCGCACCTTCATGGTGTCGCCAAGGTGAAAAGTGAAATTGTCCCAGCCGCTCGAGGCGACGGGCCTGATCGCGAGATCGGCCCATTGCGGAAACTGCGTCCGCACGAGCCGCTCGACCAGAGCGGTATCGACCGGAAATTTATCGGACATGTTTTGAATCCGGGCTCCCCAAAACGGAGCCGCGACCCTCGCCGCGTTTGCGACCGCTGGCAACCGCCGCCCGGCAACACTCGCGCGCAAAACGCATATTTCGTCGGGCCGAAAAGCTTTCAAATTTTACCGATTCACCCTGACCTGGCTGTGGTGTGGCGCCAAGGTGTCCGGGCGTCTAGGCTGCGTTTTCATCCGGGGGCAACATGAAGACGCTAGCCAACATCATTCTCATCGCGGTCCAGTGGTTGCTGATATTGGCGGGCGTGCTCACCCTCTACCTCACCGCAAAGCTCTATGGATGGTCAACGCAATTGCCCGCCCTTCCCGATGGGGCGCGCGACTCTTTTGTGCTGCCGGTTGTCGAGCGGGTCGCCGTGGGCGTTTCCGTTGGTCTTTGTGCGATAGGGCTCGGTGCCGGGCTTTTCTATCTGCGACACCTGTTCCTCCTCGGGCAGCGCCCGTCGCGCTGAGAAACGAAAGAGCCCGGGTTTCCCCGGGCCCCAAAAGTCCAGTCAAGGCGAATGCCTTGTCAGCCCATGTGGGCCAGCACGGCCAGCAGCAGCAGGGCGACGATGTTGGTAATCTTGATCATCGGGTTCACTGCCGGGCCGGCGGTATCCTTGTAGGGATCGCCGACGGTGTCGCCGGTGACCGAGGCCTTGTGGGCGTCCGAGCCCTTGTAGTGGGTGACCCCGGCGCTGTCGGTGAAGCCGTCCTCGAAGCTCTTCTTGGCATTGTCCCAGGCGCCGCCGCCGGCGGTCATGGAGACGGCCACGAACAGCCCGGTGACGATGACGCCCATCAGCATGGCCCCCAGGGCCGCAAAGCCTTCGTCGCGCCCGGCGATCCAGAAGATCACCACGAAGACGACGATGGGCGAGAGCACCGGGAGCAGCGACGGGACGATCATTTCCTTGATCGCGGCGCGGGTCAGCATGTCCACCGCCTTGCCGTAGTCGGGCTTGTCGGTGCCGGCCATGATCCCCGGCTTTTCCTTGAACTGGCGGCGCACTTCGACCACCACCGACTGGGCGGCGCGTCCGACGGCCGTCATGGCCATGCCGCCGAAGAGGAAGGGCAGGAGCCCCCCGAAGAGCAGGCCCACCACCACATAGGGGTTGGCCAGCGAGAAGTTGACCGCCTGCATACCGTAGAAGAACGTGCCCTCCACCGCCGTGGCGACGAAGAACTGCAGGTCCTGGGTATAGGCGGCGAAGAGCACCAGGGCGCCCAGGCCGGCCGAACCGATGGCATAGCCCTTGGTCACGGCCTTGGTGGTGTTGCCCACCGCGTCGAGCGCGTCGGTATTATGGCGCACTTCCTTGTCGAGGCCCGCCATTTCGGCAATGCCGCCGGCATTGTCGGTGACGGGGCCGAAGGCGTCGAGCGCCACGATCATGCCGGCCAGCGCCAGCATGGTCGCCACCGCGAAGGCGATGCCGAAAAGGCCGGCCAGGTTATAGGTCACGATGATGCCGGCGATGATGACTAGCGCCGGAAGCGCGGTGGATTCGAGGCTGACCGCCAGGCCCTGGATGACGTTGGTGCCGTGGCCGGTGACCGAGGCATTGGCGATCGAATTCACCGGGCGCCGGCCCGTGCCGGTATAGTATTCGGTGATGACGATGATGAGCCCGGTGATGACGAGGCCGGTCACCCCGCACCAGAAGAGGCTCCAGGGCGTAAAGGCCTTGGCCTCGTTGCCCAGCGCCACGTCGAGCCCGCCGAAGACCAGCATCAGCACCGGCAGCAGCACGATCAGCGAGAGCACGCCGGTGGCGAGAACGCCCTTGTAGAGCGCGCCCATGATGTTGTTGGAGGCGCCCAGCCGCACGAAATAGGTGCCGATGATCGAGGTCACCACGCACGCGCCGCCGATGGCGAGCGGCAGCACCATGCCCATGAGCTTATAGGCATCCGGCAACACGATGGCCGCCAGCACCATGGTGGCGACGATGGTCACCACATAGGTCTCGAAAAGGTCGGCGGCCATGCCGGCGCAGTCCCCGACATTGTCGCCCACGTTGTCGGCGATGGTCGCCGGGTTGCGCGGGTCGTCCTCGGGAATGCCGGCCTCGACCTTGCCCACCATGTCGCCGCCGACATCGGCACCCTTGGTGAAGATGCCGCCGCCCAGACGAGCGAAGATCGAGATGAGCGAGGCGCCGAACGAGAGCGCCACCAGGGAATCGATCACCGTGCGGCTCGTCGGTTCGAAGCCGAACGCTCCGGTCAGAATCATGAAATAGACCGTGACGCCCAGAAGCCCGAGGCCCGCCACCAGCATGCCGGTGACGGCGCCGGACTTGAAGGCGAGGTCGAGCCCGCCGGCCAGCGACTTGGTCGCGGCCTGGGCCACGCGCACATTGGCGCGCACGGAAACGTTCATGCCGATGAAGCCGGCCGCGCCCGAAAGCACCGCGCCGATCAGGAAACCGATGGCCGAATAGACGCCCAAAAGCAGCCAGGCGAGAATGAAGATGACGACGCCGACAATGCCGATGGTCGTATACTGGCGCTTGAGATACGCCTGAGCACCCTCACGGACGGCAGCCGAAATCTCCTGCATGCGGGCGGAACCCGCATCGGCAGCCAACAGACCTCGCGTCGTCACAATACCGTACAGAATAGAAAGGCCGCCGCAAACGACGGTCAGCCAGAGTACCAGGCTCATAAAATCCCCTCCCAGGAATGGTGAAAGGGGCCGTTCCGAGATTTTCGGACGAAATTCCTCCAATGTCGTTCCGAAAAGCGCGGCCCTCAACGACCCCGAAACAGAACAGGGAGAGGGTAAGCGGGTTTTTTCGAACTAGGCAATTGATTTTGCGCGCAAAGGGGTGCGGGCGCGGGTTTACCTGTGCGCGAGCGCCTCGAGGCGTGCGGTCAGGGCCGTCGCCTCGCCCTTGACCAGCACGGTCTTGAGCCGGGCCGTTTCCCCGCTCTCGAGCGTCACCGAACTCCTGGAGAGGCCCAGCGCCCGCGCCAGGAGCGCGATCACGGCGGCATTGGCCTTGCCCTTGTCGGGCACGGCCTTGACCCTTACGCGCAGCACCTGGGTGCCGTCGTCGCGGCTCTCCCCGCCCTCTATCGCATCGGTTCCGGCATTTGGCGTGACGCGCAGGGAGACGAGCAGGCCGCCCTTCGCCTCACGCCAGAACGGCATCAGAACACGTAGGGATAGATGTAGTGGGCGATGATCTGCTGGATGAAGATGATGATGAGGAACAGAATGATCGGGGAGATGTCGAGCCCCGAAAAATTCGGCATCACCCGGCGGATCGGCCCGAGCACCGGTTCGGTCAGGGCGTTGAGCACGCGCCAGACGGTGGCGACGAATTCGTTGCGGGTGTTGATGACGTTGAAGCTGATCAGCCAGCTCATGATGATCATCGCGATGACGATCCACCAGTAGAGCTGCAGGACGACCAGGATCACATCCAGAAGCGCGCGCATTCAAAATTCCTCCAAAAGCGAACGATATCTAGTGGCTGGAGGCGTTTGGGGCAAGGCGAGGCGGGCGCGGCTCCCGCAAAAAACAGCGAAACCCGCCGGGTCGCACCAGCGGGTTCCGTGTGACTGACATCCGGTACGCAAGACATGAAGCCGGATCGACCCCGGAATTGCACGAAGCGTGCCAAGTCGCCGGAAGGCGGGAAAGCCTGGGGCGGCGGCCCGGCACCGCCTGCCGCGCGTTGCGGAATGCAAGCGGGCGCTTGCAAAATGCGAGGCGTTTCGCGGTTCGCCCGGTTCTCAACATGCCGTTATCGCGGGGTCGCCAAGCGGGCGCGGCGCATGCGGATTTTACCCCGTCGGCCGGGAGTTTCGCACCGGTTTTCCCCCGAAACGGCAGGGCAAGGGGCCTGTCATATTATTGCGGAACAAATCAGCTTAACCTCACGTTCAGTATCTGATGAAGGAGGGGAGCCGTCATGAAAGATACTCACGTGCTCACGCGGCACAGCGATATCCAGAACTGGGTGAGTGCCCGCAACGGTTTGCCGGCGATCGCCAAGGTTCGCAACCACCTCGGAATGGAACAATCCCAGCTGCACCTGCGGTTCAGCCGTCCGCGCCGGACCCCGGTCACCACGCCGAGCCTGGACGACGGGATGAGCCCGTGCTCCTGGTCGGCCTGGCTGGCCGAACTCGACCGCCAGCACCTGGCGCTGCGGGTTTCGACCAATGCCAGCAATTACGAGCTGGTCGACCGCAAGGACCTGCACTAGGGGCCGGGCCAGGGTTAACGGGCAGTTAGCGCGTTTCTCCGGGCTTTGGCCAACTCGACCGTCGCGCCCGCTGCTGCCACCATGATTTGCGCAGGCAATCGGAGGCGGCAGTGGGTCATATTCTTTCCAGACACAGCGATATCCGCCGCTGGGCGATCGCCCATGCGGGCCGGCCGCGCTTCAGCGCCGGGATGGATGCCAGCGGACGCCCGCAGCGCCAGCTCCAGATCACCTTCGACGGCCGGCCCGCCAAGAGCGCGCACGACTGGGAGGAATGGCTCAACGAACTGGACCGGCAGAACCTGGCGCTCAACGTGCTCGACGATGCCGGGGTGGGGAGCGACTTCGAGTTCGTCAAGCGCGAGCGGTAGCGGTGACGATTTCTCTCGCCGGGGCGGCCAACGGGTGTAAGCTTGTCGCCATGTAATCCAGCGTGATGGAGCTCGTCTTGTCCCTGATACTGACCGACCCTGCCGAAATTCGCACCTGGGCCGAGGCCCGCTCGGGCCAGCCGGCCCTGGCCGAACTGCCCTCCGGGAGCCGGACCAAGATCATTTTGCAGATCGTTTTCGACCAGTACCTGCTCAATTCAGGCGAGGCGCAGGAGCAGGATCGTCCCGGCGGGCTGGACCTGGTGTCCTGGGACGAGTGGATCGCCGAGCTCGAAAAGCAGGGGCTGGGCCTGCGCGTTCCGGACGACGTGCCGGGGAGCCTGGACAATACCTACGAGTTCGTCTCGCTGGCGGACAACCCGATGGACTGAAAGAAAACGGCCCCGAGCGGGGCCGTTTCGCATTGATGGGTCTGGCGTCTGGCCGGGCTCAGTATTGCGGCCACTGGCGGATGTCGACGAACCGGCCCGCCACGGCGGCGGCGGCGGCCATGGCCGGCGACACCAGGTGGGTGCGGCCCTTGAAGCCCTGGCGGCCCTCGAAATTGCGGTTCGAGGTCGAAGCGCAGCGTTCCTGGGGCTTGAGCTTGTCGGCATTCATGGCCAGGCACATCGAGCAGCCCGGCTCGCGCCAGTCGAAACCGGCTTCCTTGAAGATCTTGTCCAGGCCCTCGGCTTCCGCCTGTTCCTTGACCAGGCCCGAGCCCGGCACCACCATGGCGTTGACGCCCTCGCGCACCTTGTGGCCCTTGAGGACCGCGGCGGCGGCGCGCAGGTCTTCGATGCGGCCATTGGTGCACGAGCCCAGGAACACGCGCTCGATTTCGATATCGGTGATCCTGGTACCGGGCTTGAGGCCCATGTATTCGAGCGCCCGCCACTTGGAGGCGCGCTTGTTGGCGTCCTCGATCTCGTCGGGGTTGGGCACCACGCCATTGACCGAGATCACGTCCTCGGGCGAGGAGCCCCAGGAGACGATCGGGGGCAGCTTGGCGGCGTCGAGCACCACCGTGCGGTCGAAATGGGCGCCTTCATCGGAGAACAGCGTCTTCCAATAGGCGACGGCCTGGTCGTAGGCGGCGCCCTGGGGGGCGCGCGGGCGGCCCCTCACGTATTCGAAGGTTTTTTCGTCCGGGGCGATGAGGCCGGCGCGGGCGCCGCCTTCGATGGTCATGTTGCAGACCGTCATGCGGCCTTCCATCGAGAGCGAGCGGATGGCTTCGCCGGCGAATTCGATGACGTGGCCGTTGCCGCCCGCCGTGCCGATCTCGCCGATGATGGCCAGGATGATGTCCTTGGCGGTGACGCCGGGGGGCAGTTGCCCGTCCACGCGCACCAGCATGTTCTTGGCCTTCTGCTGGATCAGCGTCTGGGTGGCGAGCACGTGCTCGACTTCCGAGGTGCCGATGCCGTGGGCCAGGGCGCCGAACGCGCCGTGCGTGGAGGTATGGCTGTCGCCGCACACGATGGTCATGCCGGGCAGGGTGAAGCCCTGCTCGGGGCCGACGATGTGGACGATGCCCTGACGCTTGTCGAGTTCGTCATAATACTCGACGCCGAAATCCTTGGCGTTCTGGGCCAGGGTCGCCACCTGCAGCGCGCTTTCGGGATCGTCGATACCGTTGCGGCGGTCGGTGGTGGGCACGTTGTGGTCGACAACCGCAAGGGTACGCTCGGGAGCGCGGACCTTGCGGCCATTAATGCGAAGGCCCTCGAACGCTTGCGGGCTGGTGACTTCATGCACCAGGTGACGGTCGATATAGAGGAGGCCGGTGCCGTCCTCGTTGGTGCCGACCAGGTGGTCGTCCCAGATCTTGTCGTATAGCGTCCTGCTCTTGCTCATCGGCGAGATACCTAAGGCCTTTCGATTTGGCTTGCGCGGGAGGTTCTATGCCGCTGCCCACGTAGAATCAAGAATATGGTGGCTTCACGTTAATGCAAGGGCGCCCCGGGCCCCGGGCGTCCAGTCGGGCGCAGTTTCGCTGCGACCAAAGAAGGGTAGCCCGGTCCTCGACTTTTGATGGCCGTCCTAGCACTGTGCGCAGGCGAGTCGTGGGAGCGGTCTATGCTGGGTGCAGACAAGTCCGGGTCGAAGGGCCCGGTCACCGAATTGAAGGCGGGCCAGGGCGCGCCGGCCTTCCAAACTTTCCTCAAAGCGGCGCTGGGCGCCACCGATCCTGACGATCTGGCGGCGTTCTCGCAGCCGGACCTGGAGACGGTGCTGGCCGATACCCATCGCCTGCTGGCCCAGGCGGGCAATCCCGATCCGCTGGTGGCGGTGGGCGAACCGGTCGAGCTGGGCCGGCGCGTCGTCACCCCGGTCGTGGTGATTTCGAGCGACAAGCCCTTCATCGTCGATTCCGTGCTGGCCGCGATCCGCGCCCGGGGCGGGCAGGTGCGGCTGGTCAGCCATCCGATCATCGGCAAGGGCAAGGGCGCCACGAGCGTCCTCACCGTGCTTGTCGAACCGATGGGCGAGGCCGAGCGGGGCGCGCTGGCCGGGGAAATCGAAACGGCCATGGGCGAGGTCGCCCATGCGGTGGCCGACTGGCCGGCCATGCTCGCCCGGCTCGACGAGGCCATTGCCGGGCTCGGCGCCGCCAAGGCGTCGGCCGAGCGCGAGGAGGCGCTGGCCTTCCTCGATTGGCTCAAGGACAACAATTTCACCCTCCTGGGCATGCGCGACTACGCGCTCGAGGACGGCGTGCTGGTGCCGCTGCCGCCGACCGGGCTGGGTATCCTGCGCGATCCGGCCTACCGGTTCCTGCGCTCGGGCGCCGAATTCGTCGAGATGACGCCCCAGCACAAGGCCTTCCTCAAGGCTTCCGGGCCGCTCATGGTGACCAAGGCCAATGTGCGTTCGCGCGTCCATCGGCGCAGCCACATGGACTATATCGGGGTCAAGCTCTTCGGCGCCGACGGGCGGGTCGCGGGCGAGCTGCGAATCCTGGGGCTATTCACCTCCCATGCGCTCAGCCAGGCCCATGCCAGCGTGCCGCTCATCCGGCGCAAGATCGAGGACGTGGTGCGCCGCGCCGGGCTCGATCCGCAGGGTCATGCCGGCAAGACGCTGCTGCATTCGCTCGAGAGCTATCCGCGCGACGAGCTGTTCCAGGTCGGGGTGGACGAGCTCACCGAATTCGCCACCGATATCGCCGCGCTCGGCGACCGTCCGCGCGTGCGGGTGCTGCCGCGCATCGACCCGTTCGACAATTTCGTCTCCATTCTCCTCTACATGCCGCGCGAGCGCTACGATTCGGACAATCGCGCCCGCATCGGGGAATATCTGGCCGGCGCCTATGGCGGGCGCGTCTCGGCCTGGTATCCGCGCTTCCTCGATGGCGACCTGGTGCGCGTGCACTTCATCATCGGGCGCGAGGCCGGCAAGACCCCGCGTCCCGACCGGCACAAGCTCGAGGCCGACATCACCGCGCTCTCGCGCGATTTCGGCGACCGTCTGATGGCCGAGGCGGCCGATCCGGCCATTGCCGCGCCCTATCGCGAAGCCTTTTCGCCGGCCTATCAGTCGCACAGCTCGCCGGCCCAGGCGCTCGCCGATATCGGGGTGTTCCAGACCCTGGGCGATGACAGCGCCCTGGCGGTGGCGTTCTCGGCGGCCCAGCTCGCCGATGGCGCGCTCGGGCTCAAGCTCTATCACCGGGGCAGCCCCATCCCGCTCTCGGACCGCGTGCCGATGCTGGAGAATTTCGGCTTCAAGGTCATCGACGAGCGCACCTATACGGTCAAGGCCACCGACGGGGTGGGCCGGTTCATCCACGACATGGTGCTGGCGCCCGCCGATGGCGGCACGGTGGACCTTTCCCGGCTGGGCCGGGAACTCGAGGCCGGGCTCCTTGCCGTCTGGGACGGAGCAGCCGAGAGCGACCGGTTCAACGCCCTGACGCTGAGCGCCGGGCTTGCCTGGCCGGACGTTGCCATCCTGCGGGCCCTGGCGCGCTACCTGCGCCAGCTCAACATCACCTATTCCCACGCCTATCTCGCCGAGGTGCTGGCGGCCCAGCCGGGCGCGGCGCAGCACCTGGTGGGGCTCTTCCATGCCCTGCACGACCCGGCCAGCAAAAGCCGCGAGAAACTGGCCGCGGCGGCGCGCGCCGGCATTGCCGAGGCGCTCGATGCCACCACCTCGCTCGATGAGGAACGCATCATCGAGCGCTTCGCCAACCTGGTCGAGGCGAGCCTGCGCACCAATGCCTATCAGCGCGACGGGCAGGGGGCGCGCCGGCCGGCGCTGGCGATCAAGTTCGATTGCGCGGCGGTCGAGGGCATGCCCGCCCCGCGCCCCTATCGCGAGATCTTCGTCTATTCGCCGCGCGTGGAAGGCGTGCACCTGCGGTTCGGCGCCATCGCGCGCGGCGGCATCCGCTGGTCGGACCGTCCCGAGGATTTCCGCACCGAGGTGCTGGGTCTGGTCAAGGCGCAGCAGGTCAAGAACGCGGTCATCGTGCCGGTGGGGGCCAAGGGCGGGTTCGTGCCCAAGCGCCTCGCCAAGGGCGCGGCGCGCGAGGTCGTCCAGGCCGAGGGCACGGCGTGCTACAAGGTCTTCATCGGCTCGCTCCTCGACATCACCGACAATCTCGAGGGCGATGCGGTCATCGCGCCCCAGGGCGTCATCCGGCGCGACGGCGACGACCCCTATCTCGTGGTGGCGGCCGACAAGGGCACGGCGAGTTTTTCCGATACCGCCAACGCCATCGCCATCGAACGCCATTTCTGGCTGGGCGACGCCTTCGCCTCGGGCGGCTCGGCGGGCTATGACCACAAGAAGATGGCCATCACGGCGCGCGGCGCCTGGGAAGCGGTCAAGCGCCACTTCCGCGAGATGGATCGCGACATCCAGAAGGAACCGTTCACGGTCGTGGGCGTGGGCGACATGTCGGGCGACGTCTTCGGCAACGGCATGCTGCTGTCGCGCCAGACGCGGCTGGTCGCCGCGTTCGACCATCGCGACATCTTCATCGATCCCCAGCCCGACGCGGCGGCGAGCTATGCCGAGCGCAAGCGGCTCTTCGGCCTGCCGCGTTCGAGCTGGCAGGATTACGATAAGGCCAGGATCTCGGCCGGTGGCGGGGTCTATTCGCGTTCGGCCAAGTCGATCCCGCTGTCGCCCGAGGCGCGCAAGGCGCTGGGGGTGACGGCTTCCGCGCTCACCCCGGCCGAAGTGATGACGGCCATCCTCAAGGCGGATGTGGACCTGCTCTGGTTCGGCGGCATCGGCACCTATGTGCGCGCCTCGGGCGAAAGCGATGCCGAGGCGGGCGACCGCGCCAATGACGCCATCCGCATTACCGGGCGCGATATCCGCGCCAAGGTGGCGGGTGAGGGGGCCAACCTGGCCATGACGCAGCGCGGGCGCATCGAATATGCGCTCAATGGCGGGCGGCTCAATACCGACGCCATCGACAATTCGGCCGGCGTCAATTCCTCGGACCTCGAGGTCAACATCAAGATCGCGCTGGGCACGCTGGTGCGCTCGGGCGTGTTCGATACCGAGGGCCGCAACGCGTTCCTGGTGCAGATGACGCCCGAAGTAGCCGAGTTGTGCCTGCGCAACAATTACCTGCAGACCCTGGCCCTCTCGCTCACCGAGCGGCGGGGCATGGCCGAGTTCCCCGACCACCGCGAGCTGATGCTCTCGCTCGAGCGCGAGGGCCACCTCAACCGGGCCGTCGAGTTCCTGCCGTCCAACGCGGTGCTGGCCGAACGCGAGCTGGCCAACCGGCCGTTGACCCGGCCGGAGCTGGCGGTGCTGCTGGCCTATGCCAAGATCACGCTCTACGAGGATCTGCTGGCTTCCGCCGTGCCCGACGATGCCTATCTCGGCAAGGAGCTCTACCGCTACTTCCCGGAAACGCTCAACGTCACCTATCCGGAGGCGGTGCTCGGCCACCGGCTGCGGCGCGAGGTCATCGCCACGGTGCTGGCCAATGCCATGATCAACCGTGGCGGGCCGGCCTATGTGCGCCAGATGATGGATGCCTCGAGCGCCACGGCGGCCGAGGTTGCCTTCGCCTATGCGGCGGCGCGCGATGCCTATGGGCTGCCCGATCTGAATGCCGAGATCGACGGGCAGGACGGGCGTATCGAGGGGGCGACGCAACTGGCGCTCTATGCCGAGGTCGAGGCGCTGCTGCGCCGGGAAAGCCTGTGGTTCCTGCGCAATGCGAGCTTTGCGGGTGGACTGGCGCCGCTGGTCGAGCGCTACCGGGCGGGCGTGGACGAGCTGCGCCTGGCGCTGCCGGCCCTGCTGCCGCCGGTCCTCAAGGCCAAGGTGGCGGCCAAGGCCGAGGCGTTCCGCGCCGGCGGAGCGCCCAAGGGCCTCGCCGAGCGCATCGCGGCGCTTTCCACGCTCTCGTTCTCGACCGACATCATCTTTACGGCGGAACGGAACGGGGTGGCTCCGGTCGAGGCGGCACGGGCCTTCTTCGGGGTGCTCGAGCTCTTCGACCTGGGCGACGTGCTGCTGCGCACCCGCGACCTCGTGCTGGCCGACCGGTTCGACCGCATGGCGCTCGACCGGGCCAACGCCAATCTCTGGCGCGCCCTGCGCGACCTTTCGGCCGACGTGCTCTCGGACAGCCGCGGCATCGAGGCCTACCGCCAGCGCCGCGCCGACGCCGTCGGGCGCACCGCCAAGGCCGTGGCCGACATCACCCAGGGCGACCTCACGGTCTCCCGCCTCTCGGTCGCCGCCGGCCTCCTCTCCGACCTCGCCAGCGGCACGTAAGCGGCTCGCCGCACCCTTTCTGGGTATAGCCAGCCCCGGAACGGTGAGGCAGAGATTTAGCCAGCAGGTCTCCCTCCCCCTTGTGGGGAGGGAACAAGGGTGGGGGAAACCGCGGACTCGGTGCCCCTGGCTCACCCCCGCCCTCAATCCCTCCCCACAAGGGGTAGGGAGGCGGTGCTGCACCTTCCCGCTCTTTCCCCACCACGGAACTTCCCCGGGCGAAGACCGGGCCCGTTGCCCGCTCCACCCGAGTAGCGCCATCCGTGCGCCCCCGCTCTGCGGCCGGCAAGATCGAGGCCGTGGTGAGGATTGCGGCTGTAGCCGCCACCCGGCCAGCAGATTTCTCCGCCCCAGTGAGCCCCAACCCCCATGCCTGAAAACAAAAAAGCCGCGCGACCCTGGGGACGCGCGGCGATCGATGTTGGCTCGAAAAGCGGCCTAGTGCCGGAAATGGCGCATGCCGGTGAAGACCATGGCGATGCCGGCATCGTCGGCGGCCTTGATGACGTCCTCGTCGCGGATCGAGCCGCCCGGCTGGATCACGGCGGTGGCGCCGGCCTCGACCGCGGCCAGGAGGCCGTCGGCGAAGGGGAAGAAGGCGTCCGAGGCCACGGCGGAGCCCTTGGTCAGGCTCTCGGTGATCCCGGCGGCTTCGGCGGCATCCTGGGCCTTTCGCGAGGCAATGCGGCTCGAATCGACCCGGCTCATCTGCCCGGCGCCGATGCCGACCGTGGCACCCTCGCGGACATAGACGATGGCGTTGGACTTGACATGCTTGGCCACCTTGGCGGCCAGCTTGAGATCCACCAGTTCCTGGGTCGTCGGCTGCTTTTTCGTCACGACCCTGAACTCGGTGTCGTCGACATTCTTGTTGTCGCGCGTCTGGACGAGGAGCCCGCCGGCGACCGTGCGCACGGTCAGGCCCGCCGCCTTGGGGTCGGCGAGGCCACCGGTGAGCAGCAGGCGCAGGTTCTTCTTGGCCGCGATGATGTCGATGGCCTCCTGGGTGGCGGCAGGAGCCACGATCACCTCGGTGAAGACCTTGACGATCTCCTCGGCCGCCCTGGCGTCGATCTCGCGGTTGATGGCGACGATGCCGCCGAAGGCGCTGACCGGATCGGTGCGCAGGGCGAGCTTATAGGCATCGACCACATTGTCCGCCACCGCCACGCCGCAGGGATTGGCGTGCTTGATGATGGCGACGGCCGCGCTCTCGCTGGGGTCGAATTCGGAGACCAGCTCGAAGGCGGCATCGGTGTCGTTGATGTTGTTGTAGGAGAGGGTCTTGCCCTGCACCTGGGTGGCGGTCGAAACGCCGGGGCGCGGCTCGCCGGTGGTGTAGAAGCCCGCCCATTGGTGCGGATTTTCGCCATAGCGCATGACTTCGCGCAACGTGCCGGCAAAGCTGCGATAGGGGATGTCCTGGTAGTCGATTTCCCGGGCGAACCAGGTCGAGATCGCCGTGTCATAGGCGGCGGTGCGGGCATAGGCCTTGGCGGCGAGGCGCTGGCGCAGCGCATAGGGCACCCCGCCCTCGGCGCGGATGGCGGCGATCACCGCGCCATAGTCGGCCGGATCGACGATGACGGTCACGAAGGCGTGGTTCTTGGCGGCCGAGCGGATCATGGCCGGCCCCCCGATATCGATGTTTTCGATCGTCGTATCGTAGTCGGCGCCTTTGGCGACGGTGGCTTCGAAGGGGTAGAGGTTGACCACCACCAGGTCGATCGGGGCGATGGCGTGGGCCTCCATGGCCGCCTTGTGCTCGGGGTTGTCGCGCACCGCCAGCAGGCCGCCATGGACCTTGGGGTGCAGCGTCTTGACGCGGCCGTCCATCATCTCGGGGAAGCCGGTAAGGTCGGAGATCTCGCGCACCTTGACGCCGGCATCGGCGATCAGCTTGTGGGTGCCGCCGGTCGAAACCAGCTCGACCCCGAGGGAGGCCAGGTCCCTGGCGAATTCGGCCATCCCCGCCTTGTCGGAAACCGAAAGCAAAGCCCTTCCGATTTTGACCACGTCGTCCATCGTCACCACCGCCGAAATTTTTCTGGGAAATTCTGCGGGCTCGCTACCACGTCGGGGCGGCAATGTGAACCGGGATCAGTCTTCCTCGAGGGTGAAAATCCAGGCGATCTCGTGTCCGGCCTCGACCTGGGCCTCCAGAACGATCTGCTGGGTGCGGTGGAGGCCGAAATAGGCCGACTGGCGCACGCTTTCCTCCTCGCGCATTTCGGCCCCTTCCCAGAGGAAGGTCCAAGTTGTGCCGTTGGCGAGATAGACGCGGGCGATGTTCTCGCTGGTGCCGTGCCAGACCTCGGCGCCGGGCGCGAGGTGGAAGCGCAGCGTCACCACGCCCGAGACGGTTTCTCCCGAAGCCACGGCCTTGTCCTGGCCGACGAGGGTCTTGCCCTCGTTGAGGAGGGTCATGCGCCGCTCGAGCACCACGCCGAATGGCGCCTCGTAGCCGGCGGTGGCGAGGGTGAGGGCGGGTTCGTCCGTTTCGAGGGTGGCCGCAATCGGCTCGGCCCGTGCCCGCAGGCGACCGGAAAGGGCGCCTTTTTCGGGCAAGTCGTCGGCCGACTCGGCGTTGATGGTCGGGCCGGTATGGGCGATGCCGCGGCGGAAGAGCGGCTTGCTGTCGGGCAGTTCGGCCGGGGCCGGGCCGCAATTGCCGACGATGAGTTCGGTGCCGTAGGAGAATTCGAAGGCCAGCGGGCTCGAGGCCGCTTCGCCCGCAAAGGGCAGGTCGGGCACCAGGCCCGCATCGGCGATGACGGTGGCGGGGCCGGCTTCCAGCCGCCCGTAGCCCGAGAACAGGCGGCTGCCGATGGCGCGCTGCCGCTCGGGGCTCTGGGCCTGCACCGAGACCAGGAGGTCATGGGCGATCTGCCCGGTACCATGGAAATAGGCCGGCTCCCCCGAGCCCAGGGTCAGGGCGTCGAGGCCGCCATGCATGGCGTCCACGCGCGTGCCGAGCTCGCGGGCGATATCGGCGTGGTCGCGCACCAGCGCGGCGCGGATGGTGGCCAGTTCCACCAGCAGGGCGAGCTGGATGCGGGCGCTGCGCGAAAGGTGGATGCCGTCGGCGTCGATCTGGCTGTCGAGCACCTGGATGAGGCGCGTAGCGTATTTTTCGATCTCGCCGCGGCCTTCCTTGTCGCAGAGGGCGGCGCCGACAAGGGCGGCGGCCACCAGGGCGCGCTCGTGCGGCTCGGTGACGAAGCGGGCGCGCACCCGGAGCGACTGCACCTGCGTGCCCAGGGCGCGGGCGATGCTGGCGGCCTGTTCGGGCGTGGCGCCTTCGGTCAGCAGCGGATAGTGGCGCAGCCAGTTGAGCACGCGCTGGGCGGTGAGGCCGGGGGCCCAGGTTTCGGCGTCGAACTGGCCTTCGCGCCCGATCCAGTCGAGCACGAGGGTGCGCGCGAAGCGCTTGGAGCCGTCATCGCGGATCTCGCGGAAATGGCGCAGCCAGGCGAAGCCGTGCAGCACCTGCAGCCAGTCCTCGCTATCGACCTCGATGGAAAAGGGAGACGTGCCTTGCGTGTCCACCAGCTTGGAAGCCAGCAGATAGCGCCCCTGCATCATGTCGATGACGGTTTCGGCATCGGCTGGCCGGAATTCTGGCAATGAACCGGCGAAGGCGTCCTCGGATAGCCCCTGCCAGGTCCAGCGCAATAGCGGCATGGTCACCGCATAGTCGATGGCCCCGAAGGTCCAGCGCCATGCGAGGAACCGAATCACACTTAACAAATACGCGCCCTCTCAGAGCCCGACCGGCGAATCTAGCGCTCAGGCGTAGAGAACCGGTAAAGACTTTCCAACCCCTATCCGCCGGTCCGGCGGAAACGTGCGACAAAAAACCCGTCCAGGGCGCCTTCGACGCCTTCGGGCATCGGCAATCCGGGATGCAGGCGCACCGTGCCGTCGGCCAGCGCGGCCGGCCCGAGCCAGCCCAGTTCTTCGGGCGTGACGGGTAGGAGTTCGAGGTCCTTGAGGTGCCCTGCGACCCAACGCACCTGGTCCTCGCCCTCCTGCGGCTCGAGCGAACACACGCAATAGACAAGAACTCCGCCCGGATTGAGGCAGCGGGCGGCGTTGGCGAGGAGCTGGCGCTGCAGCGCCACGCGGCTCTCGACGTCCTTGTCGGTGCGGTGCCAGATGACCTCGGGATGGCGCCGGAAGGTGCCGGTGGCGGTGCAGGGGGCGTCGAGCAGGATGGCGTCGAACGGCGCAGGCGGGCGGAAGTCGGCGGCGTCGCCGATGGCGATCCGGGCGGCATAGCCCAGGCGCGAAAGATTGGCGTTGAGCCGTTCGACCCGCGCCGGGTCGGCGTCGAGCGCGGTCACGTCATAGCCGGCCTTGACCAGTTGGGCGGTCTTGCCGCCCGGGGCGGCGCAGAAATCGGCGACGCTGGCGCCCGGGGCGAGCGTGATCAGGCGGGCAGGCACGGCGGCGGCGGCGTCCTGCACCCACCAGCGGCCCTCGTCATAGCCGAAAAGGCCCTCGACCGGCTTGTCGCGGCTGGCGATGCGCACGGTGTCGAAGCCAAGCGGGGTGGCGCCCAGGGCCTCGATGAGCTCGGGATCGTTGTCCTTGAGCGTCAGGTCGAGCGGAGCGCCCTCGAGCAGGGCCTGGGCGAAGCGGTCGAGATTGTCCTCGCCATAGGCCCGGCTCCAGAACTCGCGGATGGCGGGCGGGAACAGCAGGTCGTCGCTCATGGCCGAAAGGCGGGCGGAATTGGCCTGGGCCCGGCGCAGCACCGCGTTCATCAGGCCCGAGAGATGGCGCGCCCTGGGGTCGGCCTTGACCGCTTCGACCGCGAGGAACAGGGCGCTGTGGGCGCCCAGGTCCGGCAGGAACAGCAACTGGGCCAGCGAGAGGCGCAGCACGGCTTCGAAGCTGCCCGACTTCTTGGGCATGCCGCGATCGAGCAGTTCGCTCAGCGCCATGTCGATCTGGCCGTGACGGCGCAGCGCCGTGGTGACGAGGCGATTGGCCAGGGCCCGGTCGCGGCTGTCGGCGATCTCGCCGGCGCCGAAGGGCGAAAAATTGTTGCCGCCCAAAACGAGCGCCAGCCGCTCGGCGGCAAGGAGGCGGAGCTTGAGCCCCGGCGGGTTCTTTTCTTTGGGCAAAATCGGTTAACCCCAGGGTCCGCGAGGCGGCCCGTTGCGGCTGCCCGTGTCATCGAGCCGCCCGGTGGGCGGTACGCGCCAGCCGCCGCGCACCGGATCGGACGAGCGCTCGTGCGGCTGGGGCCGGCGGCCCTTGTCGTCCACCTGCATCGATTCGGCAAGTTTGCGCAGGGCATCGATGCGGTTGCCGGTATCGGGGTGGGTCGAGAACAGGTTGTCCATGCGGGCCCCCGAGAGCGGGTTGATGATGTAGAGATGGGCCATGGCCGGGTTGCGCTCGGCGCCGACATTGACGGTGCGCGGGGCGGCGGTGGCGATCTTGGAGAGCGCCGAGGCCAGGGCCAGCGGATCGCCCGAGATGCGGGCGCCGTCCCGGTCGGCTTCGTATTCGCGGGTGCGGCTGATGGCCATCTGCACCAGCATGGCGGCGAGCGGGGCCACCAGCACCGCCAGCAGCGTGCCGATGCCGCCGAGCGGATTGTCGCGGTTGTTGTTGCCGCCACCGAAGAAGAGGCCGAACTGGGCCAGCATCGAGATGGCGCCGGCCACGGTCGCGGTGATGACCATGGTGAGCGTGTCGCGATTGCGGATATGGGCCAGTTCGTGGGCGATGACCCCCGCCACTTCGCGCGGTTCGAGCCGCTGGAGCAGCCCGGTCGAGACGGCCACGGCGGCGTTCTGCGGGTTGCGGCCGGTGGCGAAGGCGTTGGGCTGGTCGGTGTGGATGAGGTAGATGGCGGGCGTGGGCAGGCCCGCGTTGCGGGCCAGCCCCTCGACCATGTTGTAGAGGTCGGGCGCCGAACGAGGGTCGACGGGCTGGGCGTTCTGCATGCGCAGCACCATCTTGTCGGCGTTCCAGTAGCCGAACAGGTTGGTGACCACGGCCACCCCCAGGGCGATCATCATGCCGCTCGAGCCCCCGATGAGGTAACCCACCCCCATGAAGAGGGCGGTGAGGGCGGCGAGAAGGACACCGGTGCGAACTGCGTTGAGCATTTGACCTCGACTTGGAGAAAACTCCCCAATTATGATGGTCGTTGCCTGCCCTGCATACAAGAGCGGGCTGTTCCAGCCGCAAGATCCGGGCCGCCCAGCAATGACCGACACCTCCGAACCCGCACCCCGCAAGCCGCTATCGGACGCTGCCCGCCGGGCCCTGGCCGAAGCGGAAGCCCGGCGCGCCGCCATCGACGCGCGCACAACCGAAGCGCCGCGCGAGGAGGGTGGCCGGGGCGGGCTCGAACCCAATCGCTACGGGGACTGGGAGATCAAGGGCCTCACCAGCGATTTCTAGCCGAAAAGCCCGATCACCACGCCCTGGACGAGGAGCACGCCGAGCAGGTAGCCGCCGTCGATCACGGTCAGCGACCATTTCTGGCCCTGGTAGCGGTGGTTGAGGATCATGGCGGTGATCACGAAGCCGACCCACATGTGGATGGCGCACCAGATGCCGTTGGCGACGTCGGTGGACCCGAAGAGCTTGGGGGTCAGCAGGGCGATGAAATAGGCCATGACGAACTGGACGATGACCGACCAGACATAGGGCGAGGGATCGCTCGAATTGAGGTCCTCGCGCTTCTTGCCGAGGGCAGCGAGCCATTGGCGCGAGAGCGCCATGTACCAGACGAAACCGAGCGCCATGCTGGCGACGGTGGCCAGCACGATAGCCAGCCAGTTGACGGCAAGATGATCCATTTTCCCCTCCACGGCGCCGAGCGCGGCGCTTGGGGGAAGCATGAACGATCATGGCTAGCGAAGCGTAAACGCGCGAGGCGTCAGAGCCCGCCGAGCTTGCAGATATAGTCCCATTCCGCCGCGGTGACGGGCGAAACCGAAAGGCGCGAGAGCTTGATCAGGGCCATGTCCTGGAGGAACGGGTCGGCCTTGATCTGGGCCAGCGTCACCGGGGTGGGCAGGGGCTTGTCGGCTTCCACGTCCACGCATTCCCAGACGATCTTGCCGTCCACGATCTCGGCGGTGGAATCGGGGTGGGCTTCGTTGACGATGGTCATGATGCCCACGATCTCCTTGCCGATATTGGAGTGGTAGAAGAAGGCCTTGTCGCCCTTCTTCATGGCCTTCATGTTGTTGCGCGCCGCATAGTTGCGCACGCTGTGCCACTCCTCGAGGGGCTTGTTGGTCAGGTCCGTGAACGAGAAGACGTCCGGCTCCGATTTCATCAGCCAATAGGCCATCGTCAGCGCCCCGCCGCCTTGTTGATGGTCAGCGACCAGCGGCTGACCTCGTAGGATTCGAAGATGCCTTCGGCCACGAACGGGTCCTTGGCGAAAAGGGTCTTGGCCGCATCCAGGTCGTCGGCCTCGATCACCATCAGGCTGCCGGTGGACTTGCCGTCCTCGGTCTGGAAGGGGCCGGCCAGCACCAGGGTGTCGCCGAGGCTGTCCAGATGTTCGAGGTGCCGGGGACGCACGGCCATGCGCTGGTCGAGTGCGCCGGCCTTGTCCTTGGCGATGAACGAATAAAGCGGCATGGGTCAGGTCTCCCTCTTGAGCGGGCGCGCCATGAGCCCGGCAACGATTGACGAAATGCTGGTGGTGCCCGTGAGCAGCAGGTTGACCGCCTCGATGAGCGGGGCGTCGATATGGAGCCGCCGGGCGAGATCCCGGGCGACGGGCGCGGTGGCCACGCCTTCGGCCAGGCCGATCCCCTCGAGCGGCAGGCCGCGGCCGAGCGCCAGGCCCGTGCGGTAATTGCGCGACTGGGTCGAGGTGCACGAAAGGGTGAGGTCGCCCAGGCCCGCCAGGCCCGTCAGGGTCGCGGGCGAACCGCCCAGGGCCTCGACCAGCCGGGCCATTTCCGCATAGGCGCGGGCCAGGAAGGCGGCGCGGGCCGAGGCGCCCAGGTCCGCGCCTTCGACAGCGCCGCATCCCAGGGCGTAGACGTTCTTGAGGCTGCCGGCCAGCTCCACCCCGACGATGTCGTCGGCGGCATAGGGCCGGAAACTCGGGCCGGCGAGCGCGGCGGCCAGCGGCTCGGCGTCGCGTCCTGCCAGGGTCACGGCGGTGGGGCGGCCCGCCGCCACGTCGGCGGCAAAGCTGGGACCCGAGAGCACATAGGGCTGGGCCTGCGGGGCCAATTGACCGAGCACTTCGCTCTGGCGCAGCAGCGTCTCGTGCTCGAGGCCCTTGGCCGACAGAATCACCGGCCGCCCGGCGAAGGCGTCGGCCCCGGCCTGGATGATGGCCTCCCGGCTGGCCTGCGCCGGGACGGCCAGGATGATGAAATCGGCCTCGGCGACCCGCTCGCAATCGGCAAAGCCGGTTATGGCCGGGTGCAGCGTCTGGCCGGGCAGGTGCCGCTCGTTGGTGTGGAACTGGTTGACTTCGCTGGCGAGGTCGCCCGAGCGGCCGTGGAGGCGTACCCTGCGCCCCGCCATGGCGGCGGCCTGGGCGAGCGCGGTGCCCCAGGCGCCCGCGCCGATGACCGAGACGGTTTCAAGCGCCATGATGGAGCCCCATGTCTTCCGAATCGAGCGGCCAGCGCGGCCGGGCTACGAAATCGAGCCGGTCGGTGTCGCCCAGCGCCAGGCGCTCGGCCCCGGCCCAGGCCACCATGGCGCCATTGTCGGTGCACAGGGCGGGCGGCGGGATGACGAGCTCGGCGCCGGCCTCTTCGGTGACGGCGCGCAGGGCGGCGCCGATGGCGCGGTTGGCGGCGACCCCGCCCGCCACCACCATGCGGATCGGCTCGCCGGCGAACTCGGCCTTGAACCGGACCAGGGCCTGCCTCGTCCGGGTGGCGACGATATCGGTGACGGCCAGCTGGAAGCCGGCGGCGATGTCGTAGACGTCCTGGTCTGTCAGCGGCGCAATCGATTCGGCGGCGAGGCGCACGGCGGTCTTGAGGCCGGAAAAGGAGAAGTCGAGGCGCTCTTCACGCAAAAGTGGCCGGGGAAACTTGAAGCGGGACGGATCGCCCGAACGGGCGGCGATCTCGACCTGCGGTCCGCCCGGATGGCCGAGGTCGAGCAGCTTGGCCACCTTGTCGAAGGCTTCGCCCAGCGCATCGTCGATCGTGGTGCCCCAGCGCTCGTACTGGCCCACCCCGCGCACCAGCACGAACTGGCTGTGCCCGCCCGAGACCAGCAGCATCAGGTAGGGGAAGGGGACGGCGTTGGTCAGCCGCGCGGTGAGGGCGTGTCCCTCGAGGTGATTGACCGCGACCAGCGGCTTGCCGAGCGCGGCAGCCAGGGCCTTGGCGGTGGTGAGCCCGACAAGGACGCCCCCGATCAGGCCCGGTCCGGCGGTGGCGGCGATGGCGTCGACATCCCTGAGTTCGATTCCGGCCTCGGAAACCGCCTGGGCAATGATATGGTCGAGCCAGGCGACATGGGCGCGCGCCGCCAGTTCGGGCACTACCCCGCCAAAGGCGGCGTGCTCGTCGAGCTGGGAGCGCACCACGTTCGAAACGATGCGGCCGGCGCCCTGCGCGTCGCGCACGACGATAGCCGCGGCTGTTTCGTCGCAGCTTGTCTCGATGCCCAAAATGGTCTCTGTCGCTTGCCCGTTCACGTCGATCTGGTCTATGGCCTTCCTGCCGCCTTGGCCTACAATAGGACAGCGCTCAATTGCAATCTCACTCCCCCTTCCTCCGCATCGGTACCCGTGGTTCCCAGCTGGCGCTGGCACAGGCCAATCTCGTCCGGCGCCTGCTGGCGCAGGCCCATGGCGTGGAGGAGGACAGCATTGCCATCCAGGCGATCTCGACCAGCGGCGACAGGATCACCGACCGCCCGCTCAGTGAAGTGGGGGGCAAGGGCCTTTTCACCAAGGAGATCGAGGCGGCGCTGCTGGCCGGGGAGATCGACCTGGCCGTCCATTCGTCCAAGGACATGGCGACGCGCCTGCCGGACGGGCTCGAACTGAGCGTCTTCCTCGAGCGCGAGGACGTGCGCGACGCCTTTCTCTCTTTCGTGGCCAGGGACGTCGACGGGCTGCCGCGCGGCGCGCGCTTCGGCACGTCCTCGATTCGCCGGGCCGCCCAGATCCTCCGCTTCCGGCCCGATCTCGAGATCGTGCCCTTCCGCGGCAATGTCGATACCCGCATCCGCAAGCTCACCGATGGCGTCGCCGACGGCACGCTGCTGGCCGCTGCCGGCCTCAACCGGCTGGGCCGGAGCGGGGAGGCGGCGAGCCTGCTCGATCCGCGCCGGTTCCCGCCGGCCCCGGCGCAGGGCGCCATCGGCATCGAAATCCGCTCCGAGGACGCCCGCACGCGCGAACTGGTGGCCGTGCTCGACCATGCCGAGACCCACGATGCGCTGCGCGCCGAGCGTGCCCTGCTCGACGTGCTCGACGGCTCGTGCCGCACCCCCATCGCGGCGCTGACCAGCCGGGATGGCGACAAGCTCACCCTGCTCGGGCAGATCCTGAGTCCGGACGGGCAGACCGTTTACGAACTGGAGCGATCGGGCGCGGCCGCCGAGGCCATGCGCATCGGGCACGATCTGGGCCAGGAGCTGCGGGACCTTGCCGGTCCGGATTTCCTCGCCCAGTTCGAGGATCGCGGGCGATGACCACGATCCTGGTCACCCGTCCTGAACCTGATCTCGGCCATTCCACGGTCCGCCTGCGGGCCCTCAACCTCGATGCGGTCAAGCTGCCGCTGATGCAGCGCATCACGCTCTCGACCGACCTGCCGCCGCCCGACGGGTTCGGCGGCATCGCCATTTCGAGCGCCAATGCGCTGCGCTCGCTCGACGAGCGCGGCGCCGTTCGCCCCTACCAGGACCTGCCGGTCTTCGCGGTGGGCGACGGCTCGGCGCGCGAGGCCCAGTTCCTCGGCTTCTCCGACGTGCGCAGCGCCAATGGCAGTTTTGAGGACCTGGTGGCCCTCATCGCCGATGCCGCCCCGTCCTTGCCCATCCTCTATCCCTCGGGCACGCGCCTGAGCGGGGACCTCGATGCGGCGCTGGGGCGGCATGGCATCGCGGTGCGCACCGTGCCGGTCTACGAGATGCGGGACGCCGCCGGGATTCCCGATGCGATCGTGACCCAGATCGAAGAGGGCCGGATCGAAGCGGGGCTCTTCTATTCACGCCGGACGGCGACCCTCTTCGCCGAACTGACGGCGCGCCGGATCGGGGCGCGCGGCCTTGAGGATTTCGCGGTGCTCTGCATCAGCCAGAAAGCCGCCGAACCGCTGGTTGCCGCCGGGTTCAAGCGGGTGCTGGTCGCCGGTCATCCGGACGAAGAGGCCATGATGACGCTGGCCCTGGCTTTTGCCCGCGCGCAAAACGCGTCATAATTCTTTGCCGCAACAGGATTCTTGCCATGGCTGAGCGTAATACCGGGCCTGTGAAGCCGCCCGTTCTGGATCTTTCGGCGCGCGATACCACGCAGCGCCCGGAGGAGGCGCCCAAGCCTGAAACGAAGCCCGATACCAAATCCGAGGCCAAGCCCGAGGCCAGGCCGGCGAGCAAACCCGAAGCGGGGAGCAAGCCGGGCGCCCCGGCAGCCGAATCAGGTTTTCACTGGGCGCCGGCCCTGACCGGGATCATCGGCGGGGCGATACTGGGCACCGCCATTACCTATGGGCTTCTCGCCTGGGGCGTCGTGCCGCAGCCGACGCCGCAGACCGATCCGCGCATCGCCGCGCTCGAAAAGCGCCTGGCCGATGCCTCCGAGAGCAGCCAGGCGACCATCAATACGCTCACGCAGCGCTTCTCGACCCTGCAGAACGATTTCAATGCCAGGCTCGAGGCGGCCAACGAGGCGGTGGCGGCGCTCAAGGCCCAGGCGCCGGCGACGGTGCCCGACCTCACCGATTTCAAGGCCCAGCTCGACGCGCTCAACGCACGGGTCGAAAGCCTGGGGAGCGGAGCGGGCGAGGCGGCCGATACTGCGCTCTCGGGCGATGTCGAGGCCATGCGGCAGGGCCTGGCCGATCTTTCGGGCAAGCTGGGCACGCTCGAGGACAAGGTGGGCACGGCCGACAGCAAGATCGCCGAACTTTCCGCCGAAGCGCAGAAGGCGCCCGAACTGCCGGCGGTGCAATTGCCGTTGCTGCTTTCGAGCCTTGAGAGTGCCTTTGACAGCGGTCGCCCCTTCGCCACCGAGCTCGAGGGCCTCAAGGCGATCGTGCCCGGGGCGGTGGTGCCGACGTCGCTGAGCGAACGGGCGGCGCAGGGGCTCACCCGTCCGGACGAGGTCACGCGCCAGTTCGAGGCGGTGTTGCCCGACATGCTGGCGGCGACGCCCGGCAAGCCCGATGCCGACTGGACCGAGGCGGGCCTGGACTGGCTCAAGTCCATGCTGGCCTTCCGGCCGGCCGGCGAGATCTCGGGCACGACGCCCGAGGCCATCGCCTCCCAGCTCGAAGCGGCGGTGGCGCGGCGCGATTATGGGGCCGCCACGGCG
Source organism: Youhaiella tibetensis (assembly GCF_008000755.1). Classification (NCBI taxonomy): domain Bacteria; kingdom Pseudomonadati; phylum Pseudomonadota; class Alphaproteobacteria; order Hyphomicrobiales; family Devosiaceae; genus Paradevosia; species Paradevosia tibetensis. The sequence continues at coordinate 4,187,773 of NZ_CP041690.1, read as the reverse complement.
CTCCTCTCGGCACTGCCCGAGCCCATGCGGGCCCCGGCGGCGGCCGTATCGGTCGAGATCGCGGCCCATGCCGATGCCGATGCCCTTCTCCAGTCCCTGCGCGCCCAGGCGCTGGCGCCCGCGGGGACGACGCCATGATCCGTCTCGCCAGCTGGATCATCGCCAGCCTGCTGATCGCGGCGGCCATCGCCTGGATGGTGAGCCTGCCCGGAACGCTCTCGCTCGAGGCGGGCGGCTATCGCATGCAACCGCGGCTGGGCACCGCCATCTTCGTCCTCGTGGTGCTGGTGGTGCTCATCATCGCGGCCTGGGCCATCATCCGCCGCATCATCGGGGCGCCGTCGAGTTTTTCGCGCGCCAGCCGGCAGCGGCGCAAGGACCAGGGCGTGGAAGCGCTCTCGGAGGGGTTCATCGCGCTCCAGGCCGGAGACCCGGTGCGGGCGCGCAGCCTGGCGCGGGACGCGCAGGCGCGGCTGCCCGACAACCAGGCGGCAAGGCTGCTCGAGGCGCGGGCGGACCTGGCGCTGGGCGACATGCCGGCGGCCCGCGAGCATTATCGGGCCCTCATCGCCAACCAGCGCACGGCCGCGGCGGCGCTTTCGGGCCTTTACGACCAGGCTTTGGCGCAGGGGCGCAAGGATGCGGCCCTGACCTTCGCGCGCAAGGCGGTGGCGATCGCGCCGGCGCCGGGCTGGGCCAGCGCGGCGGTGTTCGATGACCTCACGGCGCGCGGGCAGTGGGACGAGGCGCTGGCCATGGTCGCCAGCCAGCCGGCCCGCAGCCGCGAGGAGCGCGCCCATGTGCGCCGCCGCCAGGCGGTGCTCGAAACGGCGCGGGCCCGCCAGAACGAGATCAGCGATCCCTCGGGGGCACTCAGCCATGCGCTGGCGGCGCTCAAGCTGCTTCCCGATTTCGTGCCGGCGGCGCTGATCGCGGCCCGGATCGAGGCCAATCGCGGCGAGGGCCGCAAGGCCATGAGCCTCCTGCGGCGCGTCTACCGGGCGACCGGACATCCTGACGTCGCCAGCCTTTACGCCAATGCCGCCCACGGGGCGTCGGCGGTGGATCGGCTCAAGCGGGCGCGCGAGCTTATCGAGGTGCCCCCGCCCAGCCGGGCGGCGGCGCTGGTGCTGGCGCGCGCCGCCATCGATGCCTTCGACTGGAGCCTGGCGCGCAATGCGCTGGCCAATTACTCGGCCAGCGAGCCGAGCCAGGCGGTATGCCTGCTGATGGCCGAGATCGAGGAAGGCCAGAACGGGGACCAGGGCATGGCGCGCGAGTGGCTGGCCCGGGCCGTGCGGGCCCCGCGCGATCCGGTGTGGACCGCCGATGGCGTCACCAGCGACGAATGGGAGCCGGTTTCCCCCATCACCGGCAAGCTCGATGCCTTCGAGTGGAAGGTGCCGGTGAGCGCGGTGGCCAGCCGGGCCGTCGAGACCGCGCCGGCGAGCCAGGCCGAATCGGCGGGAGAACTTCCCGCTCCCTGACCGGGAGGGCCGAAAACCGGCCCGGGGGAAAAACCCGCAAATTCGCCCTTGCGCGCCAACACGCGTCTCAGTAAAAGACCGGCGACCTATCGGCCCAGCGGCCGTCGCGGTCGGCCGCTTTAGCTCAGTTGGTAGAGCACATCATTCGTAATGATGGGGTCGCGTGTTCGAGTCACGCAAGCGGCACCACTTCTCCCTACCCCGAATTGGCGAATTTACCGGTCGGCCCGCTCGTGGCTTGATGTCTGGCGCGCTCTGGGTGGAGGACAGTCTGCCATGTCGAGTTCATCGGCTTTTCGGGCGCCGCTGGCGGTGCTCCTCTTATGCGGTCCGGCCCTGGCGCAGGGCGAATACTGCGCCGATGCCAACGGCAATGTCGATGCCAATGCCACCCAGGCCTGGGCGCAGATGCAGGAGCGGGCCGACGGCGCCTTCATGGAGCAGCTGGCCGGCACCTGGTATTCCCAGACGCAGTCGCCCGCCACCGGGCAGACGGCTGAAACCTATGTCACCTATGCGCCCGACGGGCGCTACCAGTATCAGCAGCGCATCTGCTCGGCGACGGGCTGCAACGACTATGGCGGAGGCGGCTCCTGGGCGGCGTTCCCCATGGGCCGGGGCGCCTATACCATCATGACCATCACCACCGACCAGAGCCGCAGCCAGCAATGCTACGGCACCACCTCGCGCATGGTCGACGCCAATACGGTGGTGGACAATCTGGGCACCGTCTCGCGCCGCACTCAGTGAAGCGCGGACCAGAGTTCCCGGGCGATGTCCCGCAGCCTGAGGGAATCGGCCCAGCGATCGCCCAGGTCGACGCCGTCCGGACCGGCCAGCGCATAGGGCTGCGGCCCCAGCTCGCAGAGAAAGCTCAGCTCGCCAGTTTCGGGGGCGCGGCGGCGCCAGCTGGCCATGCCCTGCTTCCACCAGGCCGAGAACTGGTCGAGCCAGGGCTTGTTGACCGGCCAGGAGAGTTCGGCCTGCACCTGTTCGCAGGTGGCGACGCGGCCGTGAAAGGCGTGCGTGGCCTCCAGGATCCGCGCCATCTGCGCCTCGGTTTCGGCCGCCACCGGCAGCTCGATCTCGCGGCCCACGACATAGTGGGAGAGATCGGCGGTGAGCTTGAGGGAGGGAAAGGCGTCCAGCAGGTCGAGCGTGAACAGCAGGTCATTGGTCATGCGGCCGCGATGGGTCTCGATATGGACCGGAAAATCCACCGTCTCGGCCAGGCGCTGCCATCCCTCGAGGATGCGGACGGCGTCGGCGAGGCCGCGCGGGCGGACATTGGGCTGCACGTTGAGGTGGTGCAGCCCGAATTCGGCGCCCCATTCGAGCGCGGGCCTGAGCGAATCGATATCGTTGGGCAGCGCCAGGCCCTCGACGAGCAGGCCGTGCTCGCCGGCGCGCCGCGCCACTTCGCGGGCGCCCTCGCGGTCGATCCAGAGCGAGCCGACCCCGTCGAAGCCGTGGGCGGCGATCAGCGCGAGCTGGTCGGGCAGGGTGTCGGGGCAGGGCGGCTGGCGCAGGTTCTGCATGGTCCAGAGCGATTGCATGACCAGGAGCTTTTGCATTGGCGGACGTCCCTTCCCGAGCGGGGTGGTTTTGGTGCGGGCGATGTGTAATCTCACGCCCAAACGAACAAAGCGAGGATCAAAGCCATGGCTGACAAAGCCCAACTCGATGCCGTTCTGGCACAGGTGGACAAGGATATCGATGCAAGCCTGTCGCGCCTGTTCGAGCTGATCCGCATTCCCTCCATCTCGACCGACCCGGCCTATGCCGATCACATGCGCAAGGCGGCCGACTGGCTCAAGGGGCAGTTGCACGAGCTCGATTTCGACGCGGGCGTGCGCCCGACGCCGGGCTATCCGATGGTCGTGGGCCATGCCGAGGGCGAGGGGCCGCACGTGCTGTTCTACGGGCACTACGACGTGCAGCCGGTCGATCCGATCGAGCTGTGGAACAGCGATCCCTTCGATCCCCAGCTGGTGGACGGCAAGATCGTGGCGCGCGGCGCCTCGGACGACAAGGGCCAGCTCATGACCTTCATCGAGGCCTGCCGCGCCTGGAAGGCGGTCACCGGCAAGCTGCCGGTCAAGGTCTCGGTGCTGCTCGAGGGCGAGGAGGAATCGGGTTCGCACAGCCTGCCGGGCTTCCTCGACGAGGCCAAGGCCGAGCTCAAGGCCGATATCGCCCTGGTCTGCGACACAGACATGTGGGACCCCCAGACGCCCTCCATCACCACCATGCTGCGCGGGCTGGTGGGCGAGGAGGTCGAGATCACCTGCGCCAGCCAGGACCTGCATTCGGGCATGTTCGGCAATGCGGCGCGCAATCCCAACCAGGTGCTGGCCGATATCATTTCGAGCCTGCGGGCGCGCGACGGCAGCGTCACGGTGCCGGGTTTCTACGACGGGGTCGAAGACATTCCCGATTCCCTGCGGGCGCAGTGGGATGCGCTCGGGTTCGACGAAAAGGCCTTCCTGGGCGATGTCGGGCTCTCGATCCCGGCCGGCGAGAAGGGCCGCTCGGTGCTCGAGCAGATCTGGGCCCGCCCCACCTGCGAGATCAACGGCATGATCGGGGGCTATACCGGGGAAGGCTTCAAGACCGTGATCCCGGCCAGGGCCAGCGCCAAGATTTCCTTCCGGCTGGTGGCCGGGCAGGATCCCAAGAAGATCCGCGAGGCCTTCCGCGCCCACGTCAAGGCGCTGGTGCCGGCCGATTGCGAGGTGAGCTTCAAGGAACATGGCGGCAGCCCCGCCATCGCCCTGCCGCTCGATGGCCGGTTCCTCAACCAGGCCAAACAGGCGCTGAGCGAGGAATGGGGCAAAGAGACCGCGCTCACCGGCTCGGGCGGCTCCATCCCCGTGGTCGGCGAATTCCGGCGGCGCCTGGACATGGATTCGCTCATGATTGGCTTCGCGCTGATCGATGATCGCATCCACAGCCCCAATGAGAAATACAATCTCGAAAGCTTCCATCGCGGCATCCGCTCCTGGGTGCGTGTGCTGGCCTCGTTCGCCTGACCGGGCCCTTCTCGCCTCCGATCTTCCCCGGCTGCGCGCCGGGGGAGATGGCGCCCCGAGGGGCACCCGCTGCGGTCCCGTGCCCGAAAAACTCCTGGCCGCCCCCTTGCGCTCGCCGGAAAACTGCGGCACAAATCCTCCCGCTGAGAAAAGCTTTTCCCAAATGACCGGACCTTTGCTGCGGCGGTTCGGCACCTAATAGCAGGAAAAGCTTTTCCTCAATGCTTGCTGCCGCCGGGAAGAGGAGCCCGGCGAAAGACGATTGGCACCAGGGAGGAAACCAATGAAGTTGCCAAAAGCCTTAGGACTGTTCGCGCTCGCGCTGGGCACCTCGGTCATCGCGACCCTGCCCGCGCTCTCGGCGGAAACGCTCTCGATCTGGGTGCGCGCCTCTGGCGCCAATGCCGCCCAGCATCTGGTGGACCTGTGGAACTCGGGCCATGAGGACAAGCTCGAGCTTACCGTCATTCCCGACAACCAGATGGTCACCAAGCTGGCCACGGGCGTGCAGGCGGGCGAAGTGCCCGACCTCATCTCGTTCGACCTCATCTACATGCCCGACTTCATGAAGGCCGGCTTCCTCGAAGACCTCACCGCCGACCTCAAGGACGACCCGAACTATGCCGGGGTCGCCCAGGCCTACAAGGACATCGCCACCTACGAGGACAAAATCTACGGCGCCGGCTTCACCCCGGACGTCTCGATCCTGGTGTGGAACAAGGATCTCTTCCGCCAGGCCGGGCTCGATCCGGAAAAGGGACCGACCTCCATCCAGCAGCTGCACGAATACGCCACCAAGATCCATGCGCTGGGCGATGACATCTACGGCTTCTACTTCTCGGGCGCCTGCCCGGGCTGCAACATCTTCACCACCTCGCCCATGATGGTGGCGGGCGGCGCCAAGATCCTGCCGGCCAGCGCCGATGACGAGCCCCTGACGGGCGATGCCATCAAGACCGTGCTCACCGAGTTCAAGGCCATGTGGGACGAGGGCCTGGTGCCCGAGAGCGCCGAGGCCGATACCGGCACCAATTTCGTGGCCAATTTCTCGACCGGCAAGATCGGCATGCAGGGCGCCGGCGGCTTCCTCATCTCGGACCTCAAGGCCAATGCCCCCGATGTCGATTTCGGCGTCGGCTTCCTCCCCGGCGTCGCGGACGGCCAGGCTTCCGCCTTCGTGGGCGGGGACGTGATCGCCGTGCCCAAGGGCTCCAAGCATGCCGATATCGCCAAGGCGTTCATCAAGTGGGAACTGAGCGACGAGGCCCAGCTCGAGGGCCTGGCCAAGAACAACATCCTGCCCTCGCGTCCCTCGCTGGCCGACAACAAGTACTTTGCCGAGGAGCCGCGCGTGGTCACCACCGCCAAGGCGCTGGGCATCGGCTACGTGCCGTGGGTGTTCCACTTCAACGACATGGTGAACTCGGACTCCAGCCCCTGGATCCAGATGCTGCAGACGGCAATCTTTGACGGCGACGTCGATGGCGCCATCGCCACCGCCAAGGACGCCATGAAGCAGATCGCCGCCAACTGACACGTCGTGTCCCGGACCTTGGGATCGCGGCGTCGGCTAGACGTTCGCGATCCCAAGGGTAACCGGGCCGCTGCTACCCCTTCCACCTCCTCCCACGTGGGGGAGGTCGGGAGGGGAGCCAGTACCCCGCATCTGACGGAGGACCCAAAATGATCGCTACGCGCAAGGGCGGCGTCGGGCTGCTCTACATGGCCCCGGCCCTGATCTTCGTGATCGCCTTCGTCATCGTGCCGCTCGTCCAGCTCGTCCAGACTTCGCTTACCGACGCCTCGCTTCTGGGCGGCAGCGAATTCGTGGGGCTGGCCAATTACGCCCGGGCGTTTTCCGACCCCACCTTCATGCGCGCGCTCTGGTTCACGGCGCGCTACACCATCATCATCACGCCGATCCTGATGGGGCTGGGCTTCGCGCTGGCGCTGCTGACGGCGCCCAACCGGCCGCTGACGCAACTGACGCGCGGCATCGTCTTCCTGCCCGTGGTCATCGGGCTGGGATCGTCCAGCCTCCTCTGGTTCTGGCTCTTCGACCAGCAGGTCGGCCTGCTCAACAAGATCCTCGTTGACGTCCACCTGCTCGGCCAGCCCATGGTCTGGTTCACCAAGGCCGATCTCGTGATGTGGGCGGTGATCATCTCGGTGACCTGGAAGGTCGTGGGGTTCGGGATGATCCTGTTCGTCGCCGCCATCCAGTCGATCAATACCGAGATCACCGAGGCCGCCATGATCGATGGCGCCGGGCCCTGGCAGCGGGTGTGGTCGATCCTCGTGCCGCTGACGGCGCGCACCATCCTGCTGGCCACGCTCATCTCGGCCATCGGCTCGATGCTGGCTTTCGATCAGTTCTACATCATGTCGGGAGGGGGGCCGCGCGGGCAGACGTTCACGGCGGTCTACTGGATCTACCAGTCCTCCTTCATCTCCTTCAAGCTCGGCTACGGGGCGGCGCTCTCGCTGATCCTGACGGCCATCATCCTCTGTTTTTCGGCCCTTCAGGTGTTCCTGACCAACCGGAGCCCCAACAATGACTGACGCCATCGCCAATGCCGCCGAAATCGCGCCGGCCGAGCATGCGGCGGGCCGCGTCGCCGGTGAAGTCCGGCAGGTCCGCTATCTCGTGGGGGCGCTGTGCGTCGCGGTGATCGCGGTGATGCTGGCGCCGCTCGCGCTCTCCTTTCTCGCTTCGATCAAGACCCCGGCCGAAGCCTCCCAGTCCCCGCCGGTCTATCTCCCCAGCCAGATCAGCCTGGAGAACTACGCCAAGATCTTCGATTTCCAGGCGGGCCTGTGGACCTATGCCGGCAATTCGCTGGCGGTGGCGGCCATCACCATCCTGCTCTGCCTGGTGCTGGCGGTGCCGGCGGGATACGGGCTGGCGCGCTTCAATTTCCGCGGCAAGGAAGTGCTGTTCCTGGTGCTGCTGGCGCCGCTGATGATCCCCTACCAGGCCCTCCTCACGCCGCTCTACATGATGTTCGCCAAGGCGGGGCTGGCCAATTCGCATCTGGGGCTGGCCATCATCCATGCCGTGCTGCAGCTGCCCTTCTCGATCTATCTCATGCGCAATTCCTTCGAGGGCATTCCGCGCGAGCTCGAGGAGGCGGCGGTGATGGATGGCTCCTCCTCGTTCCAGGTGCTGCGCAACATCTTCGGGCCGCTGGTGGTGCCGGGCATGGTGACGGTGGCGCTCTTTGCCTTCATCACTTCCTGGAACGAGTTCCTGGCGGCGCTGATCTTCATGAACAAGGAGACGGCCTTCACCGTCCCCATCATGCTGGTCTCGGTGCGCACCGGGCGCCTGGGGGCCATCGACTGGGGCGCGCTGCAGGCCGGGGTGATGCTCTCGATCATCCCTTGCGTCCTCATCTACGTGCTCTTGCAGAAGTATTACGTCTCCGGCTTTCTCAACGGCGCCGTGAAGTAGAGAGAGCCCAGCATCGTGACCGACGAACCCAATCCGCAGAGCCGCAACCGGCGCGTGACCATCCGCGATGTGGCCCGGCTCGCCGAAGTCTCGATCGGCACGGCCTCCAAGGCCATGAATGCCGGCGGCCGGCTGCGCCAGGAAACGCGCGAGAAGGTCATGCGGGTGGCCAAGGAGATCGGCTACCGGCCGAACGATCTGGCGCAGAGCCTCCACCGCTCGCGCTCGCGCACGGTCGGCATCCTCACCAATGACAGTTTCGGGCGCTTCAGCTTTCCCATCATCCAGGCGCTCGAGGAGCGGCTGGCCGATCACGGCATCGCGGTCTTCATGTGCAACGCCACTGACGATCCGGCGCGCGAGCGGCAGCATATCGACCAGCTCCTGGGCAAGCGCATCGACGGCCTTGTGGTGACGGCGCGGCGCTCGGACGAGCGGCCGGCCATCCTGGTGGGCGGCATCCCGGTCATCTACGTCTTCTCGCAGGCCGACGACCCCGACGCCCTCTGCCTGCTGCCGGACGACGAGGGCGGGGCGGTGCTGGCGGTCGAGCATCTCATCGGCCTTGGCCGGCGGCGCATCGCCCATGTCACCGGGCCCGAGCGGTTCGAGGCGGTAAGGCTGCGCCATCGTGGTTACCAACGCGCTCTGGAGCGGGCCGGCCTGGGGGGCGGGCACTTCCTGACGGGAGACTGGTCCGAGCAATGGGGGCGCGAAGCGGTCGCGCAGCTCTTCAGCGGCAAGGGCGAGACGCCCGATGCCCTGTTCTGCGGCAACGACCAGATTGCGCGCGGAGCAGCCGAGGCGCTGCGCGACCGCGGCATCGCCGTGCCCAAGGACGTGGCGATCGTGGGTTTCGACAACTGGCTGGTGATGGCCGAGGCGGCGCGTCCGCCCCTCACCAGCATCGACATGAACCTGCCCGCCCTCGGGCGGGAGGCGGGGGAGCGCCTGCTGGCCATGATCGCCGGCGAGCGCGTCACCGGCGTCAAGCGCCTGCCCTGCACATTGGTGGTCCGGCAATCGAGCGATCCGGACCGCTCCGAGAATTCGCGTTTGGAGACGAAGGCAAAATGAGAAAATACGCACCGGTCAATTTTCCCGATGTGCGCCTGGAGGGGGATTTCTGGCGCGAGCGCCTGGATACGGTCCTGGCCAGGACCATCCCGAGCCAGCACAAGAAACTGGCCGAATACGGCATCCTCCAATCCCTCAAGCTGCCCCAGCCGCCCCCGCCGCTGCGCTTCCCGCGCCATGCCAACGGCTTTACCGTCCAGGTGTTCTGGGATTCGGACGTGGGCAAGTGGATCGAGGCGGCGTCCTACGCGCTGGCGCATCGGCGCGATGCCGATATCGAGGCGCGCATCGAAGCCATTGTCGACGATTTCGAGAAGGCCCAGGCGCCCGACGGCTATCTCAATTGCTGGTATCTGGGCCGCGAGCCCGAAAAGCGCTGGACGAACCTGCGCGACAATCACGAATTCTACAATGCCGGCCACATGCTCGAGGGCGCGGTCGCCTATTTCCAGGCCACCGGGCGGCGGCGCTGGCTCGATATCATGGAGCGCTATCTCGACCACATCTATTCGGTGTTCGGGGCCGAGCCGGGCAAGAAGCACGGCTATGACGGGCACGAGGAGATCGAGCTGGCGCTGATCAAGCTCTACCACCTGACCAAGGACAGGAAGCACCTCGATTTCGCCACCTACCTCATCAACGAGCGCGGAAAGCAGCCGCCGCACTTCTTCGACGTCGAGCGGCAGGAGCGCGAAGCCAGGGGCATCGACACGCAGCGCTACGTCTTCCCCAATTACGAGTATTCCCAGTCGCACAAGCCGGTGCGCGAGCAGGACAAGGTCGTCGGGCACGCGGTGCGCGCCATGTACCTTTATACCGCCATGGCCGATCTCGCCGCCGAGCTGGGCGATGGCGCGCTCAAGTCGGCGTGCGAAGTGCTCTGGAAGGACGTGATGGACACCAAGATGTATGTGACGGCGGGTCTGGGCCCCTCGGCGCATAACGAGGGGTTCACCTGGGACTACGACCTGCCCAACGAGACCGCCTATGCCGAGACCTGCGCCTCGGTGGCGCTGATCTTCTGGGCGCAGCGCATGCTCCATCTCGACCTGGACGGCAAGTATGCCGACGTGCTCGAACTCGCGCTCTTTAACGGCGCGCTCTCGGGGCTGTCGCGCGACGGCACCCATTATTTCTATGCCAATCCGCTCGAAAGCGACGGGCGCGACACGCGCTGGGAATGGCACACGTGCCCGTGCTGCACGATGAACGTGTCGCGCCTGGTGGCTTCGGTGGGGGGCTATTTCGTCTCGGCGGCCGAGGATGGGGTGGCCTTCCACCTCTATGGCGGCATCTCGACCAGCGTCGGGGTGGCGGGCACCGAGGTGGCGCTGAGGGAAATCTCGAACTATCCGTGGTCGGGCGACGTCCGAATCGAGGTCTCCCCCGAGAGCCCCAGGGCGTTCGACGTCAAGCTGCACATTCCGGGCTGGGCCAGCTCGTTCTCGCTCAAGGTCAATGGCGAGGCGCTGACGCTCACGCCGGTCAACGGCTACGTCACCATCAACCGCACCTGGACCAGGGGCGACGTCATCGAACTCGACCTGCCGATGGTCGCCGAGCGGCTCTATGCCAATCCGGCGGTCAAGATGGATATCGGCCGCGTCAGCCTCAAGCGCGGGCCGCTGGTCTATTGCCTGGAGGGGGCCGACAATCCGGGCGGGCCGGTGCAGCGCTTCAAGCTGCCGCGGCAATCCGAGCTCAAGGCGCAGACGCGCTCCGATCTCTTCTCGGGCCTGCCGGTGGTGACCATTTCGGCCGATGCCGTGGCCATCGACAATCACGGCTGGAACGAGACGCTCTACCGCACCGATCCGCCGCGCGAGGAGCGGGCGACGCTCACCGCCTTGCCCTATTACCTCTGGGCCAACCGGGGCACCCACTCGATGGTGGTCTGGGTTCCCGAGGCCTGACCGGGCCTATTCGGCGGCGAGGGCCTGCTCTCGCCGCAATTTCTGCTCGAGCTTGGCGGTCGCCGCCACCTTGTGGCCGAAGCTGACGCGGCCGGGCCCGGCGAACAGCGCCTCGCGCTCCTCGCGCGTCGAGAGGAAGAACGGGAAGCGCCGCAGGATGCGCGGCAGCGTCTCGGGCACGTGGCTGCCCACCATCACGATCGGAAAGCTCAGCTGGCCATAGGTCCGCTCCGGCCCCATGGGCTGGGACAGGAAGATGCGCCGGTAGAAGGGCGCATGCTCGGGCCGCACCGACTGCAGGCAATAGTCGACCGAAAAATGCTCGGAGGCCATCAGGCCCAGGCGCAGCGTCAGGTAGGGCAGGGCCGGGTAGGCGAGCGAGGCCTCGTGGTCGGCGGTGAAGCGCGTGGGGTCGGTAAAGGTCATGCCCTGGTCGAGCATGGGCCCCAGGATATCCTCGTAGACGCCCAGGCTCGGCGAGATCCGGCAATCGGGCGTGATGTGGTGGATGCGGATCGAGGAAACCAGGCGGCCTTCGATGAAGACGCCGAACGTATAGGCGTTGGGCGAAAGGTCGAGGGGGTCGGTGTAGACCTCCTCGGAATTGTAGGGCAGGAAGTTCTCGCGCCGGTACGCCTCGTAGCGCAACTTGTAGACCGGGTCGTTCACGTCCTCGGGTTGAATGCGGGCGTACTCGACCTTATCGAGGACGTCCAGGAGCGTTCCGGCGAACCGCGATTGCGGCTCCACCGGCGGCACTGCGTCGTTGGAACTCATGATCACACCCACTAAGTGATAGTCGCAATTTGAGTTAAATTTTAACTATGCGACAGTCGCTTGGCGGGGTTTTCTTAATTTATGGTTAATGTCGGCGGGAAGCCGTTAGTGGCGCAGGGCTTTTCCGGCGCGCATCTTGAAGGCATCGCCGGGGGCATAGGCGACGCGTTCGACCAGTTCGGCGATCTCGCGCCGCGGCAGCGGCACGCCGAAGAGGAACCCCTGGACCTGGTCGATATCGCCGGCGCGCGAGATGGCGGCGAGCTGGGCTTCGGTCTCGATGCCCTCCACGGTCACCGTCAGGTCGAGATCCTTGCTCAGCTTGGCGATGTTGGAGAGCAGCTTGAGCGAGCGGTCGCTGGTGGTGATGTCGGCCACGAACGAGCGATCGATCTTGAGCTTGGTGAAGGGCAGGGCGTGCAGGTAGGAAAGGCTCGAGTAGCCGGTGCCGAAATCGTCGAGCGCCACGCCGACGCCCTGTTCGCGCAGGAGCGTGAGCGCCTTGGAGACGGCCTGCTTTTCCTCGATGAGGGTGGATTCGGTGATTTCCACTTCGAGCCGGTTGGCCGGCAGCCCGGTCTTGACCAGGCTCTGGCGCACCATTTCGGCGACGTCGGTGGTGCGGAAATCGGTGGCCGACAGGTTCACCGCCACCTTGAGCGGGCTCGGCCAGAGGGCGCATTCGCGCGCGGCCGTCGTCAGCACGAACCGGGTCAGGTCCGAGATGGCGCCGATCTCCTCGGCGATGGGCACGAAGACCGATGGCGGGATGCGGCCGAGTTCGGGGTGGTTCCAGCGCGCCAGGGCCTCGCAGCCGATGATGCGGTGGTCGCGGATGTCAACGATGGGCTGGTAGACGAGGAAGAGCTCGTTCTTGTCGAGGGCCTCGCGCAGGTCGCTCTTGAGGCGCTGGCGCTGGCGGTAGTCGATGTCCATCACGTCGTGGAACAGGGCCCATTGCGCCTTGCCGCTCCCCTTGGCGCCATAGAGGGCCAGGTCGGCGCGGGTGAGCAGGGTCGCCAGGTCCTCGATGGGCTTGGCCACCACGATGCCGATCGAGGCATGGGCCTTGAGCACTTGGTCCATGATGAAGAAGGGCTGGCTGAGTACTTCGAGGACGGCGGTGGCGTCGCGCTCGACCGAGCGGCGCGTGACCCCCGTGGGGCGGTAGACGATGAATTCATCGCCGCCGAAGCGGGCGGCCACGGCGCTGGTGTCGAGCACCGAGCGGATGCGGCGGGCGGCCTCGACCAGCAGGGCATCGCCCACGGGATGGCCGAAGGTGTCGTTGACGTGCTTGAAGTCGTCGAGGTCGATCATCATGAGCATGACGTTTTCGCGCGAGCGCCCGCGGCGCTTGCGGATCAGGCTCGCCTCGACTTCCTCGGAGAAGTAATGGCGGTTGGGCAGGCTCGTCAGGCCATCGAAGCGCGCCATGTAGTTGATGCGCTCGTTGGCGCGCACGCGCTCGGTGATGTCCTCGAACATGATCACCGTGTGGCCCTGGCCCGAGGTAATGGTGATTTCGCAGCGCAATTGAGGTGGTAGCGTTACCACCATTTTTCGATGCCCCATGCCGGCGGCGACGGCGCGCATGAGCTGGCGGCCGAGGGCCGGGGAGATGAGCCCGTCGCGGCGCGACTGGGAAATGACCTGGGAGAGATAGCGCCCGACGCTGCGCTCGGGCGAGAGGCCGGGAAAGAGCTCGCGGGCCCGGCGGTTGACCACGGCGACGCGCCCGGCGTCGTCGAGCATGCACAGGCCGTGCGGCATGGTGGTCAAGGCGGTGTCGAGCTCGAGCGCCAGCCGGTTGGCCTCCATGCGCCCGTGCACGGCCCCGAGCAGGATTTCGCGCAGATTGCTGGCCATGCGGCGGATGCCGGCCATGAACAGGATCAGCAGCACCGCGATGGTGGCGTGGTAGATGTCGCCCTTGAGCAGCAGGCCCGCGCCGAACGGCACGGTGATCGAGAGCAGCTGCAGGGTGATCAGCCGGTCCATGGCGAAGTTGCGGTTGGCGATGCCGGTAACGCCGGCCATGGTCACCACCGCGGCGGCGAAGGCGGCAAAGCCGCCGTCATTGACCCAGAGGGAAACGAAACACCAAAGGCCATGGAGCGCGGCGGTCACCACCGCGCCGATGGTCATGCGCACTTCCCAGACGGCGGCGGCGTCGGCATCGTCGGAGGCCAGGGTGGTGCGCGCGAAAGCCTGCATGTCGAGCACGCGCAGGACGCACACGATGAAGAACATCGCGGCCATCGCGTAGAGCAGGGGCGAGGAAGCGCCATAGGCTGAAACCCCGGCAGCGATTGCCGAGCAGATCATCCCGTAGGCCATCGAACGCGGGTCGGCGTAGAGCGACCGGACGATCGACACGTAATCCACGGCCGGTAGTTTGCGTCTTGCCGAGTAGAACATGATGAGGTTCCGAAACCTGGCGATCATGCCGTGAACGCGTTAATGGCCGATTGCACCAAACGTATTTTGTCTAACCATGTGGTTGGCCAAGCGTTAAGAAGCCCCGGCCGGTTTCGGCCGGGGTTCCTCGATCAGGCAGCGGCCGCCGCCTGGGTCGTCCTGGCCTTTGCCTTGGCCCGGTTATCGGCGCGGCCGAACCAGACCGAACCCAGGATGACGCAGGCCGTGCCGACGGCATGGTAGAGGGTAAAAGGCTCGTTGAGAACGACTACGGCGATGGCGATGGTGAAAAGCGGGCCGAAGGCGCCGGTCGAGGAGGTCGCCCGGGCCCCGATGCGCGCGATGCCGCCGTTCATCAGGAACGAGGGCACCACCGTGCCCAGGACCCCCAGCGCCAGCCCATAACCCCAGACCGGGGCCGAGAGCGCGCCATAACTCGCCACCCCGTGCCAGAGGGTGTTCTGGGTGATGGCGGCGATGGCGGCCGTGCCCATGGCGATGCAGGTGAAAAGCCCGGTGCCGATATGGTTCATCTGCCGCTTGGCCAGGTGCTGGTAGAAGGCGAAGGTCAGCGCGGAAGCCAGGACCAGGCCGGTGCCGACCCAAAGGCCATCCGGATTGGTGGAGAGGTTCCAGCCGAAAATCACCAGCAGGCCCAGGTAGGAGAGGGCCATGCCCGGCACCACGCCCCAGTTCATGCGATCCCCGAAGAACCAGACGCCGAACATGAGGGTGAAGAAGGGATAGGTGAACAGCACCAGCCGCTCGAACTGGGCCGAAAGGAAATTGAGCCCGGCGAAATCGAGATAGCTCGACACGTAATAGCCCAACATGCCCACGGCCATGCTCGAGATCACGAGGGACGGGGTGAGCTTCTGGCGCAGGGTCGGATTGCGCCGCAGCAGCGTCACCAGGATCACCGCGTAGACGGGCAGGGCCACCAGCATGCGCAGGGCGAGCACCGTCTCGGTGGGCACGCCGTGCTGGTAGGCAAGCTTGATGAAGATGCCCTTGGTGGAAAAGAGCACCGCCCCGCCGATGGCGAGGGCATAGCCGACATAGTCGATACCGGGTGCGGATGGCGCGGTCGGGGAGGAGGCTGTCGATGGCATGAAAGACCTTGGCTTGTTGGGTGGTCCTGCCATCTGTCACCGGAGCGCCTGATGGCGGGACCGGTGAAACGAAACGCTCGAATTATCTACACGCGCGCTCGGCCCGGCTCCCGGAAGGAACCAAGAAGGAGGAGGCCAAGAATGGTAATGGCGCGCTGGTGCATGCGATGAGCGCTTACACCCGCCCGCCGCGTGCGGCAAGGCGTTTTGCCGCGCGTTCGTCACAGGTGCCGGCGCCGCACCGGCGCGAAAGGCCCGGAAAAGGGCCCGGACTTTCGTCAAATTTTATCGATTGGCCGTACGCATGCGGGCATAATATATAGTAATATCAATATGTTATAACGAAATTGGCGACTGAAGACCCGCCAGAAACGCACCCCGGAAAAGCATGCGATTCACGCGCGCGGATGGGCCTTGTGGTAGCTCTCGAGCAGCCGGTCGGTATCGACGGCGGTATAGATCTGGGTGGTCGAAAGCGAGGCGTGGCCCAGCAGTTCCTGGATGGCGCGCAGGTCGCCGCCCTTGCCCAGCAGGTGCGTGGCGAAGGAATGGCGCAGGGCATGGGGCGTCGCCGAGGGCGGCAGGCCCAGCGCGCCGCGCAATTGCGCCACCCGCATCTGGACGAGGCGCGGCGACAGCACGCCGCCCTTGGCGCCGCGAAACAGCGGCTCGCCCGGGTCGAGCCCGAAGGGGCAGATTTCCAGATAAGCGTCGATGGCGCGCCGCACCGGGGCGATCAGCGGCACCATCCGCGTCCTGCCGCCCTTGCCGGTGACGCGCAGCGTATCCGAATCGAGGTCGGCGGGCGTGAGCGCCAGGGCTTCGGAAATACGCAGGCCCGTGCCGTAGCATAGCGAGAGCACCGCCATGTCGCGCGCCGCGATCCAGGGGCGCTCCTCGAGTTCGGCGGTGGTCGAGATGGTGCGCTTGGCCTCGATGACGGTGAGGGCCTTGGGCAGCGACCTGCCGATCTTGGGCGTCCTGATGGCGTTGAAGGCTTCGGTCGCCATCACTCCTTCGCGCTCGAGAAAGGCGAAGAACGATTTCATCGCCGAGAGCGCGCGGGCCAGCGAGCGCGAGCTCACCTCCTCGCCGCGCCGGCTGGCCATGAAAGCGCGGATATCGGCGGCGCGCAGCTCTCTGAGCGTGGTCAGCGTCACCTCGCCGCCGGCATGGCCGGAAAGAAAATCGAGGAACTGGCCAAGGTCGCGCTGATAGGCCTCGAGCGTCTTGGGCGCCAGGCGCCGCACCGCCACAAGGTCGCGCTGCCAGCGCGCGAGCTGATCGTTGAGGAAAGCGTCGACGGTGAAGGCGGTGTTGGGCATGGGGCAAGCCTAGCGGGCAGTGCTTAGCAAAGTGCTGACCGGCGCCACGCTTCTCCCTTGCCCGGTTCCCGGTTCCTGGCCCGGGTGTCTGCCCCACCTTCGCCGGGAAGGAGACACTTGGGGTGCTCTCTCCCTCTCACCCCCCTCCATCCGCTCCCCTTCTCGTGTGCACAAACCCCTTGGCTCCTGTTCCCTCTTTGTGCTCTAGGCTCTAGCCTCATCGCGTGGACAGGCAATTGGAAGATTCTCCCGACATCGTCGCCGTCATGGTCTCGGTCTCCGTCGAGGGCCCCTATTCCTACCGGGTGCCGGCGGGGATGACGGTGACGCGTGGCTCGATCGTGGCGGTGCCGCTGATCGGGCGGCTGACGCTCGGGGTGGTCTGGGGGCAGCCCAAGGACAATTTTGCCCATAATCGCCTCAAGGATATCGCCCGCGTCTACGACGTCCCGCCGCTCTCCGAAGAGCTGCTGCGCCTCGTGGAATGGGTCTCCCGCTATACCCTGGCCGCGCCCGGCGCCGTGCTGCGGGCCGTGCTGCGCTCGACCGAGGCGCTCGAGGCCGAGCGGCCGATCACCGCCTTCCGCAAGACCGGGCACGAGCCCGAGCGCATGACCGATGCGCGGCTGCGCGTCATGGATGTCGTGGCCGATGGCCTCGCCTGGGCCAAGGCCGCCATTGTCGGCGCCTCGGGCGTTTCGCCCTCGGTGGTGGAAGGGCTCGAAAAGGCCGGGGCGCTCGAGCGCATCGAAATTCCGCCCCCGCCCATTGCCCTGCCGCCAGATCCGGATGCGGCGCGGCCAAGGCTCAGCACCGAGCAGCAGGCGGCGATGGACCAGATCCGCAGCCTCGATCCCCATAAATTCGGCGTGGCCCTGCTCGACGGCGTCACCGGCGGCGGCAAGACCGAGGTCTTCTTCGAGGCGGTGGCCGATACGCTCGAGGCCGGGCGGCAGGCGCTGATCCTCTTGCCCGAAATCGCGCTGACCCACACCTTCCTCGAACGCTTCACCCGGCGCTTCGGCACCCGGCCGGCCGAGTGGCATTCGGACATGACCCCGGTGCAGCGCGCCCGCACCTGGCGCGGCGTGCTCACAGGGCAGGTGCGCGCGGTGGTCGGGGCGCGCTCGGCGCTGTTCCTGCCGTTCCACGAGCTGGGCATGATCGTGCTCGAC
>NZ_CP041690.1:3752500-3865000 GCF_008000755.1 Youhaiella tibetensis | reverse complement strand
CTTGTCGGGTAAGTTCCGACCTGCACGAATGGCGTAACGACTTCCCCACTGTCTCCAGCATAGACTCAGCGAAATTGAATTCCCCGTGAAGATGCGGGGTTCCTGCGGTCAGACGGAAAGACCCCATGAACCTTTACTATAGCTTTACGCTGGCATTCGTGTCGGCATGTGCAGGATAGGTGGTAGGCTTTGAAGCGAGGGCGCCAGCTCTCGTGGAGCCGCAAGATGAGATACCACCCTTATCGTCATGAATGTCTAACCGCGGCATTTACAGTGTCCGGGACAGCGTATGGTGGGTAGTTTGACTGGGGCGGTCGCCTCCCAAAGAGTAACGGAGGCGCGCGATGGTAGGCTCAGAACGGTCGGAAATCGTTCGACGAGTGCAATGGCATAAGCCTGCCTGACTGCGAGACTGACAAGTCGAGCAGAGACGAAAGTCGGTCATAGTGATCCGGTGGTCCCGTGTGGAAGGGCCATCGCTCAACGAATAAAAGGTACTCTGGGGATAACAGGCTGATAATGCCCAAGCGTCCATAGCGACGGCATTGTTTGGCACCTCGATGTCGGCTCATCACATCCTGGGGCTGGAGCAGGTCCCAAGGGTATGGCTGTTCGCCATTTAAAGTGGTACGTGAGCTGGGTTCAGAACGTCGTGAGACAGTTCGGTCCCTATCTGCCGTGGGTGTTGGAATATTGAGAGGAGCTGTCCCTAGTACGAGAGGACCGGGATGGACGCACCTCTGGTGGACCTGTTGTGGCGCCAGCCGCATTGCAGGGTAGCTATGTGCGGACGGGATAACTGCTGAATGCATCTAAGCAGGAAGCCTCCCTCAAAACGAGTATTCCCTATCAGAGCCGTGGAAGACCACCACGTTGATAGGCCGGGTGTGGAAGCGCAGCAATGTGTGAAGCTTACCGGTACTAATAGCTCGATCGGCTTGATCGTTCTCATTAATCAATGCCCGCAGTCATAACGACTGCAACACAAATCAAAACCATAACCAGACTTCACACTTGGTGTTTTTCGCCGATCTGGTGGTTCTTGCGCAGTGCCCAGAACCCGATCCCATCCCGAACTCGACCGTTAAACACTGCTGCGCCAATGGTACTTCGTCTCAAGACGCGGGAGAGTAGGTCGCCGCCAGGTCTGCCAAAAACACCAAGCTCAATACGATAATCGAAACACAACAAACCCCCGCCGGCTCACGCCGCGGGGGTTTGTTGCATTCAGGGCCTGGCTCCCGCTCATGGTTACCCTGGCATTAACCTCGATGCGGCAATAATGCTGCCATGCCGATCGCCGCCCAATTGCCGGTTCCCTCTGCCCTGCCGTCGCTCCTGCGCGCGGGTGAGGCGGCGCGTCCGTTGCCCGGAGCGACGCTGGACGGGCGTTCGCTCGGGCAGAACCAGGACGGACAGACGCTCGTCGCCGTCGGCCGACAGGTGCTCACGCTCGACCTCAGCGAGCGCCCGCCCGCGGGCGCCACGGTCAAGCTGGCGTTCGACGGCAATGGCAAGCTGGTTCCCGCCGACACGGAGCCCGGATCACCGGTCCCCCTGCCAGCGGCAACCAAGGCGGCGTTGCAGGCGACCTTGCTTGCCAATGCCGGCAAGAGCCTCATTGCCCAGGCGCTGGCCAGCAATGCCGATGGGACGACCCGGGTGGCGATCGCCAATCTCGTGGTTGACCTCGAACTGCCCAGCCAGCCCATGCCCGGGACCATGCTCAAGTTCGCCGTGGACGCGGGCGGCGCCGGCCTGCGCCTCTTGCCCAACTCCAGTGCCAGTCAGCCGGCAACCCTCAACCTGCCGGTGGCGGTTTCCCCGCAATCGCAAGCCGCCTTCAAGGCGCTCGCCCTGCAACCGGGGCAGCGGGTTCAGGCCCAGGTATTGGGGAATCTCCCGAGCGGGGAAACCGAGATCGTCGTTGCCAACCAGAAGCTGGTGGTGACGCTGCCGCAGCGGATCAATCCGGGCGCGATGCTGGATCTCGAGGTGCAGTCGGAGGGTGCGACGACCCGCCTGACGCTGACAGCGCTGGCGCCAGCGGCCGCCAATGCGAAGCCCGCAACGTCGACGCCCCTGCAGGCGCTGCTGGCGGCCGTGAGCGAGGCTGCACTCGCCGACCAGGACAATCTGGCGCCCGCGCTGGCCACCCTGAACAGGCTGTTGCCGCGCCTCAACGAGATGCCGGCGAATGTCGCCAAGGCGGCCCAGGCCCTCCTCAATGCGCAACTGGCGCTCGATGGCGAGCTGGGGGGCGCCGAACTGCGCGAGGCGATTGCCCGGTCCGGTGTCTTTCCGAGCCAGACCGGCGCGAACGGCCCGGACCTCAAGTCCGCCTTGCTGGGGTTGCGTTCGGCCCTGCTGGCCTGGCTTGGCCCCGAGGCGCTCGGACCCGGGGGCGCGCGGCGTACGATGCCGCCGGCGCGCGGAGCCATTCCGCGGGCGCAGGCAAGCCCGCTTCCGGCAGACGACGATGCCATGCCGTTGCGTGATCTCGCCAAGGCGCTACTGGGGGAGGCCAATTCGGCACTCCATCGCCTGCGGCTCTTTCAACTTGCGGCCCTCCCCGAGACGCATTCGGCCAATGGCGGGGAGAAGCCGGCCCAGGTGATGGTTGAACTGCCGCTGCGGCTGGGGCAGGAATTGTGCATGGCCCAGTTCCAGGTCGGCCGCGACGGGCATGCGCCCGAGGGCGGGGATCCGGCGCGACGCGGCTGGCAGATGCGCTTCGCCGTCAACTTCTCCGTCATCGGGGAGGTAGGCGCCCAGATCGGGCTTTGGGGTCATAAGGTCAATGTCTCGATCTGGGCCGAGCGCGTCGCGACAGCCCGGGCGCTCGAGGCGATGCTGCCCGAAGTGGTCGAGGCACTGGCGGCCAAGGGGATCGAGGCGGTGTCGGTGCGGTGCCGACAAGGGATCCCGAAGAGCACGCGGCCGCAGCCGGCCGGCCTATACGTGGATGCGACCCGATGAGTGAGCGCCCCGAACGGCGTATCGCCGTGGCCATGCACTATGAGGAGGGCTCCCGGCTGGCGCCGCGCGTCACGGCCAAGGGCTTCGGGCTTATGGCCGAGCGCATCGTGGCCCTGGCCGAGGAGAACGATGTCGCCATCGACGCCAATCCGATGCTGGCGCGGGCCCTCGCAGAAGTCGAGCTCGACCAGAAGATTCCGCTCGAGCTGTTCGAGGCGGCGGCCGAAGTCATCGGCTTCGTGCTGCGGGCCCGCCACCGGCTCTAGGTTCAAGACTGCGTCATCGCCCGGCGGTCGGACGGGCGCAGCCACAAATTGTTCAGCTTCTCTTGGCAAGAAGGCACCGTAGAATTCCCTTCAGGTCCGCCATGCCCGCTGCCTTCCGATCGCTTGTGATGCTCGTGCTGACGCTTGGTTTCCTCGGCGCTGCTGCCGGGGGCGCGCAGGCCCTCAGCCTCATGGATCCCTTCAACGTGCCCGCTGCCATGGATGGCGGCACGGCCAAGGTCGGCGACGGCATTCCCTTCGCCGACGGCGCGCGCTTCAAGCTCGATGTCTATGCGCCCGAAGAGCGTGGCGACATCGCTCCGGTGGTATTCTTCATCTATGGCGGCGGCTGGAAGAATGGCGCGCGCGAGGATTACCAGTTCGTGGGCCGGGCCCTGGCGGCGCGCGGCTTCATCGTGGTCATCCCCGATTATCGCCTCTATCCGGAGGTGCGCTTCCCCGATTTCCTCGAAGACAACGCCGCTGCGATGCGGTGGGTGCAGGACAATATCGCCAAGTATGGCGGCGATCCGAACCGCGTGTTCATGGCCGGCCACTCGGCAGGCGCCTACAATGCCGTGATGCTGGCGCTCGATCCGTCCTATTTCAAGGAGTACGGCGTCACGATCCCTATCCGGGGCGTGGCGGCGCTCTCGGGGCCCTATGATTTCTACCCCTTCGAATATGACGAGGTGCGCAACACCTTCGGCGATGCGCCGGTGCCCGAGGGCACCCAGCCCATCAACCTGGTCACCTCCGATGCCCCGCCCATGCTGCTGACGTCCGGTACGACCGACCCGATCGTGCGGGTGCAGAACACCGAGAACCTGGCGGCGCGACTGCGCTCGCAGGGCGTTTGGGTCACGACCAAGTATTATGACGGGTTCGGGCATATGGAGCCGGTGATCGCCATCGGAGCCATGTGGCGTTGGCGCATGCCTATCCTCGACGACATGGTGGAGTTCTTCACCCGGTTCGGGGCTTTCCCCAGCGGCGTGCCGAGGCTGGCCATAGTGCCGGCGCCGCCCGAAGGGGTGTTGCCCAATGGCGAGCCGATGGAACCCATGCATGCCATCATCGATCAGCTCGATACCCAGTTCGCGCCCATTTCGAGCCAATAGCGGGGGCGACCGGGAATCGCCTAAGCTCGGTACATGAACGAGCATTTGCGATTTTCCGGACGTGATTTCGAGACGCAACGCCAGCAACTGGAGGCGATCATCAGGGGCCAACCGTCCTTGATGGCGGCTCTGGAGGGGCTTGATGAAATGGCGCTGCCCGATAGCTGGATCGTCTCGGGCGCCATCTACAACAATGTGTGGAATGCGCTCACCGGCCGCCCCTCGATGACGGGGGTCAAGGACATCGACCTCTTCTATTTCGATGCGTCGGACCTGAGCTACGAGGCCGAGGACCGCGTGATCCGGGACGGGGCCGAGCGGTTCGCGCGCTTGCCGGTGCCGGTCGAGATCCGCAACCAGGCACGAGTGCATCTCTGGTACGAGAGGCATTTCGGGCGGCCCTATGCGCCGCTCGCGTCCTCGCGCGAGGCCATCGACAGGTTCGCCTGCCTCACCCATGCGGTCGGGGTGCGGCTGATTGGGGACGGGCGGATGGAGATCTACGCGCCCTATGGGCTCGATGACATGTTCTCGTTCCGGCTGGTGCCCAACCGGAAGCTCGACAATCGGGAAACGCACGAGACCAAGGGCGCCCGGGCCGTCTCGATCTGGCCCGAGGTCACGGTGGTGCCCTGGTAGCAGGCTAGGCGAGTTGGCCGTGGCCTAGAGGATCGGCTCGATGACGATCGAGGGAGCGGAACGGTGGCCGGGGCCGTGGTAGACGGCCTCGATATTGTTGCCGTCCGGATCGAGCACGAAGGCGCCGTAGTAGCCGGGGTGGTAGTGGCGCTCGCCGGGCTTGCCGTTGTCGGTGCCGCCTGCCGCGATCGCGGCCTCGTAGAAGGCGTCGACAGTGGCGCGATCCTTGGCCTGGAAGGCCAGGTGGATATGGGTCGGCGGCGCGTCGTCGCCGGCCTCGCTCACGAACAGCTCATCGACCTGGAACCAGCCATCCCCGGCACTGGCAATGGCGATGCCCAGGGGCTGCAACGCACCGGCATAGAATGTCCTGGTCTTTTCCAGGTCCCTGGCCCGCAGGTGCACGTGATCGATCAGCCGTCCGAGATGGAGCTGCATCGGATTATTCGGCTTCGTTGGCCGGCCCGGCGTTGAGCTGGCCGTAGCGCTCGATGCCGATGTTTTCGAGAAGCTGGAGCTGGGTCTCGAGGAAGTCGATATGGCCTTCCTCGTCCTTGAGCAGTTCGTCGAACAGCTCCTTGGAGACGTAGTCGCCCAGGTCCGCGCACAGTTCGCGCGACTTCTTGTAGGCGGTGCGGGCGTCGTACTCGCCGGCGAGGTCCGCCTCGAGCACTTCCTTGATGGTCTGGCCGATGCGCAGCGGCGCCACGCGTTGCAGGTTGGGGTGCCCTTCAAGGAAGATGATGCGCTCGATCAGGCGATCGGCGTGGTGCATCTCCTCGATGGATTCGGCGCGCTCCTTGGCCGCCAGCTTCTGGAAGCCCCAGTCGCTGAGCAGGCGGTAGTGCACCCAATACTGGTTGACTGCACCCAGTTCGAGAAAAAGCGCTTCGTTAAGCCGCTCGATGACCTGTGCTTCGCCCTTCACGCCGACCTCCAATACGTTTCTTCTGGAGCCGGGCGAGGCGGGCCTTCACGTCCACCAGGTCGACCGAACTCCGGTCCAACAGGAGGTGATACTCTTCCGTCACGCGGGCGATAATGTCCACTACATTCGGAAAGCAACCGGCGCAGCGCCCACGCTTTTCGATGGCGCGGTAGACCTTTGCGGGCACCACCAACTGCCAGGGATCCTCCTTGAGGAACGACAGGACGATCTCTTCGATCTCCTTGTCGGTGATCACGTTGCACTGGCAGACAAGCATTGGAAGGCTGGCGGTCCGGAGTTCTTTGCGAGGGGATAAAAGGCCGTTTAAACCTGACTGTCAACCTCAGATAATGCCGCAACCGCTCGGTTCCCCGTGATGTGATCGAATTGCCCCAGCTTGCCGCTGGTGACCGCATCCGGGTAAAAGGAGGTGGGGCAAGGCAAAGCAGGAGACTGTTGAGATGGGATCGCTTTTGACGCCGCGGCGGCCGGCACAGGCCGCTGGAGCGGCGGTTGCGGGATTGGTGCTGGGATTGCTCATGCCGCTCGGCGCCGGGCCGGTGCTGGCGGCAGCGTTCGATGATTGCGCGGCCGAAGCCGCCAGCCAGTGGGAATCGGGTTTCGAGTCCATAGGCAAGGACCTGTCGGCCATCGATACCGAGGCGGCGATCGCAGCGTGCCAGAAGGCTCTCAAGGCCGATGCCAGCTCGGCCCAGGTCAAGACCTGGCTGGGCAGGGCCTATTATGCCGACAGCCAGGACGACAAGGCGGCGCCGCTCCTCGAGGCGGCGGCCGACGAGGGGAACCTCCTCGCGCTCACCACCTTTGGCGACATGCTCATCATGGGGCAGGGCGTGGACAAGGACATGGAGCATGGCGCCGAACTGCTCCAGCAGGCAGCCAACCAGGGGTTCGCGCCGGCCCAGAACAGCCTCGGGCTTTCCTATGATTATGGCGACGGGGTCGACCAGGATTCCTATCAGGCGCAGCGCTGGTATCGCGCCGCGGCCGAGCAGGGCCTGCCGCGCGCCGAGTCCAACCTCGGCCTGATGTACCAGGAAGGCCTGGGGGTCGAGCGCGACTACATCGCGGCGGCGGCCTGGTTCCAGCGCGCCGCCGACCACGGCGATGCCTCCGGGCAGGTCAACCTGGGCAAGATCTACCAGGATGGGCTGGGTGTGGAGGTCGACGATGCCCGCGCGGCCGAACTCTATCAGGCGGCAGCCGACCAGGGTGACATGTACGGGCTCAACAACCTCGGGTTCCTCAAGGAAAACGGCATGGGCGTGGAGACCGATGTCGAAGGCGCGGCCGAGCTCTACCAGCAGGCGGCGGACCAGGACCTTGCCCTGGCCCAGCACAACCTCGCCCTGCTCTATGAAGACGGGCGCGGGGTCAAGCAGGACTACGACAAGGCCATCGAACTCTACGAAAAGGCCGCCAATGGCGGCGAGATGCGGGCGGCGGTCAATCTCGGTCTGCTCTATCTCAACGGCACGGGAACCGATGTCGATTATGCCAAGGCCCTCGAATGGACCAAGATGGCGGCCGATGCCGGCCAGCCGATCGGACAGAACAACATGGGCCACATCTACGAGAATGGCCTGGGCGTGAAGGCCGACAGGGAGGAAGCCCTCCATTGGTACCAGCTCTCGGCGGACCAGGGGTACGAGCTGGGCGTGGAGAACCTCAATCGCCTCCAGAACGATACGTCGACCCCCGCCGGCGATACGAGCGAGCCGACGCCGATCACCAAGTCCAAGAGCAAGGACAAGATCAGCAACTGATCCTTGTCCGCCCGCCTTGAAGGCCGCCGGTTCGTCCGGCGGCCTCTTACTTTGCGGTGATTGAATCGATGAGGTGGCGCGAAGTCGAGAAGAACTCGCGATAGGCGAGGACGCCGATGATCACGATGGTCGTGGCGATGGCCAGCCAGGGCGAAGCGAACCAGGCCAGGCTGGCCATGGCGAAGTAGTAAGCCCGGATGCCGTGGTTGAAGTTGCGCGCGCCGATGGTGTTGAGGGCGGCGATGACCCGGATTTCCTCCGCGGTAGCGCTGCCGTCGTGCTGGACAGCGCCCAGCATGATGCAGAAATGATTGAAGTTGCGCAGCGAGAGCGTGAAGGCGAGGAACGCCACCACGAAGATGGCGAGGACGGCGGCCAGGTGCAGCTCGAGGTCGAACTGGGTGAGTTGCGGCTGGAGATGCTCGGTGGCCGAGCGCAGCGCGGAAAGCTGCCCGAAGACGGCGAAGAGCGCCAGGATCAGCAGCACGGTGGTCGAGGCGAAGAAAGACACCGAACTCATCAGGTTGCCCGAGAGGATGGCGTCCATCGGGGTATCGCGGCTGACCGCGTTGTTGACCCAGCGCAGGCGGTGGCGGCTCATCAGGGCCGAAAGGGTAGGATGTTTCGCCTCCAGGCGCTCGACCACCAGCGGATAGAGCAGGAAGCAGATAAGCGGCAGGAAACTTGCGAGAACGGTCATGGTGCCACCGGGTCGAAGACGCTGATTCCTGTTCTAGCGTTCCGTCGCGGCAAAGGCGATTGGCTCGACGTCAAAGATAGGGCGGCATCACCAGCCTTACGAAGCGGGGACGTTCCTCCGCGGCGCGATCGGTATCGAGCCCGGTCCAGCCGAGGCCGAGAAGGGCGAAGTCACGTTCGAGGCGGGATAGCCCGTCTTCGCGCTCGCGGCTTTCGGCGCCGCCGAAAAACGGTTTCCGGCCGTTGATCGCCTTGCCCTCGGGCGGCTGCAGGATGCCGAAATGGTGGATCATCATTTGCGCTCCCTGGCGCTCTCGTTACCCGGTTGAAGGGCCTCGCCGGCCCTGAGGAATCGGCCGGCGAGGCAATCCGGCGGCGCGGGGAAAAGGGAGGGAAACCCCGGTGCCGACATCCATGAGGATGCAATACTCTAGTAGATCAGTCGAGAAACGGTCGACCAATCTCGGCCGGCCGCCCGAAAGCCGTTTTTGTTTTTTCCTCGCAGCGAGCAATGGGCGCCGCTGGTATGGCAGAACGGGGCAGATGCCCCGGTTTTCCCCAGCAGTTTCAATCCTCTGGCCGCGACATAGCCCGGAAAAGCCAGGCACTGCGGGCGTGTTGGGAGGCTCCGGCGGAGCCAGGTTCAAAAAACTGTCACGCCAGCCGACTTTACGCTTGTGATCGGCGGCCGGGTTGCCTATATACGCCCTGCGTCGCGGCGATGGCCGCCTTGAAAGACGCCTTCCAGATTGGCGCGGGGTGGAGCAGCCCGGTAGCTCGTCAGGCTCATAACCTGAAGGTCGCAGGTTCAAATCCTGCCCCCGCAACCAATCCCTTCCCCAGATTTTACGAACTGACTTCGAACGACCCCGTAACGGGTTTCGCTCGGCATTGGTCGCGGCCTCCTCGACGCGCGAGGAGGCTTTGCGACTATCGGCGCTCGGAGCCCTCGAGACCGAATTGCTGGTGCTCGAGCGCGGTGATGACGCCGCGCAGTTCGGCCAGTCCCTTCAGGCGCCCGATAGTGGGGTAGCCGGGCTGCGAGTTCCGCGTCAGATCGTCGAGAATATCCTGGCCGTGGTCGGGGCGCATCGGGATCTGGTGGTCGGACCGGCCCGCGGCCTTGCGGCGGCGCTCCTCTGCGATGATCGTGGCGATCAATGCGACCATGTCCGTATCGCCCGCCAGATGCTCGGCTTCCACGAACGAGCCGGCGATGTCGCTGCCATCGCGTTTGACGTTGCGGAGGTGGATGAAGTGAACCCTGTCGCCCAGACGTTTCATCATGCCGGGAAGATCGTTGTCGGGGCGCGCGCCGAGCGAGCCTGAACAGAGGGTGATGCCGTTCGCCGGGGAGTTCACCTTCGCCATGAGATAGGTGTAGTCGGCTTCGGTCGACATGACGCGGGGAAGTCCGAGGAGGGGAAACGGCGGGTCGTCTGGGTGACAGCATAGCCGCAGCCCCAGCCTCTCGGCTACGGGCACCACCTCGCTGAGAAAATCGACGAAATGCTCGCGGAGCCTATCGGATGAGATGTGGTCATACTCTTCCAGATGCGACCGCACGTCGGCGATGGAGAGGCTCTCCGTGGAGCCCGGCAGGCCCATGGTTACACTGCGTGCCAGCCGCTCGCGCTCGGCATCGCTCAGTTTCTCGAAGCGTCTTGCAGCTTCGAGCCGAACCATTTCGCTGAAGTCCTCCGAGGCTCCGGCGCGAGCCAGGATATGGATATCGAAGACGGCGAAATCGTTGATGTCGAAGCGCATGGCCGTGCCGCCATTGGGCACGCGGTGGCGGAGCGCGGTGCGGGTCCAGTCGAGAACGGGCATGAAATTGTAGCAAACGACTTCGATGCCGGCGCGAGCGATGTTTTCCAGCGACGCCTTGTAGCTGGCAATGTGCTCGCGCCACTCGCCCTTCTGTTTTTTGATTTCCTCGGAAACAGGAAGGCTTTCCACCACGTCCCAGGCCAGCCCCGAGGGCGATCCATCCGCGCGAAGGCCCACCTGCCTTTGCCGCAGCGTCACTTCCTCGAAAGGCCAGGCAACTCCGTTGGGGATGTGGTGAAGGGCCGTTACCACGCCTTCAGCGCCGGCCTGAACGATGTCGTCCACCTTTGCGACATCGGGCGGACCGAACCAGCGCCAAGTCTGCTTCATCGTCGATCTCCTAGCTGCCGAAGGCGAGGCGGGGCAGCCACAGCACCAGCTCGGGAAAAAAGAGCAGGATGAGGATGATGAGGATAACCGTTCCGATAAACGGCAATGCCTCGATCGTATATTCCTCGATGCGGACGCCCATGAGCGAGCACACGGCGAACATGGCGACGCCGACCGGCGGCGTCATGCCGCCAAGCGTGACGATGCTCATCATCAGGATGCCGAAATGCACCGGGTCGATACCCGCGGCCGTCGCTACCGGCACGAAGATCGGCGTGAGCAGGAGCACCAGAACCGTGCTTTCGATGAAGAAGCCGGCGATCAACAGGAACAGCAGGATTGCAAGGACAATCAGCTGGGGCTGAGTGATCCCGGACAGCATCCACGAAGAGATACCCTGCGGCACCTGCAGGTAGATGATGGCAAATCCCACCATGCCCGACATCAGGATGATGATCATGATGAGGCCGATGTCGGAGATGGCGTGGGAAAAGGCGCGCCCGAGCTTTGCCCAGGTCATGTCGCGGTGCAGCAGGAAGCCGACCAGGACGGCATAGACGACGGCGAACGCGCCCACTTCCGATGGGGTGAAAACCCCGCCCCTGATGGTCACGAGCAAGGCGACGGGAAAGAGCAGGGCCCACTTGGCCTGCCAGGCGGCGCTGACAAGCGCGCGGAAACTGGGCTTTTCGGTATCGGCGACCACGTAGCCGCGGCGCTTGGCGATCAGGTAGGTGGTGAGCATCATGCCCGCCATCATCAGCAGCCCGGGGATGACGCCGGCGATGAACAGTCGCCCGATCGAAACGTTGCCGACATAGCCATAGAGGATGAGGCCGATCGAGGGAGGGATGGTGGCGGTGATAAGGGAACCAACGGCAATGACCGCAGCGGAAAAGCCCTTTCCGTAACCCTGCCGGGTCATGCTCGGCCCAAGGACGCGCGCCTCCATGGCTGCATCCGCAACGGCGGAGCCGGAGACGCCTCCCATCAGGGTGGAGAGGACGATCGCGACCTGGCCGAGACCACCCGCCATCCAGCCGACGGCGATATGGGAGAACTTGAACAGGCGCTGGGTAATGCCGCTCTCGTTCATGAGGTGACCGGACAGCACGAAGAACGGCACCGCAAGCAGAGGGAAGCTCTGACTCATGGTGGCGATCTTCTGCACCCCGATCGACATGGGCATGGTCTGGGTGGTCATGAAGAAGAGGAAGCCCGACATGCCGATCGCGAAGGCCACCGGGAGCCCGAGAAACATCAGGGCGAAGAAGGTGATGGTGATAAGGAGCATGCCTCAGTGCTCCACCGCTTGGGCGATCTCGGAGTCCGAACGCGAGTAGACCAGGGTCTCCCCATCGCTTCGGCGTCTCCATGCCCGCACCATGTTGACGACCAGCGCGATCGCCAGCATCACGCATCCCGCCGGGACGGCGGCGGTGACCCAGCCGTAGCTGATACCGCTGTCGCCGAACCGGCGTGCCAGGTTGAGAAGCGTCAGGCGGATACCCTCGACGGTCAGCATGGCCAGGAAGGCCAGGATCAGCGCTGAAAGCGCGAGCTCCAGCCAAAAACGCTGCTTGTGCGGCAGGTAGCGCACCAGGATGTCTATACCCAGATGGCTTTTGGTCCTCAGGGCGCGGGTCGCGCCGAACATGCACAACCAGATGAACAGCAACTGGGCCATGTCCACCGACCAGATGAGCGGATGACCGAAGAATCGCATCAGGGCGGCCGAGAAGACGAGGATGACGATAGTGGCGAGCAGCAGCGCGGCCAGCGCATACTCCACTTGATCAAGGCGCTTGAGCAGCATGGGTCCTGTCCGGGAGGGGGCGCAGGGAACTCCCTCCTCCCCGCAGTGAGTTCGAGATGGGTTAGTTGCCGGCCGCGATCTGCTGGACCTTGTCCCGCAGCTCGCCATATCCAAGCTTCTCGTAGACGACGGCGGTCGCGTCCTTGAAGACCTGGGTGTCGACCTGGTTGACCGTCATCCCCGATGCCTTGAGTTCGTCCTCGATCTTTGCAAGGGCGTCGCGCGTGCCGTAGGATCCCACGTCGCCTGCCTTGAGGGCCTCGTCGCGGAGCACTTTCTGCAAGTCCGCCGGCAGGGAGTCGAACCAGCTTCCGCTCGTCACCATCCCGGTTATCAGATTGATGTGGCCGGTCTTGGTCAGATACTTCGTCACTTCGAACAGCTTGGCGCCTTGACCAGCCGGAAGCTGCGCCTCGGCGGCGTCGATCACGTTCTGCTGGAGGGCAGAGTAGACATCGGCAAAGGGCATCGGCGTGGGCACGGCACCCATGGCAGTGACGGTCTCGGTCCACACCGGCGCCCCCGGAGTGCGCATCCGGACGCCGGCCAGGTCGGCTGGCGTCTTCACTTCCTTGTTGGTCCAAAGATGTCGTTCGCCCTGCCACCAGTTGAAGCTGAGCACCTGGAGCTGCGCGGAGTCGTGGAGTTTGGTTACCCATTCCTCGAAAAGGGGCGACACCGAAACGCGCCTGACGCCGTCATAGCCATCCGCCAGGTAAGGGGCTCCCATGATGCCGAACTCGTTCACGTAGGTCGCCAGGCGACCGCCGTCGACGATAACTGCAACGGGGGCGCCGGCCCGAGCCTGTTCGAGGACGTCCTCGTCCGGGCCGAGCTGCGAGTTCGGGAACAGCTTTACTTCAAGCCGTCCCCCGCTCGCTTCCGCCACTCCCGACACGAAGCTCTCCAGTCCCTTGTAGAGCGGGTCCGAGGTGGCGAGTGCCGTATTGACGCTAAGCGTGTAGTCGACTGCAAAGACGGCGCTCGGTGTGGCGATCACGAGCGCACCAGCGGCAACGAGGGCCTCTAGGGCAATGCGTTTCATTCTTTCCTCCCTTCTCGGCCATAAGCCGATTGTCAGTATGCTAGTATGGTAGTATGTTGAGAGTCAACATGAGCACGACAGACGAACTTTTTCCGCTCGATGACGATAGCCACACGACCCGACAGGGCCGCATGGCGAACCGTGTTTTCGACGCGCTACGCGAAGCCATCGTTCAGCTGAAGCTGCGGCCGGGCAACCCGATCTCGGAAGCCGAGGTCGCGCGGCAACTGGGCGTGTCGAGGCAACCGGTGCGCGAGTCCTTCATCAAGCTTGCGGAGGTCGGCCTGGTCGAGATTCGCCCGCAGAGGGGCACCTTCGTGATGCTCATCTCGATCCGCCAGGTCCAGAACGTACGCTTCGTCCGCGAGGCGATTGAAGTGGCCGTCGTGCGCAAGGCGGCGCTAGAGGCGTCGCCCAAAAGGATCGAGGAATTCCGACGCATCCTCGAGGCCCAACGGAACGCCGAGCGGCAGGGCGACCACATCGAGTTCCTCAGGCTCGACGAGAGCTTCCACCAGTCCCTCGCCTATTCGGTCGATTCCGACTACGCGTGGCGCGTTCTCGAAAACCTCAAGGCGCAGATGGACCGCGTCCGCCACCTGTCCATGCCGGATGCGACACCCATCGACGTTCTCGTCGGCCAGCATGCGGCCATCGTCGATGCCATCGCCCGACATGCGCCCGACGACGCGGAAGCGGCGACGCGCACGCACCTGAGCGAAATCCTGCTGTCGCTCCCACGACTGGCCCAGGCCCACCCGGAACTGTTTTCCGACTGACGGCAATCGGGGAGGGGGTGTGCGTTGCCAAGGCACCCGGCCTCCCGGTCAGCCCGCTACTCCCCTAGAATCCCGGGTCGTAGTTGAAATAGAGCGGGTTGGAGAGGGCGATCATGTTGAGGCTTTGCGCCATCGAGTTGGGCACTTCCGGGTAGGGGGCCTGGGGGCCTTCGATTTCGACGCGGTAGTAGTTGCGCTCGCCGATCCCCGGGGTGTCGGTGAATTGCACCGAGCGCGTCGTGGCGTCGGTGATGAGGCTTGCGAAGGGATCGCGATTCTTGATGACGCGGACGGCATAGTTCGCGCCCGCAATGCCACCGCCCACCAGCCGCACCTCGAAGGTCACCGGCCGTCCGCTGGGCTTTGCGTTATCGCCCATCATCATGTCCACGACGCCGTCGCCGTCCAGGTCGGCGTAGAATTCGACGCGCGGATTGTAGGGGTTGGCGCTGATCGAAGCCTTGCCCTGTTCGAGCGCCCTGAGGATCGCCCGCTTGGTGCGCGCCGCAGCGTAGATCCAGGTGGTCGGCGTGCCGACATAGTTGGCGCTGGCTTCGACCGATTGCGGGACGATCCGGTCGGGTGTGTCGGGGACGCCGTGATGGGAGTCGCTGCCGCCGCGCGCGCCGAGCATGCGACCGGACTTGAGCATGTCGTCCCAGATCCGCACTCCGGGCACGTTCTTGGGCCAGACGCAGCCGTTCCAGATCTCGACCGAGTCGGCGAGATCGAAGGAATAGCCATAGTGGTTCTTCGTGCTGGGGTGGTTGGCCGACATGTGCACGCCCAGCGCATGCTTGACCTTGAGGATGTTCCAGTCCCGGTCGTCGCGCGCATCGAACATGCGCTGGTGGTCGTAGGGTTCGGCAGACAGGATGTTGATGTGGCCCCGCGCCGCCGTCAGTTCGGCGCCATAGAAAAGCAGGACCTGGTCCGAGCGGAATTCGGGGTCCGCCCAGGTGTGCTGGGCCACCGCGCCCCCCACATGCACGTCGTGGTCGGTGATCGCCAGGTAATCGAAGCCCATGCGCTCGGCAAAGCCGATGATCTTGGATTGCGGATTGTTGGTGGAGTCGGTGCTATGGCGCGAGTGGAGGTGCCAATCGCCCTTGAGCCAGATGCCGCCGCCGATGCCGGCAAGGGGTGGCAGCGCGTCGGGAATGGGCGGGATCATGGTGCCTCCGGCCTTTGTTGGGGTTAGCGACCGAGCTTGACGGTGACGATCTGGAAGGGGGCGAAAACCAGCCGCACCGTGCCGTCGACGATCTCGAGCGGGGTCGGGGAACGCTCCAGCAGGTTGACGAGATCGGCGCTCACGGTGCCGGGCGGCAGGTGCAGCAGGGCTTGTGTGGCGCGTCCGTGAGTCTCCCAGAGGCGGGCGACGATGCCCTCGCCATCCTCGCCGAGCTTGAGGGCCTCGAGCGTCACGCCCGTTCCCTCGACCTTGAGAAGCGAAGCGACTTGCGAGCCCCTCCCGCTTGTGCCCGCAACCAGGCGCAGCGGCAGGTTGAAGGCTTCGGCTTCTCCGGGAATGTCGTCCTCGGCCAGCCCTTCATGGACGCGCAGGGAATAGCGGAAGCGGTGTTCGCCCTGGTCGGCCTCCGGCCAGGGATAGGTCGGCGACTTGAGGAGCGTCAGCCGCATGGTGCCGCCCTTGAGGTCGTAACCATATTTGCTGTCGTTGAGGAAAGCGGCGCCGAACCCTGGTTCGGAGACGTCCACCCAACGGTGCATCACGGTCTCGAACCGGGCCCGGTCCCATGAGGTGTTGCGGTGCGCGGGGCGGCGGACGTGGCCGAACTGGATTTCGGCGATGCTTTCGCGCACCAGGAGGTCGAGCGGGAAGGCGGCCTTGATGAGCGTGTCGTGCTCGTGCCAGTCGATGAAACTGTCGAAGTCGAGCCGCCTGCTTCCCGCCTCCAGCGATACGACCTGCACCAGCCTCGAGCGCTCATAGCGCCATTCGAAGCGGATCGCGGCGCGGTAGGGGCCGGTCTCGACGACCCGGGCCGAGACCAGTTCGTCGATGTCCCAGACCTGATCCTCGAAGCTTTCGTCGATATCCCAGGCGTCGTACTCGACCGGCATGTCCCGATAGGCCTGGAGCCGGTTGGAGAGCGTTCCGGGCACGATGAGATCGCGTCCGATCTTTTTGTCGAACAGCGAGACGATCCGACCCTTTTCGTCGAACCGCACGCTGATCGCATCGTTCTCGAGCAGCCGTTCGCTGACCTTGAGGCCAGAGTTGCCCGACGCGGCCGATCCGGGCTTGAGGGTCACGGGGGTGGCCGACAGTGGCGGCAGCGCGCGGATCGGAACGACCTGACGGATCGCGCCGTCGGGGGAATGGGCGGCCTGGGTCGACAGGCTGGTTTCGCCCACGCTCACCTCCAGCGGCCCGTCGGCCTCGAGTTCGAGCAGGCCGTCGCGCGGCCGACCCAGAGTGTTGAAGAGCACATGTTCCCCAACCGGGGCGAAGCCTCCGGCGAGTTGGTCGCGCAGCGCCGAAGCACGGGCGAAGAAATCGTCATAGTCGCGGTCGCTGTCGTCGAACACCGCGCCGATGGAAGAGCCGGGCAGGATGTCGTGGAACTGGTTCAGCAGAACGATGCGCCAGAGCGCATGCAACTCGGCGGTGGGGTAGGCCAGCCCGAGGCGCTCTCGGGCGAGGACGGCGAGAGCCTCGAGTTCGCGCAGCGCCTGTTCGGCAAGCCGGTTGTTGCGCTTGTTCTTGGCGACCGAGGTCAGCGTTCCGCGGTGATACTCGAGATAGAGCTCGCCCACCCAGGTGGGAAAGTCATCGGGGCGGTCCGCCATGCGCCTGAGCAGTCGCTCGAAGAAGGGACGCATGTGTTCGTGGCGCACGGAAGGACAGCCGGGGATGCCCTTTTCCATGCGGCGGATGTTCTCGAGCATTTCGCGGGTCGGCCCGCCGCCGCCGTCGCCGTGGCCATAGACGAGGAACAGTTCGTCGTTGAGCTCCTGCTGGCCGTGGCGGCGCCAGGTGCCCATGACATGGGTGGGCTTGATGTCGGGGCAATAGGTCGTGCCGAAGCCGGTGGCGGTATAGGGCTGGGTGGTCAGGAAATATGCGGCCACCGTGCTGCCGTCGATCCCTTCCCAGTGGAAGGTCTCGTTGGGCATGCGGTTGGTGTCGTTCCAGCTTAGCTTGTGGGTGATGAAGACATCCACCCCCGAGAGCTTCATCAGTTGCGGCAGGGCGGCCGAATAGCCAAAGGTATCGGGCAGCCAGAAGATGCGCGGGCTCACCCCGAAGGTCTGCTCGTGATAGGCGAAGCCGTGGAGGATATGGCGGACGAAGGATTCCCCGTTGGTGATGTTGGCGTCCGGTTCGAGCCAGAGGGCGCCCTCGATCTCGAAGCGGCCGGCCGCCACCTGCTCCTTGAGCCGGGCGAAGATCTCGGGGTAGTCCTCGGACAGGTAGTCCAGCAGCACCCCCTGGTTGTACATGAAGCGGTAGTCCGGGTACTGCTCCATCAACGCGAGCGCGGTGGACATGGAGCGCGCCATCTTCTGGCGCGTTTCCCGGATGCGCCAGAGCCAGGCGACATCGATATGGGTGTGCCCGGTCACGGTGATGACCGGCTTCTTCTCGAAATCCTGGGCGGCATAGATCTCGGCCGCGATTTGCTCGGCCTGCTCAAGGGAGGCGGCGAAACGCGCCGCGTCGCCGGGCCGGAAGTCGACGCATCTGAGGGCGGCATCGACGCGGGTGACGATGAAATGGCGGCGCGGATCGTCGGCAGCGAGGAGACGGGCCACGTTGAGCGGCACGCTCAGATCGTAAAAGACCTTCTCGACCAGCGGGTCGTGCACCATGAGCGACATGGTCATGCCGTGCTGGCGCCGGTCCTCGATGGTCCCCGCTTCGAGCAGGATGTCGTAGTGCGTCCCAGGCTCGCCCGCCTCGGTGAGCAGCAGTTCTCGATGGTTGCCGTCCACGCCCTGGGCGATCGTGCCGTTGACCCGCACGAGGCATTGCGGGTCCGAGCGTCCGCGTGTGTTGCCGAACTGGGCATCCACCCGCAGGTAGATGCGGCGGCCGGCGGCAGCCTCGGGCAGCGCGAACCCGGTGGCGAACCAGAAGTAGCTTTCGGGCTCCCCCCAGGAAAGTTCGGGCCCGACCCGATCCCAGCCGGCCGGGTCCTGCCCGATGATCCCGGCGCGCTCCTCCGGCAGGCCGCGGCGGAACCGCAGCGGCAGCGGCATGTCGAGCCGCGTGAAAATCCGGTCCCGCAGCCGTGAGAGGAGATGATCGAGTTTTTCGAGGCGCATGTTGATCCAGGTGCGATTTGGCGGCAGGCCGTGTGCGAAAGGTCTAGGGAAGGTCTTCCAGGGTGACGGCGGGAAAGACGCCGGGGAAGCCTTGTTCGTGGGTTTGCTCGCCGAAGAGGAGGCCTTGTCCCCAGTCGAGCGTCAAGGTCGCCGCATCGGGCCTTTCCAGTTCCAGCGTATCGCCGCCACTGCCCAGCCGCAGCCGGCATTGGCCGAGATAGGCGGCAAAGGCGTCAAGCGATTGCCCTTCGGCAACCAGAACCGCCCAGCCCTGCCGGGGGCCGAGACTGCGATATTCGATGCCTGCGCCCGGGCCGGTGGTGATCGGCTGCAACGGACCTGTCGATTTATAGGCGACAAGGCCTCCGTCGTGGCTCTCAAGGATCAGGGTGTCGCCCACAAGGTGATGCGTGAGCCCGGCGCGCGCGGCATAGACATGGGTGAAGTCGAGCCGCGCCTGCGCGCCGAGCTGATAGAGCACCAGGGCGGCATTGCGATGCTGGCCGACGCGGGGGAGAACGCCGTTGCCGGCCCAGTAGGAGGGGCGCTGCTGGCCCCAGGGGTCGTCCTCGCCCGGATGGTTGAGCCAGCTGCGCGCCATCGGGTGGCTGGCAAAGCGCAGGTCGAGCACGTGCTGCTGATGGCCGTGCCCACCGGGCTGGGCGCCGCTATTGGTCGAAAGCTGGACGTGCCGGGTCTTGTAGAGCGTAAGCAGCGCGGCGGGGCCGAAGCCCTGGCTGTAACGCGCCGTCAGCACCTTGCCCGGGGCCGGCTCGACATAGGACGAGATTTCATCGGGGGGCGCGTAGCCGCCGGCGGCAAAAAGGGGAAGCGACGCGACGCCCTGGTTGAGCCATCCCTCGCCAAAGGCCACCGCGGCAAAAGGGGCGAGTTCGGTCAGCGGACCCGCCCGCAATTCCTTGTCATAGGCGCGGCCCATCGAGCCGGACGGAACCCCGGCCAGGGTGTGGAGCGCGACCATGGTGAAGATGCGGTCGCACAATTGACGGGCGCGGTCGGCGATGGCTTGGGGGGCAAGTTCCACCAGGGCCAGCAAGCCGATGAAATCGACCGGGTAATAGGCGGCTGAATTCCATTCGGCCAGCCCTTCTTCCTCGACCGAATCCAGCCAGCGCTCCAGCCGCTCGATGGCAATGGTGGCCTGCTCGTTACCGGTTCGGCCCGAGGCAGTGAAGATGTCCTCGGGAAAGCTCAGGCCCGCCAGCAACTGGGAGACGTGGAAGCACAGCGCGTGGTTCTCGCTCCAGAACCACATC
The DNA here is from genome assembly GCF_008000755.1 of Youhaiella tibetensis. NCBI lineage: Bacteria > Pseudomonadati > Pseudomonadota > Alphaproteobacteria > Hyphomicrobiales > Devosiaceae > Paradevosia > Paradevosia tibetensis. The sequence continues at coordinate 3,845,208 of NZ_CP041690.1, read as the reverse complement.
ACGTCATTGCCCGGCTCGTCGACCCAATAGCGGAACCCGAGCAGGGTGGTTCGGATGCGCTCGGCCAGGTCGGGCGGGAAGGCGGAGCCGTGCCGCATCCAGGCCCAGAGCAGCGGCACCGACACGAAGTCGGCGCAGTCGCGATGCTCCTCGATGGCGAGAAGCGTTTCTTCGATGATGGGGCGCAGGCGCGGGTCGTCGGAGCGGCCGGTTTCGAGCAGCGCCACCGCCGTGCCCATGCGCAACTCGCCGTGCAGCGCAGCATGTTCGAGAGCCCTGGCCTTGCGCGCCGCAAGGTCGGCGCCCAGCTGCTCCGGGGCGATCGCGCCCAGGATCGGACAGCCGATGGTACGGGTGACGCGACTGTCGCCGGCGATGAACTCGAGCTCGAGCGAATGGTAGCCGTCGGGAAGGTCGCGGCCCTTGCACAGCGTCACCTCGGTAACGCCCGCCGGTAGCGCGACCGTCCGGTCGAGGAGCGTGGCATGGGTATGAGAGGTGGATTTGACCCGGGCGCGGATGTCCACCGGAAGGCTCGAGGGCGTATCGAAGAGGAGGGTCACAGCCTCGTCCCCGGTGATGACGTCGCCGCTGGTGCGCACCTGCGTCGAGAGGGCCTTGAGGGTCTCGACCTTGTCGCCCAGCCGCGCCCCGGGCAGGTGGATTTCCAGCGCGACGGCGTCGAGCAGCACCAACTCGAAGAACCAGTTGGTATCGCGCTCCGCCATGTCCTCGGTCAGCACCACGATCTCGCTGCCGCTGGCCCTGATCGGCAGGTGGACGACCGTCTGCTGCGTGTGGTTGCGGGTATAGGGCTCAAAGCGGCCGGCAAGTTCGCCGTCCACCCAGATGTGCACGCCGCCGCGCGTCTCGAGGCGGAAGGAGCAATAGCGATCCTCCGGGGCTGCCAGCGTCGTGCGGCACCAGCGCGCCAGCCGCGTCGGGCGATGGCGGAACTGGCTGAACTCTACCCGCCGGTTGCTGCCGGGGAGGTAAAGGCTTTCGACCGGCCAGTCGGTGCGCAACGTGACGGTGCGCGTGGCCACGTCGCGCCAGGTCGCGACCCGGCATGGCAGGTCGCCGACATCGACGAAGCCGTTCACGTATTTGTAGTTCTGCGGATCGCGGGCTTTGGCCGGCTGGCCCGGGTAGTAGGTCGCCTCGACCGGGGACAGCTCCCAGGCGGTGACACTGTTTCCCCGGGCGATGGTCATCAATGGTGCGGTCATGAAACGGCTTTCGGCATGGGGCTTCGCCCCTTGAAGCGCAGCAGGGGCTCGAGGCTGTCGAGGAGCACCGGCAGGTCGCCTGGCGCCTCGATCCTGAAATCGGGTTGTTCGGTCTCGTCAATGGGCTCGTGGGTCCGAAGGGTCGACCAGGCCATGAAGATCGAGGTTATGCCCAGGGCGTTGGCGCCCTTGATGTCGCGCGAAAGGTTGTTGCCCACCATCACGCAACGCCAGGCGTCGGCGCGGGTGAGCCCGATGGCGGCGAGAGCCGTATCGAACATGCGGGCGTCGGGCTTGAGCGCGCCGACATCCTCGGAGATCACATGGGCATCGAAAAGCTCCCAGAGCCCGTGCTGGCCCAGAAGGTTGACGAAGCTCTGGCGCGGTCCGTCGGCCACCAGGACGAGGGGATAGCCGAGCGCCTTGAGTGTGTGCACCATGCCGGCCGCGCCGGGAATGAGGTCGCCGCGCAGGACCACTTCGCTTCCCGGTTGCTTTATCTCGGTGCGCTCATCGACCAGCGTGTCGCCGCAATCGAGCAGGATGGCGCCGAAGCGCGGCAGGCCTGCGCGCAGCCGCGCGAGCTCGGCACGGACGCGGTCGGGAATGGCGGCCCGGAGGTCGGCCCAGGGCATGAGCGCGGGCATGTCGGCGACCGGCAGGTAGTCGTGGCTCGGCACGAAGGCGTCATGGCGCATCCGGAGCCGGGCGAGGCGGTGGTCCTCTTCGCTCGCCAGATAGTCGCCGCGCTCGGCGAAGGGGTTGCCCAGATGGACGCCCTCGATGCCGGCGGCCGGGCCGCAGAGAACCGCCAGCTTCTCGCGGTCGGCGGCGCTCATGTGCTCTGGGGCGGCCCAGTGGGCATGCTTGCCGGCCTCGGCGTAGATGGCCGGGTGTCCGTCCAGCATCCGGGCCTTGCCGCGGCCCGCGTCCATCACCCGGCGGCCGCCATGGGCGGAGGCCTCGACCAGGACGATCTGCCCCTGGGTATCGACATGCACCCAGACGTGTTCGAGGTCGTAGAGGTGCCCGATATCCCAGTCGTAATAGATGGCGTATTCGATGGCGAGCGCGCCCGCCGGTTCCACCCGGAACTTGGAGGACGGCGACTGGCCGGGTTCGCGGAAGAGCGTATAGCCGTAGGCCACCGGCCGGTAGGGCTCGCGCGCATCGAGCAAGAGGCGCGGCGCATAGCGGGCCGCCAGTTCGCCATCGGCCTCCACGGAAATGTCGGTCACGCCACGGCTCCGGCCAGGGACAGCTCCTCGGCAAAATGGCAGCGCACCTGCCTGCCGCCCTCGACCGCCCGGAGCGCGGGAACCTCGGCGCTGCAACGGGGCTGCGCGTAGGGGCAGCGCGGATGGAAGGCGCAGCCTGCAGGCGGGTTGGCCGCGTTGGCGATCTCGCCCTTGAGCGGCACGCGCTTTCGCGTCCGGTTGCCTCGCGGGTCCGGTTGCGGCACGGCGGCCATGAGGGCTTCCGTATAGGGATGGAGCGGCTTGCTGAAAAGCTGCTCGGTGGGCGCGACCTCGAGCAGCCGCCCCAGGTACATCACGCCCACCCGGTCGGCGATGTGCTCGACCATGCCCAGGTCATGGGTGATGAAGAGATAGGTGAGGCCGAACTTTTCCTGCAGGTCCTGCAGAAGATTGATGTTCTGCGCGGCGACCGAGACGTCGAGCGCGGAGACCGCCTCGTCGGCCGCGATAAAGCTGGGGTTGAGCGCCAGGGCGCGGGCGATGCCGATGCGCTGGCGCTGGCCGCCCGAAAAGGCGTGGGGGTAGCGGTTGAGGAACTCGGGACGCAGCCCCACCACTTCGAGCAGTTCGGCCACCCGGTCGCGGATTTCGGCCTGGGTGCCCACGCCGTGGATCACCAGCGGCTCGCCCACCAGTTCGAGCAGGTTCATGCGCGGATTGAGCGAGGAATAGGGATCCTGGAAGATCATCTGCATCTCGCGGCGCAGCGAGCGCATCTGCCGGTCGGTGAGGTTGGAGACATCGATCACCGAACCATCCGATTGCCGGAAGAGGATGCTGCCTCCCGTCAGCGAATAGGCGCGCAGCATCAGCCGCGCGACGGTCGACTTGCCCGAGCCGGATTCCCCGACCAATCCCATCGTCTCGCCCTTGCGGATATCGAGGGAGACATCGTCGATGGCCTTGACGTCCCCGACCTTGCGGCGGAGCCATCCGGCCTGGATGGGGAAGTATTTCTTGAGGTTGCGCACCGAGATCAGCACGTCGTCCGGCAGGGTGGCCGCACCGGCGGAAAGGTCAGACATGGACGGGCTCCTGCACAAACTGGTCGGCGATGTGGCAACGCGACATCTGGCTGCCGAAACGCCGTTCGGGCGGGGCTTTCACATCGCAGAGCCCGGCGCGGGCGTGGCTGCAGCGCGGATGGAACTCGCATCCCTGCGGCACGCTGAAGGGGTCCGGCACCATGCCGGGAATTGTGGGGAGGCGCCGGCCCTGGTCGACCCCGAGCCGCGGGATCGAGCGCAGGAGGGCCTGGGTATAGGGGTGCTTGGGCTCATAGAAGATGTCATCCACGCTCGCCGTCTCGAGGATGCGACCCAGATACATCACCGACACGCGGTCGGCGATGTCGGCCACCACGCCGAAATTGTGGGTGATGAAGATGATCGCCATGCCCAGTTCGGCCTGGAGCTGCTTGAGCAGATCGAGAATCTGCGCCTCGGTCGTCACGTCGAGCGCCGTGGTGGGCTCGTCCGCGATCAGCAGGCTCGGGTCGCACGAGATGGCGAGCGCGATCATGGCGCGCTGGCGCATGCCGCCCGAAAGCTGGTGCGGATAGGCATCGACCAGCTCGGCCGGGCGCGGCAGCCGCACCTTGGCGAGGAGATCGATGGCCCTCTCGCGCGCGGCGGACCGGGAGAGGCCCTTGTGCAACTGGATGGTGCGCATGATCTGGGTGCCGATGGTATGGACCGGGGAGAGCGCGGTCATCGGCTCCTGGAAGATCATGCCGATATGGTTGCCGCGCACCTGCCGGATGGCGCGGCTGTTGCGTGAAAGGGCAGAGAGTTCGATTTCCTCCCCGTCGCGCGGACGGAAGCGGATGGTGCCGCCGGCATCGACGGCGCGCTTGGGCAGCAGGCGCATGATGGCGCGGGCGGTGATGGATTTGCCCGACCCGCTTTCGCCGACGATGCCGAGCACCTCGCCCTTGTTGACGTGGTAGGAGACCCCGTTGACCGCCTTGACCAGGCCTTCGCGCATGGGGAAGTGCACCTGGACGTTTTCCAGGTCGAGCAGCCGCTCTACAGGCATCGTGGAATTGGTCATGGCTCTACTGCCCATAGGGGTCGGCGGCGTCGCGCAGGCCGTCGCCAAGGAAGTTGAAGGCAAGCACGGTCAGCACGACCGCGATGCCGGGCGAAAGCAGCCAGGGGGCGAGTGAGATCGAGCGCAGGTTCTGCGCATCCTGCAGCAGCACGCCCCAGCTGACGACGGGCGGCCGCAGGCCGAGCCCCAGGAAGCTCAGCGCCGTCTCGCCCAGGATCATGTCCGGCACCGCCAGGGTCAGCGCGGCGATGATGTAGGAGGTCATGGAGGGAAGCATGTGCTTGGTGATGATCCGGAACTCGGTCGCTCCGGCGAGGCGCGCGGCGAGGACATAGTCCTCGTTGCGGATGGCGAAGAACTGCCCGCGCACGACGCGCGCCAGGTGCGTCCAGCCGATGAGGGCCAGGATGAGCGTGATGAGCACGTAGACGAAGAGCGGGTCCCAGGCGACGGGCAGGGCCGCCGCCAGGCCCATCCAGAGCGGGATGGTGGGGATGGAGCGGATGAACTCCATCAGCCTCTGGATGGAGCTGTCGATCCAGCCGCCGAAATAGCCCGAGATCGAGCCGAGCGTGAGCCCGAGCACGAAGGCGAAGGCGACGCCGACGAGGCCGGCCGAAAGGCTGACGCGCGCGCCGTGGAGCAACCGGGAGAAGACATCGCGCCCCAGGTCGTCCGTGCCCAGCAGGTTGATCTGGTTGCGCCGGTCCTCGACGCCGAAAAGGCGGATGTCGGAGGTGAAGAGGCCGAAGAAGCTGTATTCGTCGCCCCGCACGAAGAGGCGGATCGGCAGCACCTTGTTGGTATCGGCGGTGAAGGTGACGCGGGCGGTCTCGGGATCGCGCTCCCGCGCCAGGCCGTAGACGAAGGGACCGACGAACTGGCCCTCGTGGAAGAGGTGGATCGGGGTGGGCGGGGCCAGGGTCCGCAGGCGCTGCACCTCGAAGGGGCTATAGGGGGCGACCATGTCGGCGAAGATCGCCGAAACGATCAACAGGCCCAGGAACCACATCGAGATCACCGCCAGCGTGTGACGGGAAAAGCGGCGCCAGATGAGCTGCCACGGCTTGGCGGTGAACAGCTCCTCCTTGCGGTCGGCAGCGTTCGCCTTGCCCTTGGCGTCGGTGTTGGAGGGGATCGTCTGTTCGGTCATGGCGAGCACCTCACGCGTAGCGAATGCGCGGGTCGAACCACGCCAGAAGGATGTCCGAGACCAGCGTGCCGATAACGGTGAAGACGCTGAGCACGAGAATGAAGCTGCCCGCCAGGTACATGTCCTGCATCTTGAGGGCCTGCAGCAGCAGCGGGCCGGTGGTGGGCAGGTTGAGGACGACGGCGGTGACGATGTCGCCCGAGAACAGCGCCGGCAGGGCCCAGCCCACGGTCGAGATGAAGGGGTTGAGGGCCACGCGCACGGGATAGCCCCAGACCACGCGCGCTTCGCTCAACCCCTGCGCGTAGGCGGTCTCGACATAGGGCTTGCCCAGTTCGTCGAGCATGTTGGCGCGCATGACGCGGATGAGCCCGGCAGCGCCGCCCGTCGCCAGAACGACCAGGGGAATCCAGAGGTGCTGGAGGAGGTTGACGAACTTGTCCATGCTCCAGGGAGCGCTCTGGTACTGCGCCGAGAACAGCCCGCCGACGTCGAGGTTGAGATAGACGAAGCTGATCCACATCAGGATCAGGGCGAGAAGGAAATCGGGGATGCCCTTGCCGAGAAAGCCGAAGACGGTGAAGACGTAGTCCAGCACCGAATATTGCCGTGTCGCCGAATAGACGCCGACCGGGATGGCGATGATCCAGGTGAAGACGAGGCTGAGGGTGGAGATCGCCAGCGTGATGGCGAGCCGGTCCCAGATGAGGGAGGAAACCGGCGCGTTCCACTGCAGCGAATAGCCGAAGTCGCCCCGGAAGACGATGTTGGATATCCAGCGCCAGTATTGCACCAGCATGGGGTCGTTGAGCCCGTACTGGGCGCGCAGCGCGGCCTCCTGCGCCTCGGTGATGTATTCACCCTGGTGGCGCAGTTCGGCCGCGTAGGCGGTGATGTAGTCGCCCGGCGGAAGCTGGATGATCACGAAAGCGACGAACGAGATAAAGGCGAGCGTCGGGATCGCCAGTAGGGCGCGCCGAACGATAAAGGCGATCATGGCTGTTCCTCCCCCAGGCCAAGTGCTGTTGCAGTTGTTGGCCTAAGCCCGATGGGCGACCCGGGACGGCGAACCGCCCCGGATCTGGTCTTGGTTTTTACTTATCCATCCAGAACTGCTGCGTGCGCGCAATGCCCACGCCGCGGAAGATGTCGTCCTGGACCAGGTCGGGCTGCACGTTGTGCATCTTGTCCGAGACGATGTTGACCACCACGCCCCCGCCATAGACACCGATGACGTAGCCGGCATCCACGAAGTCGGCGATCATCTGGTTGACGGCCGTGTCGGCTTCCTCGACCGACAGGGACTGGGAGGCCTTGTCCCAGGAGGCGAACATGGCCCGTACGGCGCTGTCGGCAGGCGGCTCGGTGCCGCTTTCGCCCTTGGTCTGGTACCACTTGAAGTATTCGTTGCCGTAGGACTGGCTGCCCAGCATCAGGCGCGGGTCGGCCGGCACGTAGGTGAGGCGGTCGAACGGCATCCACTGGAGCTGGAAGTCGTTGTTGTCGCGGTTGTTGTCCCACTGGGTGCGGTCGATGACGCGCGGCAGAAGCTCGATCCCGACATCGGCGAACATGTCGGCGAGGATCTCGAGCGTCTTGGCGTGGGCGGCGTCGTTGGCCTCGATGGTCAGGCTCAGGCGCTGGCCGTCGGGGCGCAGGCGGAACCCGGCGCTGTCGCGTTCGGTGAGGCCGACCGAATCCAGCAGGCTGTCGGCCTGGTCCGGATCGTACTCGGTCCAGTGGGAGGAGAGCTCGTCCTTGTGGTAGGGCGAGCCGTTCACCGGCGCCGTCTGGATGGGGTAGGCTAGGCCGGACTGGGTCAGGTCCACGATGGCTTCCCGATCCACCGCGACCGAGAGGGCGTGGCGGAAATCGCGGTTCTGGAAGAGGTCCTGGAGGACCTTGTCCTTGACCGTCAGGTTCGGGATGATCGACCAGACGTTGGAGTCGCGGCCCGACACGACATTGTAGCCGCCGCGTGCCTCGTTCTCCTTGTAGAAGGTGTAGTTGTCCAGGCCCATGTAGCGGGCCTGCATGTCGATCTGCCCCTGGGCGACCATCAGGTTGAGCGTTTCCGGGTCCTGGAACAGGCGGTGCTCGATGCGGTCGATATAGGGCAGCTGGTTACCGTCCTGGTCCACCGCGTAATAGTAGGGGTTGCGAACCATGGTGACGACTTCGGCCGGCGCCGGGGTTTCGATCTTCCAGGCCGTAAGCACGGGCAGGTCGGGATTGACCCACCAGGCGGTGGCGACGCCCTTGGAGCCCCACAGGCCCGTCCATTTCTCGACGCCGAACTTCTTGGCCGCGGCGGCGAGCTCGTCCTCGCTGGCGTAGTGGTTGTTGAACTGGCTCAGGTAGTGCTTGGGGAACAGGAAGCTCGGGCGGTCGAGGCTCGGCTCGCCCGTCGAATCCTTGGCCAGGATCTGCAGGAAGTAGACATAGGGCTGGGCGAACTTGATCGTGAACGTGCGGTCGTCGACGATCTTGAGCTCGAGCGGCTTGCCGCCCGGGGCAAAGGTCGGGTCGATATTGGGGACGATGTCGGGATTGAGGAACACGTCCTTGTACCAGAACTCGACATCCTCGGTGGTCACCGGCTGCCCGTCCGACCATTTGAGGCCTTCGAGCAGGGTGAAGGTGAACTCGGTGGAATTGTCGTTGACCGAATAGCTCTCGATGTAGCCCGGCTTGAGCACGGCCTCTCCGCCCGGGTCGGCCGTCCATTTGAGCACGCGCTCTTCCATCAGCTTGGTCGGGCCCCAGCGGTCGCCCGGGCCGCTATAGGCGCGATGCCAGGTGCCGCCATACTGGCCCACCGAGAGTGCGTCCACGACCGTCGGGTGAGCGGGCAACCGCTCATCGACGGGAGGAAGCTTGCCCGCCTTGACCATGTCGGCCAGCATGGGTGCTTCCTGAAAAGCCAAGGCGATGCCGGTCATCGCCGTCGTCGCCAGAACCGCCGTCGCGATCGTCGCGATCCATTTCCTGGTATTCATTGACGTCTTCCTCCAATTGAGCGTCGCCATGTAACCAACCGGTGACATAGGCTCGCGCATGGTGCTCGCTGGAAGTGCTCGGCTACCTCGCAAAAATATTTGCATGCCCCTCCCTTCCCCTCCTGGACCGGCACGGCGCCTCAGCAATGTGTCCTTGCTTATTGGCGATTGTGCTGATCACGGGCCTATCTTTGCGGCTGTTAACGAGCGGCGCAATATGAAACAATTTTCATTGCTGTCATCTGCCGGTCATGGTCGGGCGGCTGGTATGGAAGATCGGCATGAATATCAACGCGCTAGGGTGTTCCGGCCAGGTCATGGAACGCGCCGAAGCAGGGGTTGAAAAATTCACCGACTGGTTACTTACGGTGGCGATCTTCCCGAAGATGGTCTGGTTTCCACCCCGTCAGCGGCTGGTCAGGGTCTGCGCGCTGCCCCTTATCGTCAGCTTGCACCCGAGCTCCAGGCGATGGGCCGGAAGCACGGTGTTGGCGTTGACGATGCGCTGCTCGAGCAGGTGCAGGGCGGCATTGCCCATGTGCTCGAGCGGCACGCTGACCGTCGTCAGGGGCGGGGAGGTGAGCTCTCCCAGCGCCACCCCGTCAAAGCCGATGACGGAAACGTCCTCGGGCATGGCGAAGCTATTGCGGCGCAGGGATTTCATCACGCCGAGCGCCAGGTTGTCGGCGGCGCAGAAGATGGCGGTGATGCCGCCCATCCCCTCGTGCCTTTCGATCCAGCGGTCGATGGCGGCCTCGGCCATTTCGGGCATGTAGCCGGCGGCATGATGGATATAGGCGGTTTCGAGCGACAGGCCGTTGGCGCGGAAGGCATCGAGGAAGCCGTCCCGGCGCCGGCGAATCGTGCTGCGGCCCTCCCAGGTCAGGTGCATGATGCTGCGATGGCCCTGCTGGATCAGCCAGTTGGTGGCGTATTGCGCCGCGAAGCGGTTGCCGGGCGTGACGCTGTCGATCTGCATCTCCTGGTCCTCCCCGTTCATCAGGACGGCGGGAATGCGGGCCTCGGCGATCTCGTGCAGGAGTTCGCGACGGTCATCGTTGAGCAGCAGGATGCCGTCGACCTTGGCGGCGCGCGCCCGCTCCACAAGCCGCGCGCCGCTCACCCTGGGCCTGTCGACTTCGAGCGGAACGATGTGGATGGCGCGCCGCTCGCATTCGCGCATCAGCGTGGAAAGCAGGGTCCAGGAATAGAGGTTGTGCTCGTTATGGGGCAGGGTGTCGCTGGGGACGGCCAGCAGCACGCTGCGCAGCACCGCGATGGCGGCCTTCTCGCGGCGCTTGGCGAGGTAGCCGATGGCGCTGGCGGCGTCGAGGACCCGGGCGCGCACTTCCGGGGAGATCGGGGCGGTGCCGTTGAGGACGTGGGAGACGGTGGATACCGCCACTTCGGCCCGGTCCGCCACGTCCTTGATGCCGACCTTGCGTCCCTGCTCATTCTTCACAATGCTTGCCCATGCAATCGCCCCCAACCGGGCCCTGTTTTCGGCCAGGCGCGTGAGGCGCGCAAGCGTTAGCGGCAAATTGCATGCGGCCGGTGCCCGAAAAGACCTGCGCCGGTTCAGTCCGCCGCCAGTTGCTCGAGCCGCTGGTAGGCGGCGAGCGGAATGGCGATGCCGCTCCTCTCGGACTTTTCGCGCTGCTGGTAGCGGCGCGTGCCGGGCAGGCGCGACATGCCGGCATCGAGCAGTCGCTCCACCAGCGTTTCGGCCCGGGCAGCGAAATTACCCGGATTGCCGCGATCGGGATCGATGACGATGAAGAGCTGTCCGGTGTGGGGCGTCTGGGCGCCGGGATAGGCCGACCAATCCACCTCGAACGAAAACTGCCCGCCGGTGAGCGCGGCGCCCAGGAGCTCGATCATCAGCGAAATGGCCGAACCCTTGTGGCCGCCGAAAGTCAGCAGCGCACCGGAATCGAGGACGGTCTGCGGATCGGTGGTCGGCCGGCCTTCGCCGTCCACGGCATAGCCCTGCGGCAATTGCCGGCCTTCGCGCGCCGCGATCTGCACGTCGCCATTGGACATCGAACTGGTCGCCAGGTCGGCCACCAGCGGCGGGCCGCCCAGGCGCGGCGCCGCGTAGGCGATGGGGTTGGTGCCGAATACGGGGCTCTGCGCGCCGTGCGGCACCGCGCAGGCGAAGCTGTTGGTCATGCTGATGGCGAGGAGCCCTTCATCGGCGAAGGGCTCGACGTCGGGCCAGAGCGCGCTGAAATGGTGCGAGTTGCGGATGGCGAGTACCGCCGCGCCAGCGTCCCGGACCTTGGCCAGCACGAGGCTTCGCGCGGCGGCCAGCGCGGGTTGGGCAAAGCCGTTCATGGCATCCACGCGGACCATGGCCGCGCCGATGTCCTCGACGCGCGGCTGCGCCCGCGGGTCCACCCAGCCGCTCGCGATCGAGGACAGGTAGCCCGGTATGCGGAAGATGCCGTGGGAGGCCGCGCCGTCCCTTTCACACCCGGCGCAGTTGCGGGCCAGGATTGCAGCCACATCGGGGCTGGCGCCCGCGCGCAGGAAAACGCGTTCGAGCAGGTCCGTCAGTTGGGCGAGGTCGAGGACCTTGGTGTCTTCCGATTGCGGGTGGGCGGGGTCCGTCATAATTCCGGGTTTCTGCTCGGGACTGTTGATCGGAAATCTAGCGCGCCATGGCAGGAGCGGAAAGCTGCCTGGGGCGCTCGTGCATGCGGGGAGGCTCGCATCGATGGCGCGATGGTGCCATTGATGGGCGGCGAAGACTGCCAGGAGCCAGGACGATGCGATCGAGCAAGGTCATTCACGTGGTGGGCGCCCATGCCGAAGGGGAAGTGGGCGACGTCATTGTCGGGGGCGTGCTGCCGCCGCCGGGCGAGACGCTCTGGGAGCAGTCGCGCTTCATCGCCAGGGACGAGACGCTGCGCAATTTCGTGCTCAACGAGCCGCGCGGCGGCGTCTTCAGGCATGTGAACCTGCTGGTGCCGGCCAAGGATCCGCGGGCGCAGATCGGCTGGATCATCATGGAGCCGGCCGACACGCCGCCGATGTCGGGCTCCAACTCGATCTGCGTTTCCACGGTCCTGCTCGATACCGGCATCATCCCCATGGAGGAGCCGCAGACCCATATGGTGCTCGAGGCTCCGGGCGGGGTGGTGGACGTCACCGCCGATTGCCGGAACGGCAAGGCCGAGCGCATCACCGTCACCAATGTCCCCTCGTTCGTGGACAGGCTCGGCGCCAGCATCGAGGTCGAGGGCCTCGGCACGTTCACCGTCGATACCGCCTATGGCGGGGACAGTTTCGTCATCGTCGATGCGGCCGCGCTCGGCTTCGCGCTGACGCCGGACGAGGCGCGCGACCTCACCGAAACCGGCATCGCCATCACCGCTGCCGCCAACGCGCAGCTGGGCTTCGTGCATCCGCAGAACCCGGACTGGTCCCATATCTCGTTCTGCCAGATCGCCGCGCCCGTGGCGCGTGAGAACGGCGTGCTGGTCGGCAAGAACGCGGTGGTCATCCGCCCCGGCAAGATCGACCGCTCGCCCACCGGCACGGGTTGCTCGGCCCGCATGGCGGTGCTGCGGGCCCGCGGCCAGATCGAGATCGGGGAGACCTTCATCGGCCGCTCGATCATCGATTCCGAATTCCGTTGCCATGTCGCGGCCGATATCGAGATCGCCGGTCGCCCGGCGATCCGCCCCGTGATCTCGGGGCGGGCCTGGGTGACGGGCACGAGCCAGCTCATGCTCGACCCGAGCGATCCCTGGCCGTCGGGATACCGGCTGGCCGATACCTGGCCGATGCTCGGCGACTAGGCCGCCGCCCGGCCGACGGCGCCCTACTGCGTCGTCGGGGGCTGTTCGGGCGCGGGGCGGAACGCCTCGGGCATGGAGCGCACGTGCAGGTCGCGCTGCGGGAAGGGAATCTCGATGCCGGCCTTGCCCAGGCCATCGTAGATGGTGAACAGCAGGTCGGACTTGACCGAGGCGCCGTTGAAGATTTCCCCAACGAAGCAGCGCAGTTCGAAATTGAGGGCGCTGTCGCCCAGCCCCATGAAGAACACCGACGGCTCGGGATACTTGAGCACGTCCTTGTGGCCGGTCGCCGCGCCCAGCAGCACGGTCTTTGTCGCCTCGAGGTCAGAGCCATAGGCGACGCCCACCGGCACCACCACGCGCCCGATGCGCGAGGACAGCACCATGTTCTTGACCACGCCCGAGATCAGCTCGGAATTGGGGACGATGACGTCGTGGCGGTCGAAGGTCTCGATGCGGGTGGAGCGGACCGAGATCTTGCGCACGATGCCGGTCTGGCCGGCCACCTCGATCCAGTCGCCCTCCTTCACCGGGCGTTCCACCAGCAGGATGATGCCCGAGACGAAATTGGAGACCACGGCCTGCAGGCCAAAACCGATGCCGACCGAGAGGGCGCCGGCGACGATGGCGAGGTTGGAAAGGTCGAGCCCGGCGAGGGACACCGCCAGCAAGACGGCGGCGACGACGCCCAGGTAGCCCACGCCGGTCAGCACGGCGTTGCGCCCGCCGGTGTCCATGCGGGTGCGCGGCAGCACCGAGGATTGCAGGAAGCGCTGGAGCCAGCGCGTCAGCAGCAGGCCGACGACGAAGACCACGACCACCGTCAGCAGCGCATTGGCCGAGAGGCGCACCCCGCCCAGGTCGACGCCCTGGCTGGCAAGGATCCAGGCCTCCGAGAGGTCGGTCACCCGCGCGCCCCAGATGATGGCGTAGAGCGGCAGCGAGGCGAGGAAGACGATGAGGCCGATGATGAGCGGCAGGAGGCCCATCAGTTCCTGGTTCTTGACCGGCCGGATGCCCATGAGGGCGTGGATCGCCACCACCAGCACCGATTGGGTCACGAGCGAGACCACCACCAGGCCCAGCGACAGGATCATCGGGAAGAGCGCCTGCTGGGCGAGCTGGGTGAAGCCGATGAGCGTCGCCCCGAGCGCCGCAGCCACCGAGAGCTGGATCAGGCGGGCGATGGCGATGAGGATGTTCTGGCTCATCAGCCCGTCATTGGCCGGAATGCTGTCCGGGTCGTCCTTGGCCGAGAGCAGTACGCGGGCCAGGCCCCAGAGGCAGAAGGTGCCGAGCAGCACGACGATGGCCGAATAGACCGCCAGTGCGCCCGGGGTGAAGCGGTAGCCGGCCTTGGCGGCTTCGAGCGCCGTGCCGGCGACGAGCGTCCAGCCCAGTCCGTCGCAGAAGCGGCGGCCGGAACGGGCGCTGGCATCGTCCACGCCCACGAAGCGCAGGGCGGGGGAGCTCGGCGCGAACACCACCGTGCCCAGCCAATGTGCGCCGATGAGCGCGAAGGGGGCGAGGATCAGCACGGCGCCCAGTTCGCCCTCGGTCGAACTCACGAGGCCGAGCATGAAGATGGCTGCGACCACCATATAGGCGCCGGCCATGGGTACCACGAGGCGCGTGATATAGCTGGCCCCCACCATCAGCACCCAGCGGCGGCGGTGGCGCTTGCCCTCCGGCGGCGTCTCGAACCGCTTGAGCAAGCCGCGATAGCTGAAGAAGAACACCGCTCCGCCCGCGATGAGGATGATGGCGCCCAGGATGATCTGCTGGATCGTGCGCACGCCGTCCGAGGGGCTGACGATGTAGCGGCCGATATCGGTCACCGATTTGACGAAGAAGGACGAGCCTTCGGTGAAGGCGGCCAGCCATGTGTTGGGCAGGAGCGGGGAGGGGCCGCCCGAGAGGAGCTGGCTGTTCTTGCGGACGCGGATTTCGTTGTCGAGTTCCTTGACCAGCGCATCGGCGCGGCGGAAGGCCATTTCGGCCTGCACGACCGGGGTATTGGCTTCGGCGATGGCCAGCTCGAGCGCCTGGCGCTGCTTGCGCAGCGGCTCGGGCTCGGAGTCGGCGGGGTCGGGAGCTGGGCCGAGCACGTCGAGCTGGGCCTGGAGCGCCCGGGCCTCGACGCTTCCCGCCTCCATGACCTTGCGGGCCTTTTCACGGTCGGAGGCGACGCGTTCGCGCACCGCATCGAGATCGGCGTCTGAGATGTAGCGATTGTTGAGCGCCGCTTCGGCGTCCTTGGCCGATTGCGACCAGCCGGCGACGCCGAGCGTGGAGGGGGAGGCGTCCTGCGCCTGCAGGGGAGAGATCCAGAACGCCATGAGCAGGGCGGCGACCAAAGCCAGGCCCGAAAGCCCGATCCGTTGTCCGTATCTGCTCACATCACTCTCCTCGTACCTGATGACACCGGACCGATTTGGACCGCTTCGGCCCTGTTCTTCAATAGCTTCGGGGCGATTTTCCGGGCAAAGGCGGCCGCTAAAGCCGGGTTTGGCGCCCGGTTCGCCCGAAAGTCACAGGTTCTTGCACAGGGGCGAAGCCTGCTGGCAGGGGCAGGCCATTGCCACTATGTTCGCGCTCCCAATATCGATTCCGGGTTATCCATGGCCACCGACGTCAAGCGCCTCGCCGCCCTCATCGCCACCGAAATCAGCGCCCGCCCCGAGCAGGCGGCGGCAGCGATCGGACTGCTGGACGAAGGGGCGACCGTGCCGTTCGTGGCGCGCTACCGCAAGGAAGTCACCGGCGGGCTCGACGATACGCAATTGCGCACGCTCTCGGAGCGCCTGGGATATCTGCGCGAGCTGGACGCGCGGCGCGACAGCATCCTCCAGTCCATCCGCGAGCAGGGCAAGCTCACTGACGATCTCGAGGCGCGGATCGCCGGAGCCGTCACCAAGGCCGAACTCGAGGATATCTACCTGCCCTATAAGCCCAAGCGCCGCACCAAGGCCGAGATCGCGCGCGAGCGCGGACTGGGGCCGCTGGCCGAGGCGATCCTCGCCGACCGGCGGCTGGTGCCGGCCGAACTGGCCCAATCCTACCTCAGCGAGGATGTCGCCGACGTCAAGGCGGCGCTCGAAGGGGCGCGCGATATCGTGGCCGAGCAGTTCTCCGAGAATGCCGATCTCGTCGGGCGGTTGCGCAACTACATGAAGGAAAAGGCCTTCCTGCGGGCACGCGTCGTCGATGGCAAGCAGGAGGAGGGCGCCAAGTTCTCCGACTATTTCGACCATGTCGAGCGCTGGGCCAACGTGCCGAGCCACCGTGCCCTGGCCATGCTGCGCGGCCGCAACGAGGACGTGCTTTCCCTCGAGATCGAGGTGGACGCCGACGACACCTCGACCGTCAAACCCGCCGTGCGCATGGTGGCCGATGCCTATCAGGTCGGGCGCGACCTGCCCGGCGACAAATGGCTGCTCGAAGTCGCGGGCTGGACCTGGCGCATCAAGCTCTCCCTCCACCTCTCGCTCGACCTGATGGGCGATCTGCGCGAGCGCGCCGGCGAAGAGGCAATCCAGGTCTTCGCGCGCAACCTCAAGGACCTTCTGCTGGCCGCCCCGGCCGGGTCGCGCCCGACCATGGGGCTCGATCCGGGCATCCGCACGGGCGTCAAGGTGGCGGTGGTGGATGGCACGGGCAAGCTGGTCGAAACGACCACGGTCTATCCCTTCCCACCGCGCAACGACGTGCGTGGCACGCAGGCCGAACTGGCCGCGCTCGTCGCCCGGCACGGGGTCGAACTCATCGCCATCGGCAATGGCACGGGCAGCCGCGAGACGGAAAAGCTCGTGGCCGACATGCTGGCAGCCCTGCCCTCGCCCAAGCCGCTCAAGGTCATCGTCTCGGAGGCCGGGGCTTCGGTCTATTCGGCCTCGGAGGCGGCAGCCGCAGAATTCCCCGAACTGGACGTGTCGCTGCGCGGCGCCGTTTCCATCGGAAGGCGTTTGCAGGATCCGCTGGCCGAACTGGTCAAGATCGAGCCCAAGTCGATCGGGGTGGGGCAGTACCAGCACGACGTCGACCAGTATCGTCTGGCCCGCGCGCTCGATGCGGTGGTCGAGGATGCTGTGAACGTGGTCGGGGTCGATCTCAACACCGCCTCGGCCTCGCTCCTTGCCCGTGTCTCTGGCCTGGGCGCCTCGCTGGCCGAGGCGATCGTGGCCCATCGCGATGCCAACGGGCCCTTCGCGCGCCGCCAGGACCTGCTCGGCGTCACGCGCCTGGGGCAGCGCACCTTCGAGCAATGCGCCGGGTTCCTGCGCATCCGGGACGGCAGCGAGCCGCTGGACGCTTCGGCGGTGCACCCGGAAGCCTATGGGGTGGCGCGCAAGATCGTATCCGCCTGCGGCCGGGACGTGCGGGCCCTGATGGGCGACAGCGGCGCCCTCAAGGCGCTCGATCCGCGCGTCTTCGTCGATGAGCGGTTCGGCCTGCCGACGGTGCGCGACATCATCACCGAACTCGAAAAGCCCGGCCGCGATCCGCGTCCGGCCTTCAAGACCGCCACGTTCGCCGATGGCGTGGACGACATCAAGGATCTGAAGCCTGGCATGATGCTGGAAGGCACGGTGACCAACGTCGCCGCCTTTGGGGCGTTCGTCGATATCGGGGTGCACCAGGATGGCCTGGTGCACGTGTCCCAGCTGGCCGACCGTTTCGTCAAGGACGCCCATGAGGTCGTCAAGGCGGGCGACATCGTCAAGGTCCGGGTGGTCGAGGTCGACGTCAAGCGCAAGCGCATCGGGCTGACCATGCGCAAGGACGGTGGCGGCGGGGAGGCGCGCCAGCAGCCCCCTCGTGACGGCGGCAAGCCACCGCCGTGCGGCGGCTCCCCCCGTCCGGGCCAGGGGCGGGACCGGAACCCGCCGCCCTCCCAGGGGGCGCTGGGCGCGGCGCTGTCGGAAGCCCTCAAGCGCAAGTAGAGGGGAGGGCGTCATGCCCTCTCCGGCGCTTCGGGACGAAAAGCCAAAAATCTGGACTGGGGACCAATCGCGGCCCCGGTGGCCGGGGTTATGATCGCGCTCTGACTTCAGGGAGTGCAGTGCATGCAGTTAGCGTCAATCCTGCGGCCTCTACTTGTCTGCGTAGCCATGGCCGCGTCCATCGAGGTGGCGCCCGCCGTCGCCCAGATGCGCCCTTCGGGTAACCTGGCGATGGCCACGGCCACCGTCAACGTGCGCCAGGGCGCCGGCACCCGGTATCCGGTGGTCGATATCCTGCACCGCGGCGAGGAAGTGGAAGTGATCCGTTGCCGGAACAATTTCTGCCTCATCGTTCATGAGGGCCCGCAAGGCTGGGTCTCGGAACGATACCTAAAGCGCCTGGTCGTCCAGCCGCGCTGACCCGGTCTCCTCGGTTCGAACGATGCGTCGCCCCGCCCCCGGGGCCGATGCCATGGACCGTCGCCATGGATTCCTGGCCGGAACTGTCCTAGGCTGACGGCCGGATGGCAGAGGAGGACATGCGAACCGGGAACCGGCGAAGAGAGGCCCGGAGCGAGAAGACAACATCCCTGAGACGTGCGGGAGCGGACCCATGCACAACACTCTTCTCAGCAGACCGCGCGATCGCCTGGAGGACGGCGGCAGCCTGGCGCGGATGGATATCACGACCGCCTGCGTCCCCCGGTCGGAGCAGTTCGAATATTGGCGGGGCCTGGTGGCACCGCTGATCGAGACACAGGCAGGCGATGCCAGCCAGGGCTTCCTCGTCGAGGAGAGCGCCTGGAACCTGGGCAGTATCGCGCTGCTTCAGAACAAGACGGCGCCTTTCCAGTTCCAGCGCACGGCACGCCATGTGCGCGCCGACTCCATCGATCACTGGGTCATCATCTTCGTGCGCGAAGGCGCGCTGACGCTCGGACGGCGCGGCCAGGCAAACTCGGTGCCGCAGCGCGTGCTGCGCGTCGCTTCCTTCCGGGGCGAGTTCGAGGGAAAGGCCGACGCGCTCGACGCGCTTTTCCTGTTCGTGCCCCGCGAATTCTGCGGCGATTCCACCAGCATTCTCGATAGCGCCGAGGAGCGCGAACTCACCAACGGGCTCTCGCTGCTGCTGGCCGACTACCTGCTCGATCTCGAGCGGCGGCTGCCGGTGCTGACCCAGGACGAGCTCCCCAGCATCCTCGCCACCACGCGCACGATGCTGCTCGCATGCCTGGCGCCGACGACCGAGCGGCTGGCCCAGGCCCAGCGCCCGATCGATGCGACCCTGCTCGAAAGGGCGCGGCGGCTGATCCAGGAGGAGCTGCTTTCGCCGCGCCTCAATGTCGATCTCATCTGCCGGCGGCTGGGGGTGTCGCGTTCGCGGCTCTACCGGCTGTTCGAACCGGCCGGGGGCATCGCGCACTACATTCGCGCCCGGCGCCTGCTCGATGCCCATATTTCCCTCGCCAACACCCAGGACCAGCGGCGTATCGCCGACATCGCGGCCGATCGCGGGTTCCTTGATGCCGCCGAGTTCAGCCGCGCCTTCAAGCGCGAGTTCGGCTACACGCCCAGCGACGTGCGGCGCGAGGCTTCGCAGGGGCCGATGCGGCCGGCGGCGACCCACGGGACGGCGGGCGAGGAGGATCTTGTGGGTTTGCTCAGGGGCTTGCATCCGCTGCCGCAATGGTAGGGCGGCGCGCATCGTCCTGAGGGTTTGAGGGGGCTGGCCAGTTGGGTTGGGTTAGAGCAATGGGGGCGAGCGCCCTGGCGGGGCTGGTCTTCGCGATCGCGGCGCTGGCGGCAGCCAATGTGCTGCATTTCGAGGTCAGCTGGGATCTGGGCAACAAGGATGGGCTGGTCACCTGGGCCACGCTTTTCCTCGGCGTATTCCTGACCGGGTGGCTGCTCTGGTGGGCCATCATGGTGCGGCCCGGCCCGCGTTCGCTCTGGCGGGGCGCGGCCACCGGCATCATCATCGCGGTGGTCAGCTACCCGGTGGTCTTCACCCTCACCGAGCTCCTGCAGCGCGACGCGGCGACGGTCGGCACGCTTTCCGAACGTGTGCGCGGCATCATCCTCGTCACCGGGCTCACGCTCATGATCACCGGCTTTGCCATGACGCTCATCATGGCGGTGGTCGGGGCGGTCATCGCCTATGCGGTCAACCGTTCGCGCCCGCAGGCCGAGGCGGCGCCGTGGATGCCGGTGGTGGGCAAGGGCGCGCAACTGGCCGGCGTCGTGGCGGCGATCATCCTCGCATTACTGGTCGGCTCGTTCGTCACGCTCTCGGTCATCCCGACCAATGCCAGGAGCCTCGTGCCTGACGGCAAGCCCGGCAATCCGGCCGCCAGTTACGAGGAGGCCATGGCCGCGTTCGAAGCGATCCGCAAGGACGAGGCGGGGCTGGGTCTTCACGAGCGCTGCCCGTCCCAGTTGCTCACCCATGGCCACAAGGTCGCGCGGGTCGTCATCTATTTCCACGGCCTCACCTCCTGCCCGGCGCAGGGGGAAGAGCTGGCGCAGGCGCTCTTCGCGCAGGGCTACAATGTCTACCTGCCGCGCATGAAGGGCCACGGGCTCGCCGATCCGGACACCCTGGCGCTCATGGACCTCACCGCCGAGGACCTGGTGGATCTGGCCAACCAGTCGGTCGACCTGGCGCAGGGGTTGGGGGACGAGGTCGCGGTGGTGGGCCTGTCGGCCGGCGGCACCATCGTCACCTGGATCGCCCAGTATCGTCCCGATGTCGCCAATGCCATCGCCGTCTCGCCGTTCCTCGGCCCCTACGTCATTCCGCCCTGGGCGACCAATGCCGCCAATACGCTGGCGTTGATGCTGCCCGACATCATGCTCTGGTGGAATCCGACCGAAACGGTGGGCGAGGATGCGCAGACCTATGCCTTCCCCACGCCCTCCGTGCACACGCTGGCCCAGGTGATGCGGCTGGGGCGCGTGGTGGAGGAGGGGGCCCGGCAGGGGCCGCCGGCGGTCAAGCAGATCGGCATGCTCCTCAACTCGGCCGATATCGCCGTCTCCAATGCCCTCGCCCAGCAACTCATCGCCTCCTGGCGCTCCCATGGGCAGGAGGTCACGGTCAAGACGCTGGCGCTTTCGCGGCTCCTGCCGCACGACCTCATCAATCCGGGCGAGCCGCAGGCCGATACCAAGCTGGTCTATGCGACCATTCTCGAGCTGCTCGGTTCGCCCCCGGCCGGGAACGCGGACTGAGCGGGGACGTTTTCCAGCCGAAAGGAGAACGCGCCATGATCCGCAAGCTCAAGGACGGGCATTACCGTCTCTATTCGCGCAAGGTCGATCCCAAGACCGGCAAGCGCCGGAACCTGGGAACCTTCGACAGCCGCGCGGCGGCCGAGAAGCACGAGCGGGAAGTCCAGTACTTCAAGCACCACTAGTTGAGCGCGGTGTGGGCGGAGAGCACCTTCTCGATCCGCTCGACGGCCCAGTCCACCTGGTCGGCGGTGATCACCAGCGGCGGGGCGAAGCGGATGGTCGCGCCGTGCGTATCCTTGGCCAGCAGCCCCTCGGCCTGCAATGCCTCGCAATAGGGCCGCGCCCCGCCCGCATCGGGGGCCAGTTCCACCGCGATCATCAGGCCGCGTCCGCGCACCTCGGTGATGATATTGGAGCGCATGGCGCGTAACCCGGCCTGGAAGCGCTCGCCCATGGCGGCGGCATTTTCGATCATGCCTTCCTCGACCAGCACCTTGAGCGCTTCGCGCGCCACCGCGCAGGCCAGCGGATTGCCGCCGAAGGTCGAGCCGTGCTGGCCGGGCTTGAGCACGCCCAGGACGTCGTTGTTGGAAAGCACGGCCGAGACCGGGTAGAAGCCGCCCGAAAGCGCCTTGCCGATCAGGGTCACGTCGGCCTCGATGCCCTCGTGTTCCTCGGCGAGGAATTTTCCCGTGCGCCCGAGCCCGGTCTGGATCTCATCGAGGATGAGGGTGACCCCGTGGCGCGTGCACAGCTCGCGCACGCGGCGGAAATAGCCCGGGGGCGGTACGATCACTCCCGCCTCGCCCTGGATGGGTTCGACCAGGAAGGCGACGGTGTTGGGGGTGATGGCGCGCTCGAGCGCCCCGGCGTCGCCGAAGTCGATGATGCGGAAACCCGGGGCGAAGGGGCCGAAGCCGTTGCGGGCGTCGGGGTCCGTGGAAAAGCCGACGATCCCGAGCGTGCGCCCGTGGAAATTGTTGGCGGCCACGATGATCTCGGCCTGGCCCTCGGGCACGCCCTTGACCTCGTAGCCCCATTTGCGCACCGCCTTGATGGCGGTTTCGACCGCTTCGGCGCCCGAGTTCATCGGCAGCACCTTGTGGGCGCCGGTGAGTTCGGCCAGTTCCTCGTAGAAGAGCCCCAACTGGTCGTTGCGGAAGGCACGTGAGGTGAGGGTGAGCTTGTGGGCCTGCTCGACCATGGCCTTCAGGATCCTGGGGTGGCAGTGGCCCTGGTTGACGGCCGAGTAGGCCGAGAGGCAATCGAGGTAGCGGTTGCCCTCGACATCCCAGACATAGACCCCCTCGCCGCGCGTCAGCACGACGTCGAGCGGCTTGTAGTTGCGGGCCCCGAACTTGTGCTCGATGGCGATGAATTCAGCACTTGTGAGCGTCATGGCGCTCCTCCCTGGGTCAGGTTGTCTGGCGGGTGCGCCGGTCGAGCACGGTGCGGCCGAAAAGGCTGGCGGCAAGCTCGGCGAGCAGCCGGGCGCTCTTGCCGCGTTCGTCGAGAAACGGGTTGAGCTCGACGATGTCGAGCGAGCCGACGAGGCCGGAATCGTGGAGCATCTCCATGATCAGATGAGCCTCCCGATAGGTGGCGCCGCCCGGCACCGTGGTGCCGACGGCCGGGGCCAGCGCGGGGTCGAGGAAGTCGACATCGAGGCTCACATGCAGGTGCGTCCGCTCCGGATCGAGCCCGGCCAGAAGGGTGCGGAGCAGGTTGGAGACGCCGTTCTCGTCGATGGCGCGCATGTCGATGCAGTCGATGCCGTGATCGTCGAGGCGCGTGCGCTCCTCGATATCGATCGAGCGCAGCCCGAAGATATGGATGGCCCGCGTCGGCACCGGCACCAGTTCGCCCGGTGCGAGCAGCGCGGCGAGGCTCGGCTCGCCGTTGAGGAAGGCCAGCGACATGCCGTGCATGTTGCCCGAGGGCGTCGTCGCCGGGGTGTTGAAATCGGCATGGGCATCGAGCCAGAGCACGACGAGGTCGCGCTCGGCGCGGGCGCAGTGACGCGAGACGGCGCTCACCGTGCCCATCGAAAGGGCGTGGTCGCCGCCCATGAAAATAGGGATGCCACCCTGGCCGAGGACTTCGAGGCTGCGGTCGTGGATGACTCGCGTCCACGCCTTGATCTCACCGGCATTGCGGCAGCCGGCGATCCGGGTGCCCTCGGCAGGCAGGGGCGGGGCGACGTCGCCGAAGTCGCGCACGCGGTGGCCGAGCCCGTCCAGCATGGCGGCGATGCCCGCCGTCCGCAGTGCCGCTGGTCCCATCAGAGTCCCGGCCACGCTGTTGCCCGCTTCGAGCGGAATGCCGAGCAGTGAGATGTCCATGGGCGCGGTGCCTCCTCGTTGACGGCGAAGAGGATCGCGCCGGCGCGTGTCAACAAACAGCCGGAAAAGTGCTACAGATCGTCAGAAGGTCTCTCGAAACGGCAGGGAAAGATGGCAGTTCGTCAGCCGGAAACGGGACTCGATGACATCGATCGGCGACTCATCGAGTTGCTGCGCGCCAATGGACGCCTGCCCGCCGCCAAGTTGGCGGCAAGCCTGGGGGTGTCGCGCGGCACGGTGCAGAACCGGATCGACCGCTTGGTCCAGAATGGCGTCATCGGCGGCTTCACCATCTGGCTGCGCTCGGACATCGAGACCGACGCGGTCCGGGCGCTCATCGCGCTCGAAGTGCGATCGAGCGATATTAGGCCGGTGGTGTCCCAGCTCAAGCGCATGCCCGAGGTGGTGCGCACCTTTTCGACCAATGGGCGCTGGGACCTCGTGGCCGAAATCCAGACGCGGGATCTGGCGGGCCTTGATGCCGCCATCACCCATATCCGCCAGGTTCCCGGTGTCTCGCACTCGGAAACCAGCATCTGCCTGACAGAGCTCTAGCCGGCCCTCAGTGGGGCAGATGCGCGTCCGCTTCGCCCATGGCCCAGTAGCCGGCGGCCTTTACCAGTTCGGAGGGCATCCCGCGTTCCTCGATCAGATGGTGCTTGGCATCGCGTCCGATACGGGCCTCGCCGGCCACGAAGGCGAAGCCGCGGCCCTCGGGCAGGGTCAGCTTGCGCAGGGCCTCGATCACGAGGCTGGTGGTCCCTGGCGCGACGCCGTTGCGGTGGAGCCACTGCACCTCCAAGTCTGCGGCGCTGGTCAGTGCCTGCTCTTCGGCGGGGGTCGCCACCTCGATCACCACCAGCGCCTTGACGCCCCTGGGCAGTTCCTCGAGGCGGCGGCCGATGGCGGGCAGGGCGGTTTCGTCCCCGGCCAGCAGGTACCAGTCGAAAGCATCGGGCACGACCATCGAGCCGCGCGGTCCGGCGATCACCGCCGGGTCGCCGACCTTGACGTTGCTCGCCCAGCTCGAGGCGGGGCCGTCCCCATGGAGCACGAAGTCGACCTCGAGCGTTTTGGCCTGGGGGTCGTAGCGTCGGGGCGTATAGTCGCGCATCGGCGGACGC
This sequence comes from Youhaiella tibetensis, assembly GCF_008000755.1. Classification (NCBI taxonomy): domain Bacteria; kingdom Pseudomonadati; phylum Pseudomonadota; class Alphaproteobacteria; order Hyphomicrobiales; family Devosiaceae; genus Paradevosia; species Paradevosia tibetensis. The sequence continues at coordinate 3,821,067 of NZ_CP041690.1, read as the reverse complement.
GCGCCCTCGAATACCAGGCCCTCCGGGCCTATCGTGGGTGGCATCAGGGTCTCGCCCATGGGCGGGAAGAACATCTTGATATGGTCGTCGAAGCCCAGGCTCGTGAAGCCTTCGAGCTGGTCGCCGCTCAGGGTCACGCGCCGCATCAGCGGGGTGACGTCGGTTACGGCGGAAACGGTCAGCAGGCGCGCGCGGGTGTCGTGGCGAACGCGGGTCGGGAGTGAATTCTTGATATCCATGCTCATGTTTATGCAGCGCCGCGGCGCCCCGTGCAAGAGGTCACCTGGAGGTGACCGGGATATTGTTCTTTGAACGCGCAACAATTGGTTTTCGATAGGATGCATTATCAGAGACAATAGAGGAGCCTATCTTCCTCGCCAACGAAAGGAGACGAACCATGCTCAACCAGATCAAGGGACTGCATCACGTCACGTCGATGGCTGATGACGCCCGCCAGAACAATGCCTTCTTCACCAGCAAGCTCGGCCTGCGCCGGGTCAAGAAGACGGTGAACTTCGACGAGCCAAGCGTCTATCACCTCTATTACGGCGATGAGGTCGGCACGCCCGGCACGGTCATGACCTATTTCCCGTTCCCCCACATCATTCGCGGCCGTCAGGGCACCGGCGAAGTGGGAACCACGGTGTTCTCGGTGCCCGAGGGGTCCTTGCCCTATTGGCGCGAACGCTTCACCGCGTTCGGCGTGGGCGGGGTCAGCGAGGACGAGAGCTTCGGCCAGAAGCGCCTGACCTTTACCGGGCCGGATGGCGACAGCTTTGCCCTCGTCGAGGACAAGGCAGACAAGCGCCCGGCCTGGACCGAAGGCGGGGTGGGCAATGACGAGGCCATCCGCGGCTTCCATTCGGCATCGCTGCGCCTGCAGGACGGCGGGGCCACCGAGGAACTGCTCAAGTTCATGGGCTACGAGGAAGCCGATACCAGCAACGGCATCAAGCGTTTCGCCATTCCGGGCGGCAACGGGGCGGACTTCATCGATATCGAGACGCTCCCCGATGCGCAGCGCGCCACGCTCGGGGCCGGCTCGGTGCACCACATCGCCTTCGCGGTCGAGGACCGCGCCCGGCAGCTGGAGGTGCGCAAGGCGCTGCTCGATACCGGCTACCAGGTGACCCCGGTCATCGATCGCGATTACTTCTGGGCCATCTATTTCCGCACCCCGGGCGGGGTATTGTTCGAGATCGCCACGAACGAGCCGGGCTTCGACCGGGACGAGGACACGGCGCATCTGGGGCAGGCCCTCAAGCTTCCCCATCAGCACGAGCACCTGCGCTCGGCGCTGGAGAACCACCTGCAGCCCCTGGAGGCATAGATGAGCGAATACACCTATCGCCAGCGAGACGGAGCCGAGGCGCAAGCCCCGGCTCTCTTCCTCTTCCACGGCACCGGCGGGGACGAGAACCAGTTCTTCGAGCTGGGCCAGCATATGCTGCCCGGCGCCCGGCTGGTGGCGCCGCGCGGCGATGTCTCGGAAGGCGGCGCGGCGCGCTTTTTCCGCCGCACCGGTGAAGGGGTCTACGACATGGCGGACCTGGCGCGCGCCGTCCAGAAGATGGCGGGGTTCGTCGAGGACCGGCTTGCCGAGCGCGTGCCCTCCAAAGTCGTGGGCCTGGGCTATTCGAACGGCGCCAATATCCTGGCGTCACTCGCCTTCGAGCGCCCCGAGCTTTTCGACAGCCTCATCCTCATGCATCCGCTGATCCCGTTCGCGCCCAATGACGCGCCGGGCCTGGCGGGGCGCAGCGTGCTGATCACGGCCGGAAAGCGCGACCCCATCTGCCCGGCCCCCGAGACGCAACGCCTTGCCGATTATTTCAGCCGGCAGGGGGCCGAAGTGACCCTGCACTGGCACGAGGGTGGCCACGAGTTGCGCCAGGACGAACTGGCAGCCATCCAGCTTTTCCTCAATTCCTGAAGGCTTTCGGCAAAAATGCTCCCGCGCTTCCGCTCCCGCAGTCACGAACAGACGGTGGTTTTCGGCGAGGATCATCTGACGGTCCTGGCCGGACTGGAGAAGCGCGGGCGCGACTTCATCGTCTCGACCCCCGGCCACGCGCCGGCGGCCGAGGCGATCGCGCAGGCCTTGGGGCAGGCGGACGTCTGGTCCGGCGCCCGCATGCACACGCCGGTCGCCGTGACCGAGGCGGCGCTCGATGCGCTGTCCGCGTCAGGGGCCGGACGCATCATCGCCATCGGCGGCGGCTCGGCCATCGGGCTGGGCAAGGCGCTGGCGCTGCGCACCGGCCTGCCGCAGGTCGCCATTCCCACCACCTATGCCGGCTCGGAAATGACCCCCGTCCTCGGCCAGACCGAAGCTGGCCGCAAGACGACGGTGCGCGACGAGCGCGTGCGGCCCGGTACGGTTATCTACGATGTCGCGCTCACGCTCGGCCTGCCGCCGGCCATTTCGGCGGCCAGCGGGCTCAATGGGCTGGCCCATGCGCTCGAGGCGCTCTATGCGCCCGATCGCACACCCCTCACCGATCTCGCGGCCCGCCAGGCCATCGCACTCATGAGCGCCGCGCTCCCGGTGGTGGTGGCAAGCCCGGGAGATGGCCCCGCCCGCGCCGAGGCGCTCCAAGGCGCCTGGCTTGCCGGCTTCGTTCTCGGCCAGACCACGATGGGTCTCCATCACAAGCTCGCCCATGTGCTGGGCGGCATGTTGGACCTGCCCCACGCCCAGACCCACGCGGTGCTGCTGCCGCACGTGGCCGGCTTCAACGCCGAATTTCTCGCGCCTCTCCTTGGCCCCGCCCCCGGCGCAAGCCTTGCCGAACTGGCGCGTTCGGTGGACGCGCCGCGTTCGCTGCGCGAGCTGGGGATGAAGGAGGCCGATATCGAGGCGGTGGTCGATGAGGTCGCCGGCGCGTCCTTCGCCAATCCGCGTCCGGTCGAGCCGACGGCGCTCCGGGCGTTGCTCGAGGCCGCCTGGTCCGGTTAGCGTCTCCCCCTGCGTTCGGCTATTGTCCTGGTTCCGTTATGCTTCTACCAACGTCGCACCCAGGTGTCCCGCGTCGGTCAAGAGAGGAACCCGCCATGCCGCTTCGCCTATTGCTCGCCTTCATGCTCGCCATGTTCATGGCGCCCGTCGCCGCCCAGGCGGCGAGCTTCGATTGTGCCAAGGCGTCGAGCCCGTTCGAAAAGGCCATCTGCTCGGATCCCGCGCTCTCGGCCCAGGACGAGGTGCTCTCGGTGGCCTACAAGACCGCGACCGGCGGGCTGTCCAAGGCTGCCAGCGACGTGATGCTCAAGGGCCAGCGCGACTGGCTGCGCTTCCTCGACAAGGTCTGCGCCGACGACATGCTGCCGGGCCAGGAAAAGCTCGAAGACGAGCGGGTGTCGTGCCTGTCGAGCCAGTACATGACGCGCATCCGCGCGCTCGAAGGCAGCCGCATGCTGGGCGGGCTGCGCATCTACCAGAGCGATACCTACTGGGCCGCGCCCGATCCGGAAGGGGAATCCTATTACCGGGTCGCCACCGCCACCACCACGGCGCCGCTCATCGACGGCACGGGCAAGGAGGCCAAGGCCTTCAACGCCATGATCGCGGACGAGACGGCCGATGCGGTCAAGGGGATGGGCGAGGAGGACGCCTCGCGGACCTCGAGCGACACCGATCTCTCGCTGGCGGTCACGAACGTCAACGACGCGCGGATCGACGTGGAAGTCACCAGCTACTGGTTCGGCCACGGCGCCGCCCACGGCAATTACGGCATCACCTATCTCCACTTCCTGCGCGAGGAAGGCCGGAAGCTGGTGGCCGACGATCTCTTCGCGGGCAAGAGCTGGAACCAGAACCTGGCCGACCTTACTCTCAAGCGCCTCAAGGAAGACCGTGGCGAACTGCTCTGGGATATCGATGCGGCCTGGCTCAAGGAAGCGGTCGCCGATCCGGCGCGCTGGAAGTTCGACGATGGCGGGCTGGTCATCCAGTTCCAGCCCTACGAGGTCGGATCCTACGCCGAAGGCGCGATCACCGCGCTCATTCCCTGGATGCAGCTCCAGGACGATCTTTCCGAAGCGGGGACCTCGCTCACCTACAACTGAGCCAGGTCAGCCGCGCGCCTCGAGCAGGTCCGCCCATTCCGGATGCCGCCGGAACTGGGCGACCGCATAGGAGCAGTGGGGGATGATCTTGGTCCCCTCCTGGCGCGCATCGGCAATCGCCTGCTTGACCAGCTCCTCGGCGATGCCCTGGCCGCGATATTGCGGGGGCACGCCGGTGTGGTCGATGGACATGACGCCCGGCTTGACCCAGCGATAGGTCATTTCTCCCTCAAAGCCCGGGGCCAGGCGCACCACATAGCGGCCCATGGCGGGCCCATTCTCGCGTTCGACGCGATAGGCGAATTCGGTCATCGGGTTCCCTTCCGGCTCTCTAGATATGGGTTATATCGTCCAGGAGCTCGGGGAACAGCGCCTTTTCGGCAAGGAAGGGATGCAGCGCCAGCGCCGCCGAGATATCGCGCAGCGCCAGGCCCCTCTGGTTGAGTGCCAGGTGGATGAGGGCGCGGCCCGAGAGCGCCCCGAAATGGCGCGGCTCGAATTCGAGCACCTTGTCGATATCGGCCAGGGCGTGGGGGAAGTCGTGGAGCAGGTAGAACACCGTCGCCCGCTGGTTCCAGCCTTCCGCATAGGTGGGAAAATCGTGGACGACGCCGTTGAGGATGCCCAGGGCGATGGGCAGGTTCATGCGCCGGCGTGCGATGAGTACCTGGTCCATGCGCTTAGCCAGGTCCGGGTCCTCGGGGGTCAGCCAGATGACCCAGATGCGGTTTTCCAGGTTCTTGGCGGTGGGCGCGTCGGGGGCCTGGCGCAACTGGGCGAAGAGCCCGTCCAGCTCGGACGTGTCCACCGGCTGGGCCCTTGCGGGAATCGCGGCAGCGAAAACCAGCCACAGGCCCAGAAGGGCCAGGACCGGCCAGACGCTGACGGCGGAGCGTGCGCGCATGCGGGCAGTGTCCGCCCGCCGCGCGCCCGCGACAAGTCCCTAATTCGGCTAGTGCGAGGCGTCCGTCTTCTGCCAGCGCAGTTGCAGCGAGCGGCCGAAGCCGCCCAGCCAGGGCGCGAAGAACAGCAGGATCTTGCGGTGGAAATGCACCAGCAGGTAGAGCACCGTCAGCACCACCGCGCCCACGATGATGACCAGTTCGAGCGAAAGCCCGATCGACTTGAGCCAGGCGGTGAGCAGCATGCCGGGCAGGATATGGGCGGCCGCCCAGGCGAAGGCCGAGGTGACGTTGATGATAGTGAACCAGCGATAGGTCATGCCCATCATGCCGGCGATGCCCGGCACCACGGCCTTGACCCCCGGAATGAAGCGGCCGATGAACACCGACTTGCCGCCATGTCGGGCGAAGAACACTTCGCCGCGCGCCAGCAGCGGCAGGTAATTCTTGAACGGCCAGATGGTCTTGATGCGGTCCTTGAGCAGGTGCCCGACCGTATAGGACACCGCGTCCCCGATCACGGCGCCGAGGACGGCGGCGAGGTAGATCGGCCAGAAGGGCAGCTTGCCGGTGGCGATGATGCCGCCCACCAGCAGCAGCACGGGCGTGGAGGGCACGAAGAGCCCGAGAATGAAGACGGCTTCCCCGATCGAGACCAGGAAGATGAACAGTATCGACAGCCAGAAGTTGTTCGAGACGCTGTTCAGGAAGGCTTCCAGATACGCCGAGATCTGGTGCAGGAAATCAATCATGCGTCCGGTCTATCCCCTTGTTGCAACAGCCATCTTGCCGTTGCCGGCCGGACCCGGCGGCAGCTCCGCCCCCCTGGTGTCCCACCGTTTCTTGTCATTTGCCCCGAAGCATCAATAGGCTGAAAACGCTGTGAGGCAAAGCAATCAGTTACAAGCAGATATAGGGGGGCGGCGATGAGGGGAAGCTGGCCGGCGTTGACAAATGTTTGAGGGGATAGCGACACTCCCCGTCACGGTGCCGTAACGGAGATAGTCCTTGTCCCTGCCCATTCATCATATGATCGCCTCGGGCCCACGTCCGGTCGCCCCGTTCTCCCACGCGGTCGAGGCCGATGGTTGGGTGTTCGTCACCGGCCAGATGCCGACCGACCCGGCAGCGCCCGATGCACCGCTGCCCGAAGGTATCGAGGCGCAGACGCGCCGGGTGATGGACAACCTCAAGCTGGTGCTGGCGGGGATCGGTCTGGGGCTCGAGAACGTCACTTTCGTGCGCATCTATCTCACCGCCTTCGAGCGCGACTATGCGGCGATGAATGCGACCTACCAGGGCTATTTCGAGCCGGGCAAGCTGCCGGGCCGCACCACGGTCGGGGTCACGGCCCTGGCGGTCGGCGCGCTGGTCGAGATCGATCTCATCGCGCGCCGGCCCTGAGCGGGGCGGGCGTCAGGCGCCGCGCGTATCCCTCTTGGCCTGGGCGACCTTGGTGGCCTGGGAGACACGACCCTTCTGGCTGGCGGAGCCGACCTTGCGGGTCTTGGCGTTGTCCTTGGCCTTCATCCCGGCGCTGGCGGTGGCGCCGCCGGCCGGGCGCTTGGTGCCGCCGTCTTCGGCGGCCTGCCTGAGGGCCAGGGCGCGCCGTGAATTGGCCACCAGTTCCTCGTGGCGGGCGCGGGCCGTGCGCCTCGAGCGTTCCTTGTTGGTGCGGGCCACGGCCTCGGCATAGATCGCGGCGTGGCGGCGCTGGTTGGCTTCGAACTTTTCGACCGGGGTATTGCTGCGGCCCTTGGTGGCGCGGCGGTGGCCCGAGACCAGCTTGTTGGAGCGGTCGCGACGCTCGCGCAGACGGATCGAGAGCTGGCGCAGTTCGTCCGAAGTCAGTTCGGAGAGCCCGGGCTGCCGGGCCTGTTCGACGAGATCGGCATCGTCCTTGGAAAGCACATGCCGCAGGTCTGTTCGTGTCACCGCCATTCATATTCCCCTGGAAATGGGACGGAACGCAATTTCCGCCGTAAGGAGAATGCTAAAGCAGCCAGTAGGTTGCAGCGGCCCCCACAACCAGCAGCCACGGCGGGACGCGCCCGAGGGTGAGGGCACCGAAGGCGGCCAGCGCCAGCGCGAAGTCGAGCGGGCCAGTTACCGCGCTGGTGAAGACGGGGTCATAGAGTGCCGCCAGCAGCAGGCCCACCACCGCGGCATTGGCGGTTTCGAGCGCGGCGCGCATGCGTGGCAGGGTGCGCAGGCGGTGCCAAAAGGGCAGGGCGCCCAATACCAGCAGGAAGGACGGCAGGTAGATGCCGGCCAGTGCCAGGGCCGCGCCCGCCAGCCCGTTGGGCGGGTTGTCGAGCAGCGCGCCGGCATAGGCGGCAAAGCTGAAGAGGGGGCCCGGTACTGCCTGGGCGGCGCCGTAACCGGCGAGGAAGAGGCTGGAATCGATGAGGCCGGGATCGACCAGTTCTCCCTGGAGCAGGGGCAGCACCACATGGCCGCCCCCGAAGACCAGCGAGCCGGTGCGGTAGAAGCGGTCCAAGATATCGAGTGCGGCGTTTCCGGTGAGCCCGGCGAGCAGCGGCAGGCCGGCCAGCAGCGCAAAGAACAGCACGAGCAGCACCGCGCCCGTTCGCCGTCCGGTGCCCGTCTCCGGCTCCGGGGCGCCGTCGGCGGCCTTGCCTCCCAGCGCTCCCCAGGCGATGGCGCCGGCCAGCACCGCGACCTGGGTCAGGCTGGTCGGAACGAGCAGCGTTACGATGGCGGCAAGCAGGGCGATGGTCTGGCGCTGGGCATCGGGCGCGAGCGAGCGCCCCATGCTCCAGACGGCCTGTGCCACCACGGCCAGGGCGGCGACCTTGAGCCCATGGAGCACGCCCGCGTCTGCGGCCCAGGGAAAGGCCGAAAGGCCATAGGCGAAGGCCAGCAGCAGGATGACCGAGGGCATAGTGAAGGCGAGCCAGGCCGCCAGGGCTCCGGCATAGCCGGCGCGCATCTGGCCGATGGCGATGCCCACCTGGCTCGAGGCGGGGCCGGGCAGGAACTGGCAGAGCGCCACGAGGTCGGCATAGGCGGCCTCGGTCAGCCATTTGCGGCGGACGACGAAGGCCTGGCGAAAATAGCCCAGGTGAGCCACCGGGCCGCCGAAGCTCGTCAGGCCAAGGGCGAGGAAGGCGAGGAAGACCTCGATGACGCGGGCGGTTGGGCTGGCGGGCACGGGACGGTGTCCATGGTTGGCGTGCCACGCAAATCGCATGGCCCTTTGTCATCTTCAACCGTCCGTGCGCGGCGGAACGTTGCCTCGTTCCGGGCCGTTGACCCGGAGAGACGCAAGCGGGGCAAGGAGGTTCATTATGAAAGCCTTGATTTCAGGAGCGGGGATAGCGGGATTGTCCTCGGCGCTGGCGCTGGAGCGCGCCGGTTGGCAGGTGGTGATGCTCGAGGCGGCGCCGCACCTGCGCGACGGCGGTTATATGGTCGACTTCTTCGGTCCGGGTTTCGAGGCCGCGCGTGAGCTGGGACTGATCGAGCGTCTGCGCGAGAAAAGCCATGCCGTGGAAGAAATCCTCTTCGTTGACGAGGAGGGGCGGCGCCATGCCGCCATCGACTACAGCCTGGCGCGCAAGGCTGCGGGCGGCCAGCTCTTTTCCCTCCTGCGCGGCGATATCGAGCGGGTGCTTCATGACGCGCTGCCCGAGTCGGTGGAAATCCGGTTCGGCACGCGGCTCAAGGCGGTCGAGATGGCAGAGGCCGGCGTCAACGCCATGCTTTCGGATGGCGGGCGAGAGGAGGCGGACCTCCTGGTCGGAGCCGACGGCATCCATTCGCAGGTGCGGGCCCAGGTCTTCGGGCCCGAGGAGCGCTATCTCAAGTTCCTCGGCTATCACACGGCGGCCTATTTCCTGCGCAGTGACACGGTCCGCCAGGCGATTGGCAGCGATTTCAAGCTGCTGACGGCGCCCGACAGGCTGGTCGGCCTTTATGAAGTCGGGGACGGATTGCTGGCGAGCTTTTTCGTCCATCGCGCGTCCGGGCCCACGCTGCCGCCCGATCCGCGCGCCGCCCTCATCGAGGCTTTCGGCGACCTGGGCTGGGTGGTTCCCGATGCCTTGCGGGCGGCGCCGGCGTCCGCGGACATCTATTACGACGTCGTCGCCCAGGTCGAAATGCCGACCTGGCACGATGGGCATTCGGTTCTGGTGGGCGACGCGGGCTACGCGGTTTCGCTGCTGGCCGGCCAGGGAGCCTCGATGGCGCTGGCGGGTGGGCGCCTGCTCGGCGAGGTGCTTGCAGAGGCAACCGACATTCCCGAGGCGCTGGCCCGGATGGAGGCGCAATTGCGGCCCGCCGTCCTTGAAAAGCAGAAGGCGGGACGGCGGACCGCCAACTGGTTCGTTCCGCCCGACCGCATGCACCTGATCGTGCGCGACGCCGCGCTCAACATCGTCAACTCGGCCGGCTTTTCGGCACTGCTCGGCCGGTTCTTTTCCTTCGGGTCGAAGGGGTTTTCGCCGACCCCTCACTGAGGCCGGCGAAACCTGGTTCAGCCGCTATAGGGGACGGTGAGCTGGGTCTGCTCGCCCAGGCCCTCGATGCCCAGGTGCATGGTCTGGTTCGGCTTGAGCCAGATGGGCTCGGGCTTGATGCCCATGCCGACGCCCGGCGGGGTGCCGGTGGTGATCACGTCGCCCGGCTGCAGGCTCATGAACTGGGAGATGTAGTGCACCAGGTACTGCACGCCGAAGATCATGGTCTTGGTCGAGCCGTCCTGGTAGCGGTGGCCGTCCACCTCCAGCCACATCTTGAGGTTCTGCGGATCGGCGACCTCGTCGCGCGTCACCAGCCAGGGGCCGATGGGGCCGAAGGTGTCGGCCGACTTGCCCTTGGTCCACTGGCCGCCGCGCTCGGTCTGGAAATTCCGCTCGGAGAGATCGTTGACCACGCAATAGCCGGCCACGTGGTCGAGGGCGTCCTTCTCATCGACATAGCGCGCTTCCTTGCCGATGATCACGCCCAGCTCGACTTCCCAGTCGGGCTTCAGGGTGTTCTTGGGCAGGATGACATTGTCGTTGGGGCCGCAGATGGCGCTGGTGGCCTTCATGAAGAGGATGGGCTCGGCCGGAATGGCAGCACCGGTCTCGGCGGCGTGGTCGGCATAGTTGAGACCCACGCAGATGAACTTGCCGACATTGCCCACGCAGGGGCCGATGCGGGTCGAGGCGTCGATCACGGGAAGCTTGGTGGCATCCACCGCGCGGATGCGGGCGAGGCCCTCGGGGGTCAGCACGTTGCCGGCAATGTCGGGAACCACGCTCGAAAGATCACGGATCGTCCCATCGGCTGCCAGGATGGCAGGCCGTTCGGCGCCCGTGGCGCCCACGCGAAGAAGCTTCATAGATCAATACCCTTTTTGCGGTTGAACGAGGCTTAAGCGGACCAGGGGATGGAGTCGAGGGCGACCTTGGTCGAAAGCGTTCGATATTTCCTCAAAATTTTATCGATTGGTCACTGCGCCGGCCCCGTCACCAGCGCCACTCCCTTGACCTGAGCAAATACCGGCTGGCCGACCCTGAGATCAAGCGCGGCGACCGAACGCTGCGTAATCCGGGCCAGCAGCGTCTGGTTCCCCAGGCCGAGCGTGACGGCCGCGTCCGGACCGCGCAGCGCCTCGATCGCGGTGATTTCGGCCTTGAGGATATTGAGGATCGTCGTCCTGGACGGCGGCTCGACGGCAAGGCTCACGTCGCGGGCCATGATCCGGACGCGCACCGCGTCTCCCGGCGCACCGGCTTCGCCGGCCACGAGAAGCCGCTGTCCGGCGATGTCGAGCGCGGCCAGGCCGTCGCTCTCCTGGCCGACGACCCGGGCGGTCAGCACGGCCGCCGCGTCCCGGTTCTGATGGAAGGGCAGGTCGGGGCGCGTCAGCAGTTCGTTGAGCGGGCCGGAGGCGGTGATCTTGCCGTTGGACATGAGCAGCATGTGCGAGGCGAGCCGTTCGACCTCCGCGATGTCGTGGCTCACCAGGATCATCGGCAGGCCGAGGGCGGTATGGAGCGCCTCGAAATAGGGAAGGATCTCCTCCTTGGCGCCGCGGTCCAGCGCCGACATCGGCTCGTCCAGGAGCAGCAGGCGCGGCTGGCTGAGCAGCGCGCGTCCGAGCGACACGCGCTGGCGCTCGCCGCCCGAAAGCCGTTCGGGGGCGCGGTCGAGCAGCTTCCAGATCTTGAGCAGTTCGACCACGGCATCGAAGGTTATGGCCCGCGCGCCCCGGGCGCGGTGGTTGCCGTAGAGCAGGTTGGCCCGCACCGAAAGGTGCGGGAAGAGGCTCGGCTCCTGGAACACATATCCGATGCCGCGCTTGTGGACGGGCACGAAGTGCAGGGCGTCCTGCCAGACGTGGCGGCCCAGGGCGCAGCGACCCTTTAGATGCTCGAGTCCGGCAATGGCGCGCAGCACCGTGGTCTTGCCCGACCCCGACGGGCCGAAAAGCGCCGTCACCCCATCGAGCGGCGCGTCGAAAGCCACGTCGAGCCGGAAGGCGCCCAGTTCTCCGGTGAAGGCGGCCGAAAGACTGGTCACGCCCGGACCCGCGCCACGCGCTTGTCGATGCTCAGGGTGATGAAGATCACCAGGAACGCGAAGATCACCATGCCCAGCGAGAGGATGTGCGCCTCCATCCATTGCAGGCGCTCGACATAATCGTAGATGGCGATGGAGAGCACCTTGGTCTGGCCGGGAATGTTGCCGCCGATCATCAGCACCACGCCGAACTCGCCGACCGTGTGGGCAAAGCCCAGCACGGCGCCCGAGAGGAAGCCGGGCCTCGCCAGGGGCAGTGCGACGGTCAGGAAGCGGTCGAGCGGGGAGGCGCGCAGTGTCGCCGCCACTTCCATGGGCCGGTTGCCCATGGCCTCGAAGGCATTGCGGATGGGCTGGACCACGAAGGGCATCGAATAGATCACCGACCCGATCACCAGGCCCCAGAACGAGAACGCCAGGGTTCGTCCGCCCCAGAGCCCGGCAATGGCGCCGCCCGGGCCGTAGGGGCCGAGCATGAGCAGCAGGTAGAAGCCGAGCACGGTCGGCGGCAGCACCAGCGGCAGGGAGACCACCGCGCCCACCGCCTCCTTCCAGCGCCATTGCGAGCGGGCCAGCCACCAGGCAATGGGCGTGCCGATCACCAGCAGGATCGCCGTGGTGATGCTCGCCAGGGAGAGCGTCAGCGCGATGGGGGGCCAGAGGTCGGAAAAAGCCAGCAAAGGGCGCTCCCTCAAGAACTGGGCAGGGGTTGGCAGGTTCTGGGGAACCGGCAAACACCCTGCCCTTTCGGACGCCGTCCACGCAAGTGGCGGCGCGCCTGCCGGAAGAGGTCAGATCAGGGGGAGACCTCGTAGCCGGATTTCTTGATGATGGCGATGGCCTCGTCGCTCTTCAGGTAATCGAGGAAGGCCCTGGCCGCCGGCTCGTTCTCGCCGGTCTTGAGCAGCACCGCATCCTGTCGGATGGGCTCATAGAGCTCGGCCGGCACGAGCCATTGGGTGCCCTTGTCCGCGCCGATCACCTGGCTGAGCGCCACGAAGCCGAGTTCGGCGCTGCCGCTTTCGACGAATTGCTGGGCCTGGGAGATGTTCTGGGCGGTGACGATCTTGGGCTGGAGAGCCTCGTAGAGATCGAGCGACCTGAGCGTCTCGACGGCGGCGGCGCCGTAGGGGGCGGTCTCGGGGTCGGCGATCGACAGTTTCTGGAAATTGCCGGCCTTGAGAACGTCCGCCCCCGCCGTCACGTCCGCCGCAACGCCGTAAAGCACGAGCTTGCCCACCGCATAGGTGAAGACGGTGCCGTCCACGCCATGGCCTTCGTCGACCGCCTTTTGCGGGCGCTGGTCATCGGCGGCGAGAAACACCTGGAAGGGGGCGCCCTGGGTGATCTGGGTATAGAGCTGGCCGGTGGCGCCAAAGCTCAGTTCGACATCATCGCCGGTCTTGGCCCTGAAGGCGGCGGCAATCTCTTCGGCGACCTTGGTGAAATTGGCGGCGACCGCAACGCTCACGGTGGTGGCGTGGGCCGGCAGCGCCACGCTCAGGCTGAGGACGATGGCGGCAAGCTTGAACGGGAAACGCATGAAAGACCCTCGATATGTTCATCAAAACATATCGAGGGTCTTTGCTCATGGCAACATGGGGTTAGGGGTGTTGTGCACCGCTGGCGGCGACGAAAACCGAATAGACGGCATTGGTCGAAGTGATGAAGAGCCGGTTCCGGCGCGGTCCACCGAAGGTGAGGTTGGAGACCGCGTTGGGCAGCTTGATGCGCCCGAGCGCCACCCCGTCGCTGTTGTAACAGTTCACCCCGGCGCCGGCGCTCGTCCACACATTGCCTTGCGTATCCAGACGCAGGCCGTCGGCGTTGCCGACGTCCACGAAGACGCGCCCGTTGGAGACGGCGTTGTCTGCGGAAACCGAGAACTGGCGGATATGAGCCGGGCAATCCGGGTTGTGGCTGCGGCCGGACTCGACGACGTAGAGCGTGGTTTCGTCCGGCGAGAAGGCCAGCCCATTGGGCTTTTCGAAGTCGTCGATGACCACTTCGAGCGAGCCATCGCGTGGGTCGAACCGGTAGACGTAGCAACCCGCCTGCTCCATGTCGGCCTTGTAGCCCTCGTAGTCGGACATGATCCCGTAATTGGGGTCGGTGAACCAGATCGTGCCGTCGGACTTGACCACCACGTCGTTGGGCGAGTTGAGCCGCTTGCCGCGATAAGTGTCGGCGATGGTGGTGATGGTGCCGTCAGCCTCGGTGCGCAATACCGCCCGGGCGCCGTGCGAACACGAGACCAGCCGGCCCTGGCGGTCCCTGGTGTTGCCGTTGACGTAGTTGGATGGCGTGCGGAAGACCGAAACGCCCAGGTCCGGCACCCAGCGCAGCATGCGGTTGTTGGGGATGTCGCTCCAGAGCAGGTAGCCGCCATCGCTGAACCAGACCGGCCCCTCGGTCCAGCGGCCGGTATCGAAGAGCAGTTCGAGGTCGGCGATCGGCACCGTCAACTCGTAGAACTTCTTTTCGTAGTATTCGTAAGCGTCGCCGACGATGGCCATTTAGATCCTCCCTGTTGGGGTGATCCAAACAGCAATTGGCGTTGCCGGGCAAGGTGGCTAGAGCTGGATGAGGCCGGCCTGGGTGGGGCGGAAACCGCAACCCTTGTAAAAGGCCGCCAGGTGCGGCTCGAAATCGACATGCAGCCATCGGGCGCCGCGCGCACGCGCCGCAACGCCGGCCAGCCGCACCATCTCGGTGGCGATGCCCTGCCGCCGGTAGCGCGGATCGACCGAGGGATCGAGCAGGAAGGCATGGACGCCGCCATCGGTGGCGACATTGAGATAACCCACCAGGCCCTCGCCATCATAGGCGCCCACATGAACCAGGCTGCGGGCCAGGATGGGCGCGAAGCTTGGCGGAGGCTCGGCCTCCCAGGCGGCGCGCCAGAGGGCACCGAGGCTGGCGTCGTCCGGATGCGGGTCCAGGCGATAGTGGATCGGCATTGGCGATGCTTTCCTGTTGGAGAGATTGTGCTGGAACGATAAAGCGTTCGGCAGGGCGGGAGCAATGTCCGGTCGAGCCCTTGACCTTCCCATCATGGGAAGCCTTACATCGGACAGGACGAATGAAGCCGGGCAGTGAGCCCGGCCGACGGAGCTGTCCATGAACGAGCAAAATACCCATCCCACCCCCGCTGCGCCCGCAATTACCCGCGACCCGGTCTGCGGCATGACGGTCGATATGGAAAAGACCGCCCACAAGGCGAGTTACGAGGGGCGCGAATTCGGGTTCTGCAGCGCCGGATGCAAGGCCAAGTTCGAAGCGGCGCCGCAGGATTACCTCAAGGCCACCGATCCGGTCTGCGGCATGAGCGTGGATCGCGCCAAAGCCAAATGGATGAGCAAGCACGAAGGCAAGCGCTATTACTTCTGCTCGCAGGGATGCCAGGCCAAATTCGAGACCGAGCCGGCGAAATACCTCGATGCCTCCCCGGTTTCGCTGCATGCCCCGCTGATGCCGGGGCAGCATGGCCACAGCCATGCCCATGCCCAGGAACACGCCCACGTGCCCAAGGGCACCAAGTGGACCTGCCCGATGCACCCCGAGATCGTGCGCGAGGAGGCCGGCGACTGCCCGCTCTGCGGCATGGCGCTCGAACCGATGGGCGTGCCGGTGGACGATGCGCCCAATCCCGAGCTGGTGGATTTCACCCGCCGCATGTGGGTGAGCGCCGCCTTCAGCGTGCCGCTGCTGCTGCTCTCGATGGGTCCGATGCTGGGGCTGCCGTTCCGCCAGTGGATCGGGGAGCCGCTGGCGAGCTGGGTCGAGCTCGTGCTGGCAACGCCGGTGGTGCTCTGGGCCGCGCAACCCTTCTTCCGGCGAGCCTGGTCGTCACTGGTCAACCGCTCGCCCAACATGTGGACGCTGATCGGGTTGGGTACGGGGGCTGCCTATCTCTTTTCGGTCGTCGCCGTGCTGCTGCCGGGCATCTTCCCGATGGAGGTGACCCATATGAACGGGGCTCCGCCCGTTTATTTCGAAGCGGCGGCGGTTATCATCACGCTGGTCTTCGTGGGGCAGGTGCTCGAGCTGCGCGCCCGCGAACAGACGGGCAAGGCGCTGCGCGCGCTCTTCGACCTCGCCCCCAAGACGGCGCGGCGCATCGAGAACGGGGTCGAAACCGACGTGCCGCTCGAAGCCATCCGGCAGGGCGACCTGCTGCGGGTGCGGCCGGGGGATGCCGTTCCCGTCGACGGCACGGTCGTAGAGGGCTCCTCCTATGTCGATGAATCGATGCTGACCGGCGAGCCGGTGCCCGCAGAGAAGTCGGCCGGCGTCGACGTCACGGGCGGCACGCTCAACGGGGAAGGCAGCTTCGTGATGAAGGCCGAGCGCGTCGGCGCCGAGACCCGGCTCTCCCAGATCGTCGAGCTGGTATCCAAGGCCCAGCGCAGCCGTGCCCCCATCCAGGCGCTGGCCGACAGGGTGGCCTCCTGGTTCGTGCCCACCGTGATCGCCGTTTCGGTGCTCAGCTTCGGCATCTGGTGGTTCTTCGGTCCCGAGCCCAAGATCGCCTATGCCCTCCTGGCGGCGGTTTCGGTGCTCATCATCGCGTGCCCCTGTGCCCTGGGCCTGGCCACGCCCATGTCGGTGATGGTCTCGACCGGTCGGGGCGCCCATGCGGGCGTGCTGGTTAAAGATGCCAAGGCGCTCGAGGGCTTTGCGCGCATCGATACCCTGATCGTGGACAAAACCGGCACCCTCACCGAAGGCAAGCCTACGCTCGGCGACGTCATCGCCGACAAGGGGTTCGATGAGGGCTGGGTGCTGGCCGTGGCCGCCGCGCTCGAGCGGGGCTCGGCTCATCCGATCGCCGCCGCGATCGAGCGGGGCGCCCAGCAGCGTGGCGCGCGTTCGCTGGAGGTTGCCGATTTCCATTCGGTCACCGGTAAGGGCGTCACCGGCACGGTCGCCGGCCAGGCGGCGGCGCTGGGGAACGTTGCGCTCATGGAAAGCCTCGGCATCGCGGTGCCGCAACGCTATCTCGACCTCATGAGCAGCGCTGCCAACAGCGCCCGGACCTCGATCCTTCTGGCCCAGGACGGCAAGCTCATCGGCCTCGTGACGGTTTCCGACCCGATCAAGACCACTGCCAGGGCCGCGGTCGGCGAGCTCCAGCGCCTCGGCATCGAGGTGATCATGGCGACCGGGGACGCCCGCGGCCCGGCCGACGCGGTCGGCAAGGCGGTGGGGATCGACCGGGTGGAAGCCGCCATGACGCCGGAGGCCAAGCACCGGCTGGTCGAGGACCTCAAGGCCAAGGGACGCAAGGTCGCCATGGCCGGGGACGGGGTCAACGACAGTCCGGCCCTTGCCGCGGCCGATGTCGGCATCGCCATGGGCACCGGGGCGGACGTCGCCATCGAATCGGCCGGCATCACCCTCATGCAGGGGGACCTCTCGGCGATCGTGCGGGCGCGTCATCTCTCGGAAGCCACGCTCTCCAACATCAAGCAGAACCTCTGGTTCGCCTTCGGCTACAATACGCTGGGTATTCCGCTGGCGGCAGGCGTGCTGTTCCCGTTCTTCGGCTGGCTGCTGTCGCCCATGGTGGCGGCGGCCGCCATGAGCCTTTCCTCGGTCAGCGTCATCGGCAACGCGCTGCGCCTGCGCAACGTCAAGCTCTAGGCTTGCGCGCACTAATCCGCTTCCGGGGCCGGTTTTGGCTGGCCCCGGCGGCTCAGGATTGTTAGGTGTCCCGCATCCGGGAGCTTACGGCCTGATGAAACGAAAACTCACCCCCCGCCAGAAAGTCGACTATTGGATGCGCCGCTACGTGCCGCGCTGGCGACGGCGGATCCTGTTCGTCATGGGTGGCATCGTCATCGGCGTCATGGCGGTGGTCATGGCCAAGCTGGCCGACTGGTCCCAGTCCCTGTTCTTTGCCGGCCATGCCCGCTGGCCGCTGCTGCCGCTGGTGCTGACGCCGGCGGGCTTCGCCTTTTCGGCCTGGTTGACCCGCACCTATTTCCAGGGCGCCCAGGGCAGCGGCATTCCCCAGGTGATGGCGGCGCGCAAGCTCCAGGATCCGGAGGCGCGCTCGGCGCTGGTCTCCATCCGCATCGCGCTGGGCAAGATCGTCCTGCTCACCCTCGGGCTGGGCGTCGGCGCCTCGGCAGGCCGCGAAGGGCCGACCGTGCAGGTGGGCGGCTCGACGATGTATGCGCTGGCGCGCTTCGCGCCCCATCGCCAGCCCGGCCTGTTGCTGGCCGGCGCATCGGCCGGCATCGCCGCCGCGTTCAACGCGCCCCTGGCCGGCATCATGTTCGGTATCGAGGAGATGAGCCGCTCGTTCGAGGCCAAGACTTCGATCCTGGTGCTCGCCACGGTCATCGCGGCGGGGCTGACCTCGCTGTTTCTCCTGGGCGACTACACCTATTTCGGCATTGCCACCGGCACGCTCGAGGTCGGCTGGCAGTACCTGGCGATCCTGCTTGCCGGCGTCGTAGGCGGCGTGCTGGGCGGCGTCTTCAGCCGCCTCGTCGTGCTGTTCTCGGGGCGCCTGCCCGGGCGGGCGGGCAACTGGCTCGTGCGCTGGCCCATAGCATTCGCCGCCATCTGCGGGCTCCTCGTGGCGCTCTGCGGCATCGCGGCGGACGGCTCGGTCTTCGGCACCGGGTACGAACAATCCAAGCAGATTCTTTCAGGCGAAGCGGTGCCGCATCTCTTTGCGCCGCTCAAGCTGGTGGCGACCTGGCTTTCGGCAATCTCGGGCATTCCGGGCGGCATCTTCTCGCCGTCCCTGGCGGTGGGGGCGGGGCTTGCCTACAACCTCTCCCCGCTCATGCCCATGGTGCCGGTGGGCGTGCTGGCGGTGCTGTTCATGGCGTCCTACCTCTCGGGCGTGGTGCAGGCGCCGCTGACCTCGGCGGTGATCGTGGCCGAGATGACCAATGACCACGCGCTGATCTTCCCGATCCTGCTCAGTTCCCTCATCGCCTCGGGCATGTCGCGGCTCATCATGCCGCACGGCATCTACCATGCCCTCTCGCAGAACTTCACCAAGCCGGCCCCCGTGCCGCCGGAGCCGGCGCCCGACCCGGAGCAGCCGCCGCCGGCAAAGGTCGAGGCCTAGGGGGCGGTCGGGATCGTGGCGGTGCACTGTTTGGCAATGTCCGCCACTGCCGCGTTCTGCTCGGGCGAGGACGTAGGTTGCTCGATGACGGCCCAGAGGTCATCGCGCACGATCCGCTCGACGGCGCAGCCGCAATAGGCCGTGCAGTGATCCTTGCCGTTCCCGTTCTGCTCGCAGGTCGCCACGCAACTTGAGACGAAGGAATCGACGCGCGTGGGCGCGTCCGCCGGGCGGGCATTGGCGATCGGGTAGATGATCCCAAGCAGGATGGGCTGGTGGACGAGGTAGATGACCAGGCTCCAGCGGCCCATGACGATCAGGGGTCGCAGAACCGCTGCCGGCCGCCAGGCCGCGAGTGTCGCCGCAAGGGGCGACGCCAGCACCAGCCGGGCGAGGGCGATGCCCACCAGCACCATGCCGAACCAGGGGAAGATGGGAACGAGGTCGTTGGTGGCAGGCGGCACTTCCCAGAAGCCGATCCAGGCCAGCCTCGGATCGTTGAAGGCCGGGTGCTGAAAGAACAGCGGCACAATGAGGAATCCCGCGCCGATCGCTGCGGTCAACCAGGGCGGCAGCCGCAGGAACGGCAATGCCAGGAGGCTGAAAAGCGCGATGGCATGGAGGATGCCGAAGAAGACGAAGGTCTGCGGAAAGAGAATGTAGGTCCCGATGGTCACCGCTGCCGCGCCGGCCGCAATCATGGTGAAGCGCCGCCAGAACGAACGCCACCGAATGGCATTGCCATGGGCGAGCGTGAGGCTCACGCCCACCAGCAGCAGGAAGCCGCCCAGGATCAGGTGCTGGAAGAGCCGCCAGCCGTCATCGACCGTGATGTCGATTGGAATGAGCTGGAAGTAGCTTAGGTCCCAGGCGCAGTGATATACGATCATCGCCACGATGGCGACGCCGCGCAGGACGTCGACAATGGCAAAACGGGGGGGCTTGGCGGGGGCGCCGGTCACAGACATTGTAGCATTCTCGTTGGGCGGCGCAGGGTGCCGAGGTGCGGGGAGTTAGCCATTGCCGGCCGTTACCGGCAAGGGCCGATTGACCGCCGGGACCTCAGCCTGTACCAGCGATGGTGCATTTGCATATGAAGGGTTTGCTCATGGGCGAGCTGGATCGGGTACTGACAATCGCGGACATGAAGGCCCTGGCCAGGCGCAAGGTGCCCAAGCAGTTCTTCGACTATGTCGATAGCGGCGCGTGGACAGAGGGCACCTATCGCGCCAACGAGGACGATTTCAAGAAGGTCAGCTTCCGCCAGCGCGTCGCGGTCAACATGGAAAACCGCACCATCGCCTCGACCATTCTCGGCCAGCCCGTGAGCATGCCGGTGGCCGTGGCGCCGGTCGGGTTCCTGGGCATGCAGAGCGCGGACGGAGAGATCAAGGCGGCCCGCGCGGCGGAAAAGTTCGGCATTCCCTTCACGCTTTCGACCATGAGCATCTGCTCGATCGAGGACGTGGCCGAAAATACCTCCAAGCCGTTCTGGTTCCAGCTCTACGTCATGCGCGACCGGGATTTCGTCAATCGCCTGATCGACCGCGCCAAGGCGGCCAAGTGCTCGGCGCTGGTGCTGACAATGGATCTGCAGATCCTCGGCCAGCGCCACAAGGACCTGCGCAACGGCATGTCGGCGCCGCCCAAGTTCACGCCTAAGTTCGTCTTCGAGATGATGCGCAAACCCGGCTGGGCCATGGGCATGCTCGGCACCAATCGCCACACCTTCCGCAACATTGCCGGCCATGTCGAGGGCACGGGCGACCTCTCCAAGCTCTCGGGCTGGACGAGCTCGCAGTTCGATCCCACCCTCAACTGGCGCGATATCGCCTGGATCAAGAACCGCTTCGGCGGGCCGGTGATCGTCAAGGGCATTCTCGATCCCGAGGACGCGCGCCTGGCGGTCGAAAACGGTGCCGATGCCATCGTCGTCTCCAACCATGGCGGCCGCCAGCTCGACGGCGCGCCCTCCACAATCCGGGTGCTGCCCGACATCGTCGATGCGGTGGGCGAGAAGACCGAGGTGCTCATGGATGGCGGCATCCGCTCGGGTCAGGACCTTCTCAAGGCCATTGCCCTGGGCGCCAGGGGCGCCCTGCTCGGGCGCACCATCGCCTTCGGCGTCGGGGCGGGCGGAGAGGCGGGCGTTGCCCGTGCGCTCGAAATCCTGCGCAAGGAGACCGATGTCACCATGGCGCTGATGGGCGAGCGCGACATCCACAATGTGGGCGCCCACAACATCTACGCCAACGAACTCATCCGGCGTCAGGGCTTCTAGGCCAGCAGGCCTTCAGCCTCTCACCGGGTCCGGCAGGCGGGTGAGCTGCTGGTAGACCAGCTTGGCCACCGTCTGCATCTGGTCCTGGGGCAGGTCGCCCACCACCGTGCAGGTTATGGCATCGTTGGCCCAGTAGAAAGCGTCCAGGCCGTTGACCGCCTCGAACTGATAGGCCCTGGCCTTGTCGGGCAGGGCCGCCGTCACATAGACGGTCAGCCGGTCCTTGGTGCCGTTCTCGTACATCAACTGGGCCGCCGGGCCGGTATTGCGGTAGACGTCCGGCGGCAGTAGCCGGCCGCCGACCAGGGTGAAACCCTGCGGGCTCAGGTCCGGGGCGTCGAGCTGGTGGTTGAGGCGGTTGGAGAGCCAGGTGGTCAGGTGCCCTTCCTCGGCGGCGGCAACCTCCACGGCATGGCGGTTTTCCTTGACGTAGAGCGCGTGGGCGTTGACGGCGCTGGCGATCAGCATCTGGCTGGGCGTTTCCTCGGGCTGGAAAAGATCGCGTGCCGTCCAACCGGCGCCCACGCCCAGTCCGACCAGCACGATGGCGGCAGCGGCGAATGGCAACCAGCCGCCTGCGCTGCCCTGCCGGGCAGCAGCGATGCGATGCGGGTTGAGCCGGTCGGGCACAGGCTCGCCGGCGACGGGATCGAACAGCGTCTCGATGGCGTCGCGCTGGCGCTGCCACTGGGCCACTTCGGCCGCCGCTTCCGGATGAGCCTCCAGGTGAGCCTCGACTGCCGCGCGCGCCGAGCCGTCCAGCCGTCCGTCGGCATAGGCGTGGAGCACGTCTTCGGTGATGGTCAGCGGCGCGGTCATTTGACGGTCCTCAAACGGGGGGCCTGTGGGTCTCCCCCGGTCATGGTGCGTAAGGCGGCACGGGCACGGCCGAGCCGGGACATCAGGGTGCCCTGCGGAACGCCCAGGATCGAGGCGGCGTCGGCATAGGGCATGTCCTCGAGCACGACCAGCAACAGCGCTTCGCGCTGCTCGCCCGGCAGGGCGTCGATGGCACGGGCCATCTCGGCCAGTGCGATATGGCCATGCTGGCTGGCCGGCACCGATGGCTCGCTTGGAAGCCCATCGAGCGGAGTGGTCTGGCCCTGGCGTCGTTCGGCGCGCGCCTGGTTGCGATGCAGGTTGAGCAGGATGGTGAAAAGCCAGGCGCGCAGGGGACCGCGCGGACGGAACAGGGCATTCTTGCGGATGGCGCGCTCGAGGCAATCCTGTACCAGGTCGTCGGCCCGGTCGGCGTCGCGCGTCAGCGCTCGCGCATAGCGGCGCAGCGCGGGGACGCAGGTTTCTATCTCGTCCAGGAAACTCGGCACTTCGATCCTGTTCAATGCGAGCTGAGCCGGGGAAGCCAAGGGGGCTTGGAGGCTCCCCCGGCCCGTCAATGACCCGGCCGGCCGATCGGGGCGACCGGCCGGGTCACGAAACTACATGCCTTCGACGGCGGTGTGCCAGACGCCACCCACGCCATCGCCGGTGGTGTCGCCGGCCTTGGTGTCCTTGACCCAGAGATAGAGCGGCATGCCCTTGTAGGCCCACATCTTGGTGCCGTCGGTGCGGTCGACGATGGTGAAATCACCCTCGGCGGCTGCGCTGGCATCGGCAGCGAGCGGCGGCCAGTTGCTGGCGCACTGGTCATAGCAATTGCTCTTGCCGGCCTCGTCCTTGTCGAAGGTGTAAAGGGTCATGCCGTTGGCATCGGTCAGGACGGTCTTGCCGCCGATATCGGAAGTCTTGATCGCGCCGCCGGCATAGTCCTCGGCCAGGGCCATCGCCGAGCCCAGCGCCAGGAAGGCGGCCGCGCCCAGAATCACACCGTGCAGTCTGGAAAAAGTCATGACGTCTCTCCTTGCTTGGATGCGAGGCTCTCGAAGAATTTTCCCCCGCAAGAGCACTAACACCGCAGGGGCGGATTTATTCCCGCCCGCGCCAACTTTTTTCGCACCGGGCCGTCCACGGCGCATGGCCCCGGCATGGCGTCCGCGCCATTGATAGGGTAGGGATGCGGACCAATCGACGATTTGCCATTTCGGGGGGACCAATGTTCGTTGTGGGTGGGGAGAGCCTGATCGACCTCGTTTCCGAGCCGCGCGGGCCCGACGGGGTGATCCATATGCACGCCCATCAGGGCGGCTCGCCCTATAATTGCGCCATCGCGCTTTCGCGACTGGGCAACGATACCGGTTTCCTCTGCCCCATTTCGCGCGATGGGTTCGGCTCCTACCTCCTCGAGCCGCTGGCGGCTGCCGGGGTCAGCACGCTGCTGGAGCAGCGCGTGGTGGCGCCGACCACCCTGGCGGTGGTGACCCTCAACGAGAAGCGCCAGGCAGCCTACGAATTCTATCGCGGCGCCGACCGCGCCTTCACCCAGGAGGGGATGGTCCAGGCGCTGCCCGAGGCGCTCGAGCTCTATCAGGTCGGCGGCTTCTGCCCGATCGTGCCGGAGGATGCCGCGATCTGGTCCGAGGTCGTGCGTGCGGCCATCGCCAAGGGCGCCACCATCTCGATCGATCCCAATGTCCGCCCCTCACTGGTTGACGATTTCGCCGGCTACAAGGCCCGGCTCTCGACCTTCCTCGACCTGGCTCATGTCATCAAGATGAGCGAGGAAGACCTCGCAGCGCTCGAGCCGAGCCTTTCCATCGAGGCGCACAGTGCCGCGCTCCTGGCCCGGCCCAATTGCGAATTGGTCGTGGTGACGCTGGGCGAAAAGGGGTCGCTTGCCTATACCGCCTCGGGGCGGGCGCAGGCCGGCATTTGGGCGCCGCCGGTGTTCGGCGACACGGTGGGAGCCGGCGACAGCCTGATGGCGGGCGTGCTCTCCTACCTGCGCGAGAAGAACGTGCTGCGGCCCGGCCAGCTCAAGACGCTCGGCAATGGCGAGCTCGAAGCCATGCTCAGGTTCGGAGCCGTGGTGGCGGGCCTCAATTGCGGGCAGGTCGGCTGCAAGCCGCCGACGCGCGCCGAGGTCGATGCGGTGCTCAACGCCTAGGCGTCTGCCCGGATCCTGCGCGCTTCCTCAAGCGTCATGGCGGTGTGGTTCAGCCAGGCCGGATCCTCGTGCGGATAGTCGATGCGGAAGTGTCCGCCCCGGCTTTCCGTGCGCTTGAGGGCCGCTGCCGCCACCATGGTCGCCGATGTCGTCATGTTGAGGTAGGAGCGGGTGACCTTTTCGGCGGTTTCCTCGAGTTCGAGGATGCGCCGCAGCGCCTCGCGCAGGCCCTCGGCATCGCGCTCCACGCCTACCAGGTCCGTCATGATATGGCGCAGGTCCTGCACCGCCTTGAGGTTGCGCAGGTTTTCCTCGAACTGGGCGCCCTTGGCCTCGTCCCAGGCGATGCCTTCGAACGGCGGCAGGGTGCGCTGGGGCGGTTCGAGCCCGCCCACGTCCTCGGCGATGCGTGCGGCAAAGACGGTGGCTTCGAGCAGGGAGTTCGAAGCGAGCCGGTTGGCGCCGTGCAGCCCGGTGCATGAAGCCTCACCGCAGGCCCAGAGCCCGGCCAGGCTGGTGCGGCCGCGCGTATCCACCTTGACCCCGCCCATGTGGTAGTGGGCCGCCGGAGTTACCGGGATCGGCTCTTTCACCGGGTCGATGCCTGCTTCCAGGCAATAATGCGCCACGGTCGGGAAAGCGGTGAGGATCTTTTCGCCCAGGGCCTGACGGGTATCGAGGAAGACCTTCCGGCCTGCCTTGATCTGGCGGAAATTGGCCCGCGCCACGATATCGCGCGGGGCGAGCTCGGCATCGGGATGGATGGCGGGCATGAAGCGCTCGCCCAGGTCGTTGATGAGGATGGCGCCTTCCCCGCGCAGCGCCTCGGTGGCCAGCGGAGCCGGGTCGGCGCCGGTGGCGATGGCCGTGGGGTGGAACTGGACGAATTCGGGATCGCCGATCACCGCGCCCGCGCGGGCGGCCATGCCCATGGCGTGGCCGCGCACGCCGGGAGGATTGGTGGTGACCGCATAGAGCCCGCCCAGCCCGCCGGCGGCGAGCACCGTGGCGCGAGCGCGGATGAAGACCGGCTCGATATACTTGTCGCCCAGCTTGCGGCAGAACACACCCACCACCCGGCCATCGGCGCGGGCGAGGTCGACCGCCGTGATGCCCTCGACGATCCGGATCGAGGGGGTGCGCCGCACTTCCTCGATGATGGCGGCCATGATGGCGGCGCCGGCGCGGTCGCCCTGGACCTTGACGATGCGGTTGGCCGAGTGGGCGGCCTCGCGGCCGAGCAGGAAATTGCCGAGCTGGTCGCGGTCGAAGGGCGTGCCCCAGCGGGCCAGGTCGTCGATGCGCGCAGCGGCTTCGGCGGCCACCGATTCGGCCACGCGTTCGTCCACGATGCCAGCACCGGCCTTTTCGGTGTCGAGCGCGTGGATGTGCGGGCTGTCATTGGGGCCGAGGGCGGCGGCGACGCCGCCCTGCGCCCAGGCCGAGGATGCCCCGCTTCCCAGGGGCTTGGGCGAGAGCACCGTCACCGGCAGCGGCGCCAGCTTGAGGGCGCAGAAGAGGCCCGCCAGGCCCGCGCCCACGATCAGGACGCCATCCGCGTTCAGCGTGTTGTCATAGATGGACAATCTGGGCTCCTCTCCCTTGGGGGAGGCAAGTCCTATCAAGGTCCGGCGGGCGCGACCAGCCCGCGCGGTGCGCCCCGTCCCAATCCGCAAAATTGCATCGGCCATCTTCCCGTCTGGATTTTTGCTGACAAGTCAGGAAGATACTTACGTGTCCTGCCGATGGGGTAGTCGGTGTCCACTCTGGTATTCTTGCTCGACCATGACGATCTCGACCTGCTGGGCCGGCAGGACCTGATTCGCATCGCCCACGACGACGCGCCCGAGATCGTCCGCGCCATCGAGGACGTGGTTGCCCTGGCAACGGGCTCGGCCGGCGGGCCGGTCTATTGCGGCCTGGCAACGCTCGAAGCGGTCGCGGGGCCGGGGCTGGTTCCCGGTGAACTGGTGGCGCAGCTGCGCAAGGTCCAGCTCTATCCCAATGGCGAGCCGTGTCCGCCGTTTCCCTTCGGGCAACGCATCCAGTGGGTCGACGAGGCCGGGGACGGGTTCGGCGAGGAGCAGCAGGCGCTGTTCGATGTTCCCACGCAGCACGAACTGTTCGATATCAGCCGGCTCACCATGCGCCGCTATCACGAGCGTTGCGCGCTCAGCGGCATTGCCATGCCGGTTGGGGAACTGGGATCCATTCCCACGGCCATCCGCCCCAATCCGCCCGGCGCACCGCTCTCGATCACCAATTTCATCGCGCTCTGGCCGCCGCTGGGCAGCGCTTTCGGGGCAGGGCACTTCACCATTTCGAGCAGCTACGAGACCATCGCCAACCTCGACCTGCTCGATCATCGGCTGCGCGAGCATCTCCAGCCCGGTCTCAAGCTGCGGCTGCCGGACCAGGAGGAGGACTGGCCTTCACAGGACCATCTCGCCTACCATCGGCGCTTCGTCTTCAAGCGCTAGGCTCGCGGCGCGTCGAGCGGCGGATGACCTCGTTGCGCAGGAATGCCAGGTCGTCGGGCGTCAGCCTGGCGATTTCCTTCTGCAGCCGGTTGGTGAGTTCGGTGGCCTCGGGCGGCAGGCCGCCGGTATCGATGGTGACCTTGGGGTCGGAGAGTTCGGCGAGGCGCTGGAGCTCTTCGGCTTCGTCCCAGATGACGTTGAAATAGGCGATGATGCGCTGGAGCAGGAACCAGGTGGGCTTGCCCCGGCGCCCATGCTCGAGGGCCGAAAGATAGGCGCTCGAGACATTGAGCGCCTTGGCCATTTCCTTGAGCGTGACGCCGCGCTCCTCGCGCAACGCCCGCAGCTTGGCGCCGAGCGGGGTCATGGCGCGAACCTCTTGAGGCGGACATAGAAGGCGCCTTCCCCGCCGTGTCCCTGGGCCGATGCGCCCCAGCCCGAGATCAGCGGGGCCAGGTCGGGCTCGTTGAGCCAGATGGGAAGCATGGAGCGCAGGATGCCCCGCTCGACGATCACCGTCGCCGTCTCGTCGGTCTTCTTGAGGCCCTTGCCGGTAATGACAAGGATGGTGCGGTCGCCGCGATTGACCCGGGCATTGACGAAGCGGACCAGCGCGGCGCGGGCCTCGGTCTGGCGCATGCCGTGAAGGTCGATGGTGCCGTCGATCTCCATCTGTCCGCGCATGAGCTTGCGGCGCAGCTTGGGCTCTATCGGGCGTTCGGTGCGTGGCGTGCGCCGGGAAACGGCGGAGGGCGGCGCGGGCGGGGTGGGGGAAGCGGCGCTGCCGATGGTCCAGTTGCGCGGCAGGCTCGGGCGGGGCGGCTCGGCCGGCGGCAACGGGAGGGGGGTATCCTCGGGCTCGTCAACAACCGGCTCCCGCTCCGGGCGGAGCGGGACGACGGTCCGCTTGACTTCGGTCCACAGGTGCCAGTCCCTGAGCGGGGGGCCGCCTTTGCCACGCTTGGCCATTCCGGCACCCGGCAGGACGAAGAGCACTAGGCGAGCTGGTTGGTGGCGACCAGCTTCCAGTTGGGATCGCGCGACTTGGGATTGCGAGCGAAGGTCCACTCGTCGGCGATCGCCTGCACCTGGTCGGCATTGCCCTCGAGGAGCTGGCCATCCTTGTCGCGGGTGGCCGAGACCACTTCGGCGTTGAAGCGTACGGTGACCTGGGCGGCGCGCTTGTCGAGCTCGGCTTCCGAGATTTCGACCTTGGGCAGGCCCACGAAGGTGAAATCGATCTTCTGGCCGGAAGCCTCGCGCGCCGAAATGGCCGAGGCGAAGCCGTCGAAGACGTCCTTGTCGAGCAGGTTCTTGAGCGTCTGGCGGTCGCCCTGGGCGAACGCGGTCACGATCATCTCATAGGCGGCCTTGGCGCCTTCCATGAAGCTCTTGGGGCCGAACGTCGGGTCGGCATCGGCAATGGCCTTGAGGCCCGAGGCCACTTCGGCATCGCCGTGCGAGAACTGTTCGATCTCGGCCTCGAGCTTGCGGGCGCGGCGCTCCTCGTCCACGGGGGCGGCCTCGACCGGGCGCGGACGCATCTGCACCACCGAGCCGTCATCGGCCTTTGCCGCCTTGGCGACCTCGGCCTGCTTCTGGCGTTCGATCGGAGAGCGTTCGTTGCCCGTGCGCGTCCCCAGGACCGAGCGCAGCCTGAACAGGATGACGATCGCCAGACCGATGACGATAAGGGTGGGCAGATCGAAGAACTCGTCCATTGGGCACTAACCTGGGTTTTCGTGGGCGAAGGATCGCATATAGCAGGATCGCTCCTATATATAGGGAAAGCTTCACCCTGAAACCAGTTCACGAATGGGCGAGAAATTTATCGTCGGCGTGAACGGCGCCTCTAGAGGTTCATTGGCACCATGCGTTCGTTCATCATGCTCATGCTGTTGACCCCGCTGATCGAAATCGCGGCGTTCATCAAGATAGGCCAGTCCATCGGTCTCTGGCCGACATTGCTGGGCGTGGTGGTGAGCGCGGTGTTAGGTGTCCTGGTGATCCAGAGCCGCGGCCTGGCCCTCGGAACGCAGCTGCGCGCTGCCATGAACCAGGGCGAAATGCCCGCGCGCACGGTCGCCGATGCCATGATGGTGTTCGTGGCCGGCGTGCTGCTGGTCATTCCCGGCTATTTCACCAGCGCGCTCGGGCTGCTCCTGCTGATCCCGCCGGTGCGCAACCTGCTCTATGCCCACATGGCCAAACGAACCACGGTCGTGGCGAGCGTTCACACGGCCTCTCCGCGCCAGGAACGGCCTCGCGTCATTGAACTGGACGATGACGATTACCGCGAACACTAGGGTTTAGACGCGGGTCAACCTTGTCCCTTATTGGCAAAAGTGCTAGCCAGCCTGCCAAATTCTTTTCTCCAAAGGGACGATAACCTATGGCCGACGAGACTACGGCAGCACCCAATCCGGCGAACCAGCCCTCCTTCCAGCTCATCGGCCAGTACATCAAGGACATGTCCTTCGAGAATCCCGGCGCCCCGGGCTCGATCATGGCCGGCACCGGCCAGCCGACCTTCAACGTCTCGATCAATGTCGGGGTCAAGAAGCAGAACGAAGAGCTTTACGCGGTCGAGATCAAGCTCGATGCCAAGGCCGAGCGCGAGAGCAACCTGCTCTTCAACGTCGAGCTGGTCTATGGCGGCGTCTTCCGCATCAAGAACATTCCGGAAGCCCAGCTTGCCCCGCTCCTGATGGTGGAAGCCCCGCGCCTGATCTTCCCGTTCGCCCGCCAGGTCCTGGCCTCGATCACCCAGCAGGGCGGTTTCCCGCCGCTGATGATGGAGCCGGTCGACTTCAACGCCATCTACCTGCAGAACCTGCGCAACCTGCAGGCCCAGCAGGGCACCGCGCCGCAGACCAACTGATTCTGGGCCGCGCGATCTTCCGCCTCTCCGGCTCCACCGGGGAGGCTTTTTTGTTTTTGGGGGTACCGTCTGGCCAGCGGTTAATTGCCTGTGCGACTCATTTGAGCCAGCAGGTCTCCCTCCCCCTCGTGGGGAGGGAATAAGGGTGGGGGGCCTCACGCACTGAGCCTGCTGCCCACCCCTACCCTCGATCCTTCCCCACAAAGGAGAGGGAGGCAATGGGGCACGACCGGCGGTGGCCTCCGACAGGTGGGTGTGTGTTAGATCGGTCGTTGGAGCGCATCGGCGCAAACCCCTACGAACTACGCCGTTCCGCGCACCTCGAACCGATCCTCCACCGGCTCGGTCCAGGTCTGGGCGTCGACCGCGCGCACCATGGCCGAATAGGGGCCGGTCCAGCAGGCCTGGACCATGTCCTCCACAACCGCCGCTTCTCCGGCGAACACGGCTTCCACCGTGCCGTTCCGGCGGTTGCGCACCCAGCCCGAGAGGTTGCGCAGCACCGCCTCGCGTTCGGCCCAGGCGCGAAAACCCACGCCCTGGACCAGACCGGAAATGGTGACGTGGATCGCTTTCATCACATGACGGCGCCAACCTGCCAGGGCACGAATTCGTTGTCGCCATAACCCAGGTCCTCGGACTTGGTCCGTTCCCCGGAGGCGACGCGCAGCATCATATCGAAGATTTCGGCGCCTTTCTGGTCGACCTCGGCCAGGCCCTCGGCGATGTCGCCGCAATTGATGTCCATGTCCTCGCCCATGCGCCGGTAGAGGTCCGAGTTGGTGGCAAGCTTGATCGAGGGCACGGGCTTGCAGCCATAGGCCGAGCCGCGTCCGGTGGTGAAGGCCAGGACGTTGGCGCCGCCCGCCACCTGCCCGGTCGCCGAGACCGGATCGAAGCCGGGCGTATCCATGAACACGAAGCCCTTCTCGGTCACGAGCTCGGCATATTCGTAGACGGCTGTGAGCGGGGTGGAGCCACCCTTGGCGGTGGCGCCCAGGGACTTTTCGAGGATGGTGGTGAGCCCGCCCAGTTTGTTGCCGGGGGAGGGGTTGTTGTTCATCTCGCCGCGGTTGCGGGCGGTGTAATCTTCCCACCAGTGGATGCGCTCGATAAGCTTTTCGCCTACCTGCCGGTTGACGGCGCGGCGGGTGAGCAGATGTTCGGCGCCATAGATTTCAGGGGTTTCCGAGAGGATGGCCGTGCCGCCCTGCTTGACCAGCAGGTCGACCGCTACCCCGAGGGCGGGGTTGGCGGTGATGCCCGAATACCCGTCCGAGCCGCCGCACTGGAGGGCAAGGGTGAGCTCGGATGCCGGCACCGTCTCGCGCCGGGCGCGGGCGGCGATGGGCAGCATCTCCTTGATGCGTTCGACGCCCCATTCCACCATCTTGCGGGTGCCGCCGATCTCCTGGATGGTCATGGTCTGGAAGGTGTCGCCGTCGACGATGCCGTAGGCTTCCTTCATGCGGCCGATCTGGAAGGCTTCACAGCCCAGGCCCACCAGCAGCGCGCCGCCGATATTGGGGTTGGAGGCGTAGCCCCACTGGGTGCGGCGCAGGATGTGATAGCCCTCGCCATCCGTATCCATGGCGCAGCCGGTGCCATGGACGAAGGGAATGACGCCGTCGATTTCCGGGTAATCGTCCAGAATGCCCGAACGGGTGATTTCCTGGGCCATGAACTTGGCCACGGTCGCCGAGCAGTTCACCGAGGTGAGGATGCCGATATAGTTGCGGGTGCCGACCCTGCCATTGGCGCGCCGATAGCCCTCGAAGGTGGCGCGCTGGGCCTCGGGCACCATTTCGGGGGCCACGACGCCTTCGGAGAAGGCGTAGTCGTGCGTGAGGGTGCCGTCGGCGCCGCCCATGCCGCAATTGTGCTCGTGCACCCATTCGCCGGCCGGAATGTCGTGGGAGGCGAAACCGATGATCTGGCCGAACTTGACCACCGCGGCGCCCGCCGCGATCGGCTGGGTGGCGAATTTGTGGCCCTTGGGAACGCGCTTGAGCGTGGTCACGCCCTGCGGGGTCATCGTGCCGACATCGAGGTTGCTCAGGGCCACCGCGACGTTGTCGGCGGCGTTGAGCACGAGCGTGCGGGCTTGCGGACGGGACATGGTTTCGGTCATGGGAAGGGTTCTGGCTTGCTGCTTTCGGAGTGGCTGCGCGATGGACAGTGCAACGCGATACAACTAACATGTTAGCATGAAGAACCCGCAGAGTCCCTATGATTTTCTGGAGCGTCCCGCCAGCCTGGCGCGGGGCAGCGTCACTACGGACGTGACCAATACCCTGCGCGACGCCATCGTCTCGCTGGCGCTCAAGCCGGGTGAGGTGCTCGACAAGAACGCCATCTGCGACCAGCTCGGGGTGTCACGCTTTCCGGTTTCCGAAGCCCTGGCGCGCCTGCAGGGGGAGGGGCTGGTCGATATCCTGCCCCAGCGCGGCTCGATCGTTTCCTTGGTGCGGATCGCGGACGTGCGCGAATACATGCTCATCCGAAAGGCGCTCGAGAGCGAGGCGGTGCGGGCGCTGGTGGGGCGGCATGACGACACGCTGATCGCCGACCTGCGCGGCAACCTTGCCGGCCAGCGGCTGGCGGTCGAGCGAGACGATCGCTCCGGCTTTCACGCCCAGGACCTCGAATTCCACGAGATGCTGTTCGATGCCATGCGCTTCGCCAAGGTGCGGGCCGTCATCGAGAGCGCGCGCGCCAATCTCGACCGGGCGCGCCGGCTCATCATCACGCCGCGCCGGCTGGCGCTTTCGCTGGACGAACACCACCAGGTGTTCGATGCCATCGTGGCGGGGGAAACGGAAAGGGCGGTCGCCGCCATGCGCGGGCACATCGATTCGGTCATGGCCGAATTGCTGGTCTTCGCGCGGGCGCAGCCCGAGATCTTCGCGGACGGCGAGACGCTTTCGGGGGACGAGGACACGTTCCCCTTCGGATAGCACCAATTTCAGGGAGGGCTAAATGCTCAAGGGAATTCCACCGGTCCTGGGACCGGATCTGCTCCACATCCTGCGTGCCATGGGACATGGCGACGAGATCGCCATCGTGGACGCCAATTATCCGGCCGAGGCCGCCGGCCCCGAGGTCGTCCGGCTCGACGGGCACACCGCCACCGATATCCTCGAGGCCATCCTGACCCTGATGCCGCTCGACGATTTCGTGGACGATGCCGTCTTCGGCATGCAGGTGGTGGGCGAGCCCGATAAACGCATGCCGGTGATGGAGGAGTTCGATGCAATCGTCGCCCGCTACGAGCCGGGCATGAAACTCAAGCTGGTCGAGCGCTTCGCCTTCTACGATCGGGTAGAGAGTGCCTTTGCCATCGTCCAGACTGGCGAGCGCCGGCTCTACGGCAACATCCTGCTCAAGAAGGGCATCATCCGCCCCGACGCCTGATCGGATCACGCCAGCAGGTCTCCCTCCCCACAAGGGGGAGGGAAGCTTCTTGGCTCAATCACCGACCGGCGCGGCTCCGGCCCCGAAAAGTCCCCCAAGCTTGACTTTCCCTGGGGGGCCCTTACCTTTGTCTTCATGACGACCAACCGCTTCATCATTGCAGCGACCCTCTACCGGGAGCACCCGGTCGCAGGATTTCAGCCCTAGGCCCACGCGCGAAGAGCGCCCGTAGGGCTTAGGGGCAACTCGTCACATCCACACCAACGGTTTGGAACCAGGCAGCGCTTCGTGGCGCACCTGGATCGGCGCTCATCAAAACCAACATCGAATTCGTCAGGCTGTCGCGGCCAAGGTCCGCCGACGCCTGAAGACGCATAGAAAGAAGAACGACAATGGCCTCTTTGACCAATTACGACCTCAAGCCCTCGCTGGTCTTGAGCGAAACCGACCACAAGCAGCTCACCGTGCTGGCGCTGGCCGGGCTCAATACGAGCTCGGATGCCGCCGACGACCTGCTTTACGAAATCGAGCGCGCCCGCGTCGTGCCGGAGAAGGACTTTCCGGCCGAAGTGGTGTGCATGGGCTCGACCGTGACCTACCGTCCCGACAACGGCACCGACCGCACCGTGACGCTGGTCTATCCCGCCGACGCCGATATCTCGGAAGGGCGGATTTCCGTGCTCACGCCCATAGGCACCGCCCTAATCGGGCTGGCGCAGGGCCAGTCCATCACCTGGGTCGCCCGCGACGCCCGCAAGCACGCGCTGACGGTCCTTTCCGTAACGCACCAGTCATAAGGGGGATCAATTGGCTATCGTCCTCACTGCCAAGGACTTCTCGTTTCTCGAGCAGATGCTTCTCGCCGGCGGCGGAAGCGATCAGGCGCATGGCCTGATCCGCAAGAAGCTCGATGAGGCCAGGATCGTCTTCGGCAGCGATATCGATCCGGAAGTGGTCACGCTCAACAGCCGCGTGCGCTATCGCATCAATGCCAATCCGCCCGAGGAACGTACGCTCGTGGCCGAACCCGGCCATGAGGTGCGCGGCATGACCATCCAGCTCGGAACGCTGCGCGGCGTGGCCATGCTGGGCATGGCGGCCGGCGAGGCCGTCATGGTACCGCGGCGAGACGGAACGATCGAGACGCTGGTGGTCGAGGCGGTGCTGTTCCAGCCCGAGGCCGAGCGCAATCCTGATCCGATAGCCGAGATCATAGCTGATGCCATGCCGCAGCGCACCTCGAGGGGCGCGGTGACGCTCCTGAGCGAATACCGGCTGCGTCGCAGAAGTCCCGCGGCCAATGGGGACGATCCGGGGCCCCAGGGGCCGAGCGCGGCCTAGCGGGGCAGGAGGGCGCGCAGGGCCTCGACGTCCGCGGCGATGGCCGCGCGCGTCTTGTCCTGCATGGCGCGATAGTGCCCGAGCACCTGCTGTCCGGCGGGCGTGAGGCGGGCGCCGCCCTGTTCGGAGCCGCCGCGCGAGGTTTCGACCAGCGGCCCGAACCCGGCATTCATGGCCTTCACCAGGTCCCAGGCGCGCTTGTAGCTCATGCCCATGCGCTTGCCCGCCGCCGAGATCGAGCCGGTCTGGGCGATGAATTCCAGCAGGTCGGCGCGGCCCGGGCCCAGATAGGCGTCTTCGCTCAGGGTCACGCGCAGATGCGTCAAGCCATCGGGCGGGACCTCGGGCATGGGGTCAGGCGGGCTTCTTGAGGCCCGCCGCCTCGCGCGCCAGGGTCTCGATGCGCTTGAAGTCGCCCGAGGCGATGGCATCCTGCGGCATGATCCAGGAGCCGCCCACGCAGATGACGTTGGGCAGGGCGAGATAGGTCCTGGCCTTTTCGACATCGATGCCGCCGGTCGGGCAGAAGGTGATGTCCGGAAGCGGGGAGGCGAAGGCCTTGAGCACCGGCGCGCCGCCCATGGCCTCGGCCGGGAAGAATTTCAGGAACGAGTAACCACGTTCCGAGGCGGTCATCGCTTCGGTCGGGGTGCCGATGCCGGGCAGGAGCGGGATGCCGATCTCGTCGGCTGCGTCGAGCAGGCGCGGGGAGGCGCCGGGCGACACCATGAACTGGCAGCCGGCATGCACGGATTGCTCCATCTGGAGCGGGCTGCGCACCGTACCCGAACCGACGATGGCGCCGGGAACCTTGGCCATTTCGGCGATGACGCGCAACGCATTGGGGGTGCGCAGGGTTACTTCGAGCACCGGCAGGCCGCCGGCCACCAGCGCCTCGGCGAGCGGGCGCGCCGCATCGACGTCATCGAGGATGATCACCGGAATGACCGGAGCCAGCGAAAGCACGGAACGGAGGGCGGGGGCGTCTTGGGGCATCTGGAAGGTCCCGATTGTGCAAACGATTTTGCCGCTCAATAGCATGGCCTTCATTGAAACGGGCGAAAAATATACCTACGTTCCGCACGCGATTTGCGCCGGTGGAGGGCACCCGGAATGGTTCAACTGATCAACGCCATGACCCCGCTCGAGGAGGCTCGCGCCATCCTTGCGGAGAGCTTCGACCTGAAGTTCTCAAAGGCCGTGGAAACCGAGACCGCGCCCATCTACGACCGCGTGCGCGACCGCATTCCCGAGATCGAGTGGCCGTTCTTCGCGCCCCTCATCCACCAGATCAACCGCCTCAAGAAGGAAAAGGACGCGGTGATCCTGGCGCATAACTACCAGACGCCGCAGATCTATTACGGGGTCGCCGACATCGTCGGGGACAGCCTGCAGCTGGCGATCGAAGCGACGAAGGTCACCCAGTCGACCATCATCCAGTGCGGCGTGCACTTCATGGCCGAGACCTCCAAGATCCTCAATCCGCAAAAGCGGGTGCTGATCCCCGATAGCCGCGCCGGCTGCTCGCTCGCCTCATCGATCACCGCCCAGGACGTTATGGCGATGCGCGCTCAGTACCCGGGCGTGCCGGTCGTCACCTATGTGAATACCTCCGCCGAGGTCAAAGCGGTGACGGACGTCTGCTGCACCTCCTCGAACGCGCTCGACATCGTCAATCGCGTCGAGGGCGACACGGTCATCATGATCCCGGACCAGTACCTGGCCCAGAACACCGCCCGCAAGACGCACAAGAAGATCATCACCTGGGCCGGCGCCTGCGAGGTCCACGAGACCTTCACCGCCGAGGACATCGCCGAACTGCGCGCCGCCTATCCGAGCGCCAAGATCATCGCCCATCCCGAGTGCCCGCCCGAGGTCATCGAGGCGGTGGACTATGCCGGCTCGACTGCAGGCATGATCGACTGGGTCAAGACCGAGAAGCCGCCGCGCGTGGTGATGGTGACCGAGTGCTCGATGAGTGACAACGTTGCCGCCGAGAACCCCAATGTCGATTTCCTGCGCGGCTGCAACATCTGCCCGCACATGAAGCGCATCAATCTCGAAAACATCCTCTGGTCCCTGCACACCGGCACCGAGGAAGTGACCGTCGACCCTGCCATTATCGAGCCGGCCCGCATGGCCGTGCAGCGCATGATCGAGATGTCCCGCAAGGGGGATTGAGGGCGCGGCCCGGGGGCGTAGCGGTCGGCGCTGCGCCACACCGGCCTTGATCCGGCAACTGTAATTTGCGCCACGAATTTGGACCGGGTCTTCGCCCGGGGAAGATCGTGGTCCCTAGAGCCGCAGCAGCTCTACGAAGCGCTTGAGGACCTTTTCCAGTCCCTTGCGCTCCTTCTTGCCCAGCTCGCCGAGCAGGGCGTTCTCGAGTTCTTCCCAATTGCCCGCCAGCACTGCCTTTATGCGTTCGCCGCGTTCGGTGAGGGCGAGGCCGGGCTGCAGTTCGGGGCCGACCGCCTGCCGGGCGATCAGTTCGCGTTCGCTCAGCCGGGCGATGCGGCGCTCGAGCGCTTCCTCGGAGAAACCGAGTTCGGCGGCCAGTTCTTCCTCGGTCACGCCGGCCCGGCCCAGGATGAAGAGCACGGCGTCGTCGCCCGGCTCGAGGCCGCGCTCCACGAGCGGGGTCAGCAGCGCCTTGTGGGCGAGCTGGCCGGCCTCGATCAGCCGGTAAAGGGTTGAGCGGGAACTGGGTTTGGACATAGGCGCGAAAATAGTCCGAACTCCCTGATGCTGTCGAACGATAGCCAATCCTACCGTTAATCGCTTGCCGTCCAAGACCCGTTGTTGTTCGCTCCGGGCGAATAAGCTATGCGTTTTGCGAACAGCCGGAGAAACGGAGCGCAGCGGATTGACCCAGGATCTTGCCCGTATCCGCGCCTTCGTCCAGGTCTTCGACGCTGGCGGATTCTCCTCGGCCGCGCGCCAGCACGGGCGCTCGAAAGCCCTGCTTTCCAAATATGTCACCGATCTTGAGGACTATCTGGGCGTGCGCCTGATGAACCGCACGACCCGCAAGCTCTCGCTCACCGAGGCGGGCGAGGCCTATTACCGCGAGGCGAGCCAACTCCTCCAGCAGCTCGATGACCTGGACGCCTCGATCTCCGAGCAGACCAGCGAGCCGCGCGGACTGCTGCGCGTCTCGGCGCCGCGCAATTTCGGGGAGAGCACCCTGGCGCCCGCCATCTTCGCCTTCCTTGTCGACCACCCGGCGGTGACGCTCGATCTGCGCCTCGAGGACCGCTATGTCGACCTCGTCGATGAAGGGATCGATGTGGCGCTGCGCATCTCGACCATGACCGATTCCTCGCTCATCGCCCGCAAGATCGCCGACATGAAGGTGATGGTCGTGGCCTCGCCCGCGCTCGTGCGCAAGGTCGGCGTCCCCAGGAACCCGGACGAATTGCGCTCGCTGCCCTGCATCGTGGACATAAACCTGCAGGGCCAGGCCAACTGGCGGTTCGTCGAAGACGGGCGCACGGTTTCGGTGCATGTCAACGGGCCGGTGCGGTGCAATTCGCCCCTGGTGGCGCGCCAGGCGGCGGTGGCCGGCCTTGGCTTTGCCATGTTGCCATCGTACCTCGCCGAACCGGTGATCGAAGAGGGCAAGCTTGAGGCCGTGCTTGCCGATCGCGTACCGACGGGGCAGACGTTGCAGGCCGTCTATCCCCACCGCCGGCATCTGGCCGGCAAGGTGCGCGCGCTGATCGATCACCTGGTCAAGTGGTTCGAAATCCATCCCGTGCATTGACGGGGCGGGTCGTCGGGGAGGTTGCTCTGAACGCGCGTACTATCCTGTTTGCCGCCCTGGCTCTGGCGGCAAATGCCGCTCCTGCGCTGGCCCATCCCCACATCTTCATCGATGCGAAGGCCCAGATCGTCTTCGACGACAGCGGCGCGGTCAGCGCCATCCACAATACGTGGACCTTCGACGAGGCGTTCTCCTCCTGGTCGGTCCAGGGGCTCGACACCAATAACGACGGCAAGCTCAGCGATGACGAGCTGGCCGAGCTCACTTCGGACAACATGAAAGGGCTGTCCGAATACGAGTTCTACACCTTCGCCGGCGAGGGCGACTTCAACCTCAAGTTCTCCGAACTGCCCGGAGCGCGCTTCACCTATGACGGCAAGCAGACGACGCTGGATTTCTCCATCCGTCCCGACCAGCCCTATCATATCAAGGATACGCTCGAGGTCGCCGTTGCGGACCCAGAATACTACGTCGCCATAACATTTGCCGACACGAGCAAGGTCACGCTCGAAAACGCTCCGGCCGGGTGCGGGGTCACCATGGACCCGCCCAAGGAGATGGACCCGGCGCTGGCGGACGAGCTTTACGCTCTGCCGGCCGATGTCACCCAATTGCCGCCCGACCTCGAAAAGGCGGTACGCGGCGTCCAGGGGGCCATCCTCGTCCATTGCAACGAAGCCGGCGTCGCCGCGCCGGTGCCACCGACGCCCCAGACCGCGCTCGAGGCCGTGACACAGGTGGCGCAGGTCAAGCCGGCGCCCTTCGGCGGCCCGCCGTCCGAGAGCAACTACCTGCCCCAGGTCGGCGTCTTCAAGTGGATCGCCGATGCGCAGCGCGCCTTCTACGCGATGCTGACCACCGCGCTTGGCCGTCTCAAGACCGACAATACCGCTTTCATCGTGCTGGGGGGCCTGAGCTTCCTTTACGGCATCATCCACGCTGCCGGGCCCGGGCACGGCAAGGTGGTCATCGGCTCCTATCTCCTCGCCAACGAATCCCAGGTTCGGCGCGGCATCGCTCTCAGCTTCGCCTCGGCCATGATGCAGTCGCTGGTGGCCGTGGCCTTCATCCTCGTGGCGGCGGTGGGCCTGCGCATGACCTCGCTCGCCATGAGCGATGCCGCCAACTGGATCGTGGTCGCCTCATACGCACTCGTCATGCTGCTGGGCGCCTGGCTCATCGTGCGCAAGCTCATGGGTTGGGGCCATAGCCATAGCCACGAGCACGCCAATCTCGCCGCCAAGGCACATGGGCACCTTCACGAGGGCGAACATGACCACCACGACCACGATCATCACCATGATCATGACCATCATCACGACCACGACCATGCCGGGCACGATCACGGCGAGCATTTCGTGACCCCCGAACAGATCAAAGGCGGCTGGCGGGAACAGCTCGGTGTCGTCCTGGCGGTGGGTATTCGACCCTGTTCGGGGGCGCTGGTGGTGCTGGTCTTCGCGCTGAGCCAGGGTCTGCTCGCCGTCGGCATCTTCTCGGTGTTCCTGATGGGGCTGGGCACCTTCATCACCGTCGCCATCCTCGCCACCATTGCCGTTTCGGCCAAGGACGTGGCGCGGCGCCTGCTGGCGCAGCGGGAAGGGGTGGCCTCGAGCGTCTTCTGGTGGCTGGAACTGGCCGGCGCCGTGGCGGTGTTCGCGTTCGGCGCCGTGCTGCTGGTGGCGAGCTTTTACTAGCCCACGCGCTCGATCAGGGCCATGGCGGCGGCCGGGTTGCGTTCCTTAAAGCCGCTGATGACGTAGAGGTAGACGTCCCGGTCGGCCTTGCCGGCCTTTTCGTCCGAGCCGTATTCGAGCCCCTCGGGGCTGCCGCCGCCGGCCCATTCCCTGGCGCGGGCCGCCCAGGTGTCGAGCGCGGCGGGCGAATAGCCCAGTGTCTCGTCCTCGCTCGTGCCCATGATGCGCACATAGACGAAGGGGGCCGTGACGTCGGCGATCTGCGGATAGTCCCCGTCGGCGTCCAGGATCACCCCGACCCCATATTCGCGCGCCATGGCGATGAACTCGGGCACGCGGAAGCTGGGGTGGCGCACTTCCACGGCATGCTGGAGGGCCTTGCCCTCATGGGTCTTGGGCAGCAGCTTGAGGAAGGCCTCGAAATCGTCGGGGTCGAACTTCTTGGTGCCGGCCATCTGCCAGTTGATGGGGCCGAGCTTGTCCTTGAGGTTGAGGATGCCGCTCGAGATGAAGCGCTCGACCGATTCCCCGGCCTCCGCCAGCACGCGCCGGTTGGTCGAATAGCGGGTGCCCTTGAGCGTGAAGACGAAGTCGTCGGGCGTTTCGTCGTGCCACTTGGCGAAGCTCTCCGGCTTCTGGGAGCCGTAGAAAGTGCCGTTGATCTCGATCGAGGAGAGCTTGGAGCCGGCATATTCGAGCTCGCGCTTCTGGGCCAGCCCTCGGGATAGAACGTGCCGCGCCAGGGCTCGTAGGTCCAGCCGCCCACACCGATCCGAATCTTGCCCGCCATGCTGACCTCCTCGTGTTGAATGAAGAGGTTAGCGGAGTTTGGCGCTCCACGCAGCCCGCTTTTGCCGCGATTGCGCGCGCGGGCCGGCAATGGTTAGCTTGCGCCATGGCGCAGCTCAACACCTACCGCGGCAAGCGGGATTTTTCCAAGACACCGGAACCGTCGGGCCGCGCCGCGCAGCCGGGCGGGAACCGCTACGTCATCCACGAACACGGCGCGACGTCCCACCACTACGACCTGCGCCTTGAACTCGATGGGGTCCTCAAGAGCTGGGCCGTGCCCAAGGGTCCCTCGCTCAACCCGGACGACAAGCGCCTTGCCGTCGAGACCGAGGATCATCCGGTCGAATACCTCGACTTCGAGGGGGTAATCCCCGAGGGCGAGTACGGCGGCGGGCCCATGATCGTCTGGGACCGGGGCGTCTGGGCGCCCATGGGCGATATCGAGGAGGCGTTCCGCACCGGCGACTTCAAGTTCCGCCTTGCCGGCGAAAAACTCAGTGGCGGCTGGATGCTCAAGCGCCTCAAGCCCAAGCCGGGCGAGGACCCTGACAAGGTCAACTGGCTGTTCTTCAAGGAGCACGATCCCGCTGCCTCGACGAGCGAGAACATCCTCGAAACGCGCCCGCAAAGCGTCAAGTCGGGCCTCACTATCGATGAAGTGCGGCCCGCGCCGCCCAGGCCGAAAAGGCCGGTCAAGCTCGAACCCGGCAAGCTCAAGGGGGCCGTGGCCGCCCCGATGCCCACGAAGATCCAGCCGCAACTGGCCACGGCCATCGCCGATCCGCCGCCCGGGCCGGGCGAGAAGACCCGCTGGCTCCACGAGATCAAGTTCGATGGCTATCGCACCATCGCTTTCCTCGAAGACCGCGAGGCGCGGCTCATCACCCGCGCCGGGCTCGACTGGACCAACCGCTACCGGCGTCTCGCCAATACCTTCGCCCAGATTCCCTGCCGGCAGGCGGTGATCGACGGCGAGGTGGTGGTGGTCGGCAGCGATGGCGTCACCACCTTCGCCGCGCTCCAGGAGGCGCTGGCCGAGAACCGCAGCCACGACCTCACGTTCTTCGCCTTCGACCTTCTCTACCTTGATGGCTACGACCTGCGGAACGTGGCGCTGATCGAGCGCAAGCAGTTGCTGGCCGACCTGCTGGGCCCGATCATCTCGGGGAAGTCGGCGATCCAGTACAGCGACCATTTCGAGGGCGAGGGGGCAGGCCTTCTCGCCCTTGCGACCGAGAAGGGTCTCGAGGGCATCGTCTCCAAGCGTGCCGATGCCAGATACGAGGAAGCGCGCACCGCCACCTGGGTCAAGACCAAGGCGCGCAAGGTCGGCGACTTCCTCATCGTCGGGTTCACCCGCTCGGAAGCGGCCGGGGGCTTGGGGGCCCTGGGCCTGGGCGAAATGGTCGATGGCAAGCTCGAATATCGCGGCAAGGTCGGCACCGGCTTTGACGCGCACATGCTGGGCGAACTGCTCGAAAAGCTCGAGCCGCTTGTCGCCGCGGGGGCGCCGCTGGCCCGCGCGCCAAAGGATCTCGTCCGCGTTGAGCCGGTCTATTCCGCCCATGTCCACTTCGCCAACCGCACCAATGACGGCAGCCTGCGCCACGCCGTCTTCATGGGGCTGATCGAGCC
Organism: Youhaiella tibetensis; assembly: GCF_008000755.1. NCBI lineage: Bacteria > Pseudomonadati > Pseudomonadota > Alphaproteobacteria > Hyphomicrobiales > Devosiaceae > Paradevosia > Paradevosia tibetensis. Next base: position 3,779,179 of record NZ_CP041690.1, on the reverse strand, counting down.
GGAACTCGAAACCAACCGGCCGGAGCGCAAGCGCCTGATCTCGGATGCAGACCTCGCCTCCGTCTCGATCACCAATCCCACGCGGCGCCTCTTCGGGGACGACGGTCCGACCAAGCTCGATCTGGCCGTCTATTACGGTCTCGTCGGCGATTTCATGCTGCCGCACATCATGGGGCGGCCGGTCACGCTGGTGCGCAGCCCCTCGGGCAAGGCCGACGACATCTTCTACCAGCGCCACCCGTTCTCGGGCATGCCCAAGTCGGTGGGCGCGTTCGATGCCATCAACTCGGATGGCGAGGCACGGCAATATCTCAGCGTCGAAGATCCCAAGGGTTACCTGGCGCTCGCCCAGTTCGGCGTCATCGAGTTCCACACCTGGGGCTGCCACCATGCGCTCCTCGAAAAGCCCGATCGCATCGTCTTCGATCTCGATCCGGGCGAGGGTATCACCTGGCGCAATATCGTTGACGCGTCCCGGCGCGTGCGGGCCGCGCTCGAAAGCGTGCGGCTCAATGCCTTCGTGAAAACATCCGGGGGCAAGGGGCTGCACGTCGTCGTCCCCATCAGGCCGCGGCTCGACTGGAAGGCCGTCCACAAGGCCACCGGAGCCATGGCGCAGGCGATCGCGGCGGGGGATCGCGACACCTTCGTTGCCAACATGGCCAAGGACAAGCGCAAGAACCGTATCTTCATCGACTTCCACCGCAATGCGCGCGGCGCGACGGCAGCGGCGCCCTATAGCCTGCGGGCGCGCCCGGGGCTGCCGGCTTCAACTCCTCTTAACTGGAACCAGCTTGAGTCCATCGACGCCCCGGAAGAATTGAACTACTCTTCTTTGCCTCAAATTCTAAATAGTTCCGGGGATCCGTGGGCGGATATCGATGAGTACGCCTCAGACCTGGAACCCGATCGGTAAGTAGCCTGTTCCATTTTGTTGTCGCGTAGGAGACAAGCATGGCGCCGCGTTCTTCCTGGAAGGGATACCTCAAGCTTTCCCTCGTTACCTGCCCCGTGCGCCTCTACCCGGCCACCAGCAGCAGCGAGCGCATTACCTTCAACCAGCTCCATAAGGACACCCACAACCGGATCAACATGAAGCCGGTCGATCCCGAGCTGGGGCTGGTCGAGCGCTCCGACCTCGTCAAGGGCTACCAGTACGAGGACAACCAGTACGTCATCATCGATGACAAGGACCTCGAAGCGGTCAAGATCGAGTCCAGCCACACCATGAACATCGAGGCGTTCGTGGATGAGGACAGCGTCGATGTCGTCTATCTCGATGCCCCCTATTACCTGGCGCCCGACGGGGCCATGGCCGAGGAAACCTTCATCGTGCTGCGCGAGGCGCTGCGCCAGTCCGGCAAGCTGGCCATTGCGCGCCTGGTACTCTCGAGCCGCGAGCGCGTCATCACCATTTCGGCGCGCGACAAGGGCATGTTCGTTTCCGTGCTGCGCAATCCCAACGAGGTGCGCGCCACCACCGAATACTTCAAGGATATCCCGGACGCCGCAGCGGACCCCGAAATGCTGGCCCTTGCCCTGCAGTTGGTCAAGCAGAAGGAAACCGAGTTCAACCCGGCCGACTACGAGGACCGCTACGAAGTGGCCCTCATGGCGATGATCAAGGAAAAGCTCAAGGGTCACAAGCCGATCATCGCCGAGGCGCCGGAACGCGGCAATGTCATCAACCTCATGGATGCCCTGAAGGCCAGCCTCTCCCAGAGCAAGCCGCCTGCCGAGAGCAAGCCCAAGGAGGCCGCCGCAAGCAAGGCCAAGGCTCCGGCAAAGGCCGCTGCCGCAAAACCTGCAGCCAAGAAGAAAGCCTGACGCCGCATGATCTTCGAAGGCGCAACCTTCGGCATCCTTGGGGGCCTCGTGGCCTTTCCGAGGCGGCTTGCGGTGCGCGACGTCACACGGCGCGGCGGCATCGTCCGGCGCGGCCTCACGCGGCAGACCACGCATGTACTCTTCGGCCGCAAGTTGCTCGACAAGAGCGATGCCGAGATCGAGGCGCTTTATGCCTCCGCGCAGGCCAGCGGAGCCGAGCTTCTGAGCGAAGCCGGGTTCCGGCGTCGGCTGGGAGCGCTCAAGAAGGAGCAGGGCGCTTCGCTCTCGCGCCAGTCGCTGCTCGATCAGGCTCGGCTCGATCCCCGCGCCTTCGACCTGCTCTCGCTCTTTGACGCCTTCGAGCACAGCGCCGAACCGTATTCCTTTCGCGACCTCATCCTCGCCCGCAAATATGCGGCGCTGCTCAATGCCGGTACCGGCTGGGCGGCCATCGCCCGCTCGGTGCAACTGGCCGGCAAGGTCTCCTCGCTCACCGCCGTTTCGCTGCACTCGCAGGGCGACGACACCATCTACCGGCGCGACGGGGACGATCTCTCCAAGATCGACGGCCAGAAGTTCCTGGCGCTCGAAGATGAAGAGGCCGATGCCGACCTCGCGTTCGAGCTGGCCGAGGCCGCCGAGGCGAGCGGGGAGTTCGCCCGCGCCGCTTCGCTCTATTCGCAATACCTTTCCATGGAGCCCGGCGATTCCGTCGCCGCCTTCAATCGCGCCAACGCATTGCGCAAGGCCGGAGACGTCGAGGAGGCCACGCACGCCTATGCGCTGGCCATCAAGCTCGATCCGAAGTTCGTCGAGGCCTGGTTCAATCTCGGCTCGCTCTGGAAGGATCGCGGCCGGGCCGACCTGGCGCGGCGGCACCTCGCCCGCGCCATCGAGATCGATCCAGACTATGCCGACCCCATCTACAACCTCGCCGCGCTCGAATTCGAAAGCGGCGCGCTTGGCGAGGCCCGGGCGCTCTGGGCACGCTATGTCGCCATAGATCCCGATTCCGCCTGGGGGAAGCTCGCCGCGCGCGGCATCTTCCTCATCGACATAACCATGGCCGCCGAGGGCAAGATCGCATGACCGAATTTCTGTTCGATGGGCCGGAGGACGCGTCCCTTACGATCCTCCTCGCCCACGGCGCGGGCGCGCCCATGGATTCGGGCTCGATGAACGCGGCGGCAAAAGCGCTGGCCGAGGCGGGATTTCGCGTGGCGCGGTTCGAGTTCGCCTATATGGCGAGCCGCCGTGGTCCCGATGGTCCCAAACCGCCGCCCAAGGCCGAAAAGGTCATGCCCGAATATGAAGCGGCCATCGCCGCGCTCGCGGCGAAGACGCCGCTGGTCATCGGCGGCAAGTCCATGGGCGGGCGTGTCGCTTCGATGGTGGCCGACAAGATGCTGGCCGAAGGCAGGATCGTCGGGCTGCTTTGCCTCGGCTACCCCTTCCACCCGCCGGGACGCCCCGAGCAATTGCGCACCGCGCACCTCAAGGATCTCAAGACGCCCGCACTCATCGCCCAGGGGACGCGCGACCAGTTCGGGACGCGCGAGGAGGTCGAGACCTATGCGCTCTCGCCCGAGATCTCGATCCTCTGGCTCGAAGACGGCGACCACGACCTCAAGCCGCGCAAGGCTTCTGGCTTTTCGACCGCCGATCACCTGAGGACCCTGGCGCAGGCCGTCGCCGACAAGTGGCCATGAAGGTCGCCACCTTCAACATCAACAACGTCAACCGGCGCCTGCCGAACCTGCTGACCTGGCTTGAGGAGGCGGAGCCGGACGTGGTCTGCCTCCAGGAGCTCAAGGCCAACCAGTCCGAGTTTCCCGTCGCCGCGATCAATGCTGCCGGCTACGGCGCCATATGGCGCGGGCAGAAGACGTGGAACGGGGTCGCCATCCTCGCCAAGGGCGCCGAGCCCATCCAGACCCGCGACAGCCTGCCGGGCGATCCGGAAGACAAGCAGGCCCGCTATATCGAGGCCGCCGTCAACGGGGTCATCGTCACCTCGATCTACCTTCCCAACGGCAACCCGCAGCCCGGCCCCAAGTTCGACTACAAGCTCGCCTGGTTCGAGCGCCTCCACGCCCATGCCGCCGAGCTCTATGCCTCCGGCCTGCCCGTGGTGCTGGCCGGCGATTACAACGTCGTGCCCACCGACATCGACATCTACCCCACCAAATCCTGGGACGATGACGCATTGCTCCAGCCCGAAAGCCGGGCGGCCTACCAGCGGCTTGTCGATCAGGGCTGGCTCGACGCCATCCGCGCGCTTCACCCGGACGAGCGCGTCTATACCTTCTGGGACTACATGCGAAACCGCTGGCCGAGGGACGCCGGCCTGCGCCTTGACCACCTGCTGCTAAGCGAAGTGCTCAAGGAGCGGCTGGTATCCGCCGGCGTCGACCGCGAGGTCCGCGGCGCCGAAAACGCCAGCGACCACGCCCCGGCCTGGATCGTGCTCGAGGACTGACGCTCACGACCCACGCCCTCTATATCGAACCACGGATACCTCCATACGAGTGGAGCGCTGCAATAGGCCCCGGGTCTCCGTCCTGGGGAAATGCCGTGGTGCCGGCACCAGATGCGCCCCTAGCTCCACATGTCCCTCAACCGCGCCCCGATATCGAGCCGCACGGGCTGGCTTGCCGCCACGGCCGTTTCCCCGGCCCGCGCCGGCGGCGGCCAGGAGGTCCATTCGAAGTGGTCGCCCAGCTCCCGCGGTATGAAGCGCGTGCGGTTGGCGTAGACGTGCTTGTCGCCTTTCGAGTGTTGCCCGTGCACAAAGAATTTCTGCGGCACGATGAGGTGCAGGTCGTCCTTGGCCCGGGTCATGGCCACATAGAGCAGGCGCCGCTCCTCCTCGATCTCGTCGGGCGATCCGGTGCCCAGGTCCGAAGGGATGGCGCCGTCCACCACGTTGAGCACATAGACCGACTTCCACTCCTGGCCCTTGGCCGAGTGGATGGTCGAGAGGATGAGATAGTCCTCGTCGAGCGTCGGCACGCCAGCCTGGTCACTGGTGGCGTCGGGCGGGTCGAGCGTCAGCTCGGTCAGGAACTTTTCCCGGCTCTGGTAGCCCGAGGCGATCTGCTCGAGCTGGAGCAGGTCGGCCTGGCGCGTCAGCGCGTCCTCGTGGATGCGTTCGAGATGCGGCTCGTACCAGCGCCGCGCCAGCCCCAGGCTTGCCGGCCAGTCGGCGCGGTCGGCCTTGAGCGTTGCCATCAGGCTCACGAAGGCGGGCCATTCGTCCCCGCTACGCGGCGGGGCAGGGAGGTCGGCAAGGGTCGCGATCGGATTGGGTGCTGCCGCCATGACGTCGAGGATGCGCTGCGCCGAGGAGGGGCCGACGCCGGGCAGCAATTGCAGGATGCGGAAGCCCGCCACCCGGTCGCGCGGGTTCTCTGCGAAGCGCAGCACCGCCAGCAGGTCCTTTACATGCGCCGCATCGAGGAATTTGAGGCCGCCGAACTTGACGAAAGGGATGGTGCGCCGCGTCAGCTCGACCTCGAGCTGGCCCGAGTGGCTCGAGGTACGGAACAGCACCGCCTGCTGTTTCAGCAACGCCCCCGTCTCGCGATTCTCGAGGATCCTGTCGACGACGTAGCGGGCCTGGTCGGCCTCGTCGCGCACGCTCACCAGCGCCGGCTTGCCGCCCGAATCCCGGTCCGTCCAGAGGTTCTTGGTGAAGCGCTCGCTGGCCTTTTCGATTACGGCATTGGCGGCGGTGAGGATCGGCAGGGTCGAGCGGTAGTTGCGGTCGAGCGTCACGATGCGCGCCGCCGGGGCAAAGTGCGCGGGAAAATCGAGGATGTTGCGCACCGTGGCGGCGCGGAAGGAATAGATCGACTGCGCGTCGTCGCCGACGACGGTGAGCCCCGCCCCGTCGGGCTTGAGCGCCAGCAGGATCGAGGATTGCAGCCGGTTGGTGTCCTGGTACTCGTCCACCAGCACATGGTCGAAGCGGTTGCCCAGGTCGGCGGCGATGGCGCCATCGCCCGCCATCTGCGCCCAGTAGAGCAGCAGGTCGTCGTAATCGAGCACGTTCTGCTTCTGCTTGGCCTCGACATAGAGCCCGAAGAGCTGCTTGAGCTCCTTGGCCCAGCTGGTGCACCAGGGAAAGACGCGGGCCAGCACCTCCTCGATGGGCTGCTGGGCGTTGACGCAGCGCGAATAGATGGCCAGGCACGTACCCTTGGTGGGAAAGCGCGTCTCGGTCCTGGAGAAGCCCAGTTCGTGCCGGACCAGGTTCATCAGGTCCGCCGAGTCCTCGCGGTCGTGGATGGTGAAGGCCGGGTCGAGCCCGATCTGGTCGGCATAGTCGCGGATGAGCCGCGCCCCGATGCCGTGGAAGGTGCCGGCCCAGTTGAGGGCTCCGGTCATGGCCTCGGCCTTCTCGCCCATCACCTGCCGGCAGATGCGCTCGACCCGCCGCGTCATCTCGGCGGCGGCGCGGCGTGAGAAGGTCATGAGCAGGATGCGGCGCGGATCGGCGCCGTTGACGATGAGGTGGGCCACCCTGTGGGCCAGCGTATTGGTCTTGCCCGAGCCTGCTCCCGCGATCACCAGCAGCGGCCCGTTGGCGGCGCCCACGCCATGCTCCACGGCCAAGCGCTGCTCGGGATTGAGCTTTTCGAGATAGGCGGCAGGCGCAAGGGGCGAATCGGAGACGGCTAGCATAGCCGATAGGATCATGTTTCCCGTTTTGTTCGCAACGGCCAAGCGGGCCGGGGCCGTGGCTGGCGCGAACTGCAACTTTTCGGCGTTCCATCCGTTCCTGCTACTTGCAAACGGTTTGCAACAAGCTATGTTGCAAATGCAAGCTGTTGCAAATGATTGTCACTGGCGGTTAGTGTCGTCCGCCCAGTAGGAAGCCTGTCTATGACCACCGAAGCCTCCCAGCCGGAAGGCGTTGTGCAGCCGGCCAAGCACCATGCCTGGCTGCGCCAGAGCGATCAGCCGCCCCTGGCCGATACGTTCCGTACCATTCCGGTCCGCTCGACGGGTTCGGGCTGGCGGCGGTTCCTCTCCTTCGTGGGGCCGGGGTATCTCGTGGCCGTGGGCTACATGGATCCGGGCAACTGGGCCACGTCGCTGGCGGGCGGCTCACAGTTCGGCTACGTGCTGCTCTCGGTGGTGCTGCTTTCCAACATCATGGCGGTGCTGCTGCAATCGCTGTGCACGCGCCTTGCCATCGGCACCGGCAAGGATCTGGCCCAGGCTTCGCGCGATGCCTTCCCCCGCTGGGCGGCCTGGCCGCTCTGGGCGCTGGCGGAGCTGGCCATCTGCGCCACCGACCTTGCCGAGGTCATCGGCACCGCCATCGGCCTCAACCTCATTTTCGGCCTGCCGCTCGAAATCGGCATTCTCGTCACCGCGCTCGATGTCTTCCTCATCCTCTGGTTGCAGACCAAGGGTTTCCGCTGGATCGAGGCCTTCATCATCACGCTCCTGGGCGTGATCGCGGTGTGCTTCATCGTCCAGATCGCCATGGCCGATCCCAACTGGGGCGAGGTGATCCGCGGCTTTGCGCCCACCACCCAGGTCGTGACCAATCCGGATATGCTCTACCTGGCGCTCGGGATCATCGGGGCGACCGTCATGCCCCACAATCTCTACCTGCATTCGGGGATCATCCAGACGCGCGCCTACGGCCATACGCTGCCCGAAAAGAAGGAGGCGCTGACCTTCGCCACCTGGGATTCGACCATCGCGCTGACCCTGGCGCTGGGCGTCAACGCTTCGATCCTCGTGCTGGCGGCAGCCACGTTCCACGCCAACGGCCAGGTGGTCGACGACCTGGCGGTCGCCCACCAGATGCTGCTGCCGCTCCTCGGGCACGCAGTGGCGCCGACCCTTTTCGGCATCGCGCTGCTCTGCTGCGGGCTCAATTCCACCGTCACCGCCACCATGGCCGGCCAGATCGTCATGGAAGGGTTCATCGACATCAAGATGGCCGCCTGGGCGCGCCGGCTGGTGACGCGGCTGGTGGCGATCGTGCCGGCCATCGTGGTCATCCTCTGGGCCGGGGAGGCCCAGCTCGGCCAGCTCCTCATCCTCTCCCAGGTGGTGCTGAGCCTTCAACTGCCCTTTGCGGTGGTGCCGCTCATCATGTTCACCTCCAGCAAGTCCAAGATGGGCGCGCTGGTGGCGCCGCCCTGGATCATCGTCGCCGCCTCGGTCATCGCGGCCCTCATCATTGCCCTCAACCTCAAGCTGATCTTCGATTTCGTCACCGCTGCCATGGGTTGACCCGCGACAGATCGCACCTTGAACTCGTGGCGGACCGGGCTATGTTGCCGGCGCGAGTCATAACCAGAAGCCGCGGATTTTCATGCCGGACCTTTTGCCTGCGGGCCACCCGCCGGTTGCCACTCCCAAGATCGGGGTATTGCTGCTCAACCTCGGAACGCCCGATGCGACCGATTACTGGTCGGTGCGGCGTTACCTCAAGGAATTCCTGAGCGATCCCCGTGTCATCGAGACGCCCAAGTGGCTGTGGTGGCCGATCCTCAACTTGGTGATCCTCTCGTTTCGCCCGCAGAAGAGCGGAGCCAACTACGCCCGCATCTGGGACAAGCGCACCAACGAGAGCCCGCTGCTGGTGATCACGCGCGACCAGGCGACGAGCCTGGGCCAGCGCCTGGCCGGGGACAACGTGGTGGTCGATTACGCCATGCGCTACGGCAACCCCTCCACCGCCTCGCGCCTCGAAGCGCTCCAGAAGGCCGGGTGCCAGAAGATCCTCCTGGTGCCGCTCTATCCGCAATATTCGGCCACGACGACCGCCACGGCCAACGACAAGGCGTTCGACGCCCTGGCCAAGATGCGCTGGCAGCCGGCCGTGCGCACGGCCCCGGCCTATTTCGACGATCCCTTCTATGTCGAGACGCTGGCCAACTCGATCCGGGACGGGGTGGCTGCGCTCGATTTCGAGCCGGACCTCGTGATCACGTCCTATCACGGCATGCCGCAGGACTATCTGGAGAAGGGCGACCCCTACCACTGCCAGTGTCTCAAGACCACGCGCCTCGTGCGCGAAAAGCTGGGCTGGTCCAAGGACAAGCTCATGGTCACCTTCCAGAGCCGGTTCGGGCCGACAAAATGGCTCGAGCCCTATACCGACGAGACGCTCAAGTCGCTGCCCGGCAAAGGCATCAAGAAGGTCGCCATCCTCGCTCCGGCCTTTTCGGCTGACTGCATCGAGACGCTCGAGGAAATCGCCATCACCGGCGAGGAAGAGTTCATGCATGCCGGCGGGGAGCGCTACGCCTACATCCCCTGCCTCAACGCCAGCCCGGCGGGCATGGATATGATCGAGAACATGGTGCGGCGCGAACTCAAGGGCTGGCTCTAGCCCATAGGTCGGCGCGGCCTCTCCCGCGCCCCTTTCCCTACTTCTTGAACGTCACCCCGACCGTTACCCGGTGCGCATCGCGCGCCGGGTCCGGGTAGTCCTCGGTATGGGCGAAGGCGTAGTCGGCCGTCAGGGTCGTATGGCGGTTGAGCGCATAGTCGGCGCCGACGCCCAGTCCATAGCTCGTGTCCGGCTCGGTGCCGTCGGTGCGGCGCACCTGCGACCAGGCGGCATTGGCACGCAGGGCCAGCCAGGCATTGATCTGGTAGCTCGCATCGAGCGTTGCCGCATATTCGACGCGTGTCGAAGCCACCTCGCTGCTCGGCGGCACGAAGGCGGTCGAGAAGGCGCCCCGGATGGCGATGGTCTCGTCCGGGCGATAGGTGAGGCTGGCGTCATAGAGCGTCGAAGTCGCTTCGCTCAGGCTGGCGTCGTCGTAGCGCACGAAGCCGAGACCGCCTGAAACTTCGGCCTCGAGGCGATCCTGCCATTTGCCCGCGACGCCGACACGCAGCGCCGCGTCGTAATTGTCGGTCTTGACCCCGACCGAAGGCGAGGCGCCGTCGAAGAGATTGCGCTGCAGGCTGGCGTCGGTGAAGACGGTCAGGATCGGGGTGGCCTCCCAGCCGGCGCGCAGGCCGCCGCCGAACCAGGTCGTGGTCTGGTAGGCATTGTCGCGCAGCGTGCCGTCGGTGAGCGTCGTCGGTTCGTAGACCGTGCGGCCGAAACTGCCGCGCAGGGCGAGCGAGAACTTGCCAAACTGGCGGGTCACTGTGCCTTCGCCTGAAAGCGCTGTCACCACCGGGGTCTGGGCCACGTCCGCGGCCGCGTTGAGGATGCTGTCCTGGGCGCGCGACAAGCCGATGCTGCCGCTGGTGGTGGTGAGGCTGTCCAGCCGGTAGTCCCCGGCGATGGCGAGGCGGAGCGCGTCGAGGCGCAGGATGTCCCCGCTCAGCTTGCCCAGTTCGGCCTCGCCGGTTGCCGACAGCTGCCCGCGCTCGAATATGCGCGTCAGCGAGCCTTGCGGCACGAGGAGCGCCTGGTAGTGGTCGCCGGCATTGTCGTGCTGGTAGGCGCCGCGCAACGACAGGCTCCAGTCGACCTTGAAGGGCAGGCCGAAATCTTCCGAGGCGCGCTCGCCCGGGAGCTCGGCGCTGGCGGGAACCCAGTCGACCTTGTAGCCGTCGCGGAAGATATCGGGATTGTCGGCGTAGGAGCCATCCTGCCCATGGGCACCTGTCGCCGCCACTGCTAGCAGTGCGGCGCCGGCAGCAATGGCGGGGAGTTTCGGACAGCCCAAATCAACCGCTCCGGAGGGCGAATAGTTAAGTGATCATTGCGATTTTAGGTTAACGATTTCTTTCAAATTTTATCGATTGGCTTTACGGCGCGTTTACTGCCCCGCTTAAAGGCAAATTATCGCCTGCCTCCCCATGATCCCCGCAAGGTCAGAAGACCAGTATTTCGGCGCAGGGGATTTGGCGCAAAATGGATATTGCCACTCTTATCGGCTTGATCGGCGGCCTCGCCGTGCTTCTCGGGGCAATTCTGCTCGAAGGCTCAAGCCCGCTTTCATTCATCAACATCCTGCCCGCGCTGGTCGTGGTCGGCGGCGCCAGCATGGCCATTCTGGTGCGCTACACGCTTTCCAGCTTCGGCACGGCCATCAACATGGGCCTCAAGAGCGCTCTGTTCTACAAGCCCGTCTCTCCCACCAAGGTCATCGACCAGATCGCGGAAGTCGCCGACCGCATGCGCAAGCAGGGTCCGATCGCGCTGGAATCCGTCCATGTCACCGATCCCTTCTTCCAGCGCGGCGTGCGCATGATCGCCGACGGCTATACCGCCGAGGCCATCCGCACCTCGCTCGAGCGCGAGCGCGACCTCGACTACGAGCGCACCGAGGAAAGCCACAAGATCTTCAAGACCCTGGGCGATACGGCGCCCGGCATGGGCATGGTCGGCACGCTTATCGGCCTCGTTTCGATGTTCGGCCACATGGACGATCCCAAGAAGATCGGGCCGGGCATGGCGGTCGCGCTCCTTGCCACCTTCTATGGCGCGGCGATCTCCAACGTCATCGCGCTTCCCATCTCCGACAAGCTCGCCAACCGGGCGCAGGAGGAGGGCACCAACCGCACCATGATCATCGAAGCGCTGGTCATGATCCGCGAGGGCCGCAACCCGGCGACGATCCGAGACGAGATGGCCAGCTTCCTGCCGCTCCACGATCGCGACCAGCTGCTCGATGCAGCCTAGGCGGGGAGCGTTCGTGATGAAGCGGAAGAAAGGCGCCGCAGCCGGTGCCCATGGCGGCTCGTGGGTCATTTCGTTTGCCGACCTGATGAGCCTGCTCATGGCCTTCTTCGTGATGCTGCTCTCGTTTTCGGTGCAGGATCAGGAAAAGCTCCAGCAGGCGGCCGGCTCGGTCAAGGATGCCTTCGGCATCACCCTGGTCCAGGACAAGGCCGGGATGATCGAGCGCACCGGCAACCCGCAGCGGCCCTATCCCAAGCATATGGCCGAGCAGTCGACCGAGGCCCAGTCCGAGTTCGCGACCGAGGATCGCGAGGACCGGCAGGCGCAGGGACAGGAAGCCAATACCTTCACCAACGAGCGCACTGAAGAGGATCGGCTCGAGCAGTTCTCGCTCGCGGCCGCCAGCCTCAAGCAGGCCTGGCAGGACCAGCCCGATATCACCGCCATTTCCCAGAACCTGCTGGTCGAGAACACCGAGGAAGGCCTCAACATCGTCATCTCGGACCAGGATGGGCGGGCCATGTTCCCGGATGGGTCGAAATATCCCTACGAGCTGACCCGCAAGGCCATCGCGGCCATGGCGCCGCTGCTCAACAAGATGCCGAACCAGATCCGCATCACCGGCCATACGGCGGCGGGCGCCACGTTCCCCAATCCGCGTTACGGCAAGTGGGATCTCTCGTTCGACCGCGCCAATGTGGCGCGCCAGATCCTGGAGGAATTCGGGCTTTCGGACGCCCATATCTACAGCGTCGTCGGCCGCGGCGATTCCGAGCCGCTCTTCCCGAACGATCCCTACCTCTCGGCCAACCAGCGTATCGAGATCCTGGTGGTCTCCGAGAAGCCGCCGGTGCCGGTGGGGCTGAGGCCCTAGGCCTGCTCGACCTTGAGGACGGCGCCTTCGGCGCCCACGATTCTGATGCGGGCGCCGGCCGGCAGGTCGGGGCCCGAAATCCGCCAGACGCTGTCGCCCAGCGACACGCGGCCGAAGCCGGCGGTGATGGCCTCGTCCAGCACCAGTTCCTGGCCGATGAAGCGCGAGGCGCGCTGGTTGAGGAACGGGTTGTCCGTGGGCTTGATCCGGTGCCGGAAGAAGCGCAGCCAGACGAAGATCGCCAGGAGCGCCAGCACGGCGAAGAAGGCGAATTCGAAGGCCCAGTCCAGCGGATAGACCAGCGAAACCAGCCCGGTCACCACTGCGGCGCTGCCCAGCCAGACGAAGACGCCGCCGGGCAGGGCCAGCTCGAGCGCGAGCAGGATCACACCGCCCACCACCCAGGCCCAGGCACCGTAAGTTGCGATCCAGTCGAGCAGATGCACGAAGGCCTCCTATTGCTGCGGGCCGGTCGAGGGCGGACGGCTGGTCGTGGTGTTGCGCGGAGCCGTGCCGAAAGTTTCCTTGGCGATCTCGGCAATGCCGCCGATGGCGCCAATGACGCTGGAGGCTTCGACCGGGAGCATGAGCAGCTTCTGGTTGGGCGAGCGCGCGATGCCTTCGAGGGCCTTGATGTAGTTGTTGGCCACGAAATAGTTGATGGCCTGGACGTTGCCCGCCGCGATGGCCTCGGAGACGACCCTGGTCGCCTGGGCCTCGGCCTCAGCGGACCGTTCGCGCGCCTCGGCGTCGCGGAAGGCGGCTTCGCGCCGGCCCTCGGCTTCGAGCACCTGGGCCTGCTTGGCGCCCTCGGCCTGGAGGATGGCGGCCTGGCGGCGGCCTTCCGCTTCCAGGATCGCGGCGCGCTTCTCACGCTCGGCCTTCATCTGCCGGCCCATCGAATCGACCAGGTCCTTGGGCGGATCGATGTCCTTGATCTCGATGCGGGTGATCTTGATGCCCCAGGGCGAAACCGCCGCGTCCACCACCTTGAGCAGGCGGTGGTTGATCTCGTCGCGGTTGGAGAGCAACTCGTCCAGGTCCATCGAGCCCATGACGGTACGGATGTTGGTCATGGTGAGGTTGAGGATGGAAAGCTCGAGATTGGCCACTTCATAGGCGGCCGCGGCGGCGTCGAGCACCTGGTAGAAGGTGATGCCGTTGGCCGTCACCGAGGCGTTGTCCTTGGTGATCACTTCCTGGTGCGGCACGTCGAGCACCTGCTCCATCACGTTCATCTTCTTGCCGATGCTGTCGATGAACGGAACGATGAGGTTGAGGCCCGGCCGGAGCGTGCGCGTATAGCGCCCGAAGCGCTCGACCGTATAGTTGAAGCCCTGTGGGACGGTCTTGACCCCCGAAAACAGGACCAGGATCACGAGAATGCCGACGGCAATCAGCGCGATGCTGAACCCATCCAGTCCAAAAGAATCCATCATTGCCTCCCACGGATGTGCGTGGTGAACATGTAGGAAATTCAGCGCATTCCCGCAATGAGCAGGCACGGGAACGTTTGGGCGGACCGCTCGTTGTTCGCAAAGCCCGTCCAGACCGGAAGGAATTGCGATGCCCGCTTCACGTCCCGTGTGGAAAGGCCAGCTGCGCCTCTCCCTGGTGTCGATCGCGGTAGAGCTCTACGCGGCCACCAAGGCCAATGCTAAACCCTCGTTCCGCCAGATCCACGAACCGACCGGCAAGCCCATCCACTACGAGAAGGTGGTGGCCGGCGTCGGGCCCGTGGACAAGGACGAGATCATGAAGGGATTCGAGTACGAGAAGGGCGATTACGTGCTCCTCACCGACAAGGAGATCGACGCGGTCAAGCTCGAGACGCGCAAGACGCTCGAACTCACACAGTTCGTCGGCGTCTGCGACATCGATCCGATCTACTACGACAAGCCCTATTTCGTGGTGCCCGCCGACGACCTCGCCGAGGATGCCTTCCGGGTGCTACGCGACGCGTTGCGCGAGAGCCAGAAGATCGGCATCGGCCAGCTAGCGCTGCGCGGCAAGGAATACCTTGTCGCCATCCGTCCCTCGGGCACTGGGCTGCTCCTTGAAACCCTCCATTACGAGGATGAGATCCGCAAGTCGGATTCCTACTTTGCCGGAATCGGCAAGGCCAAGGCCGACAAGGACATGGTCGAGGTCGCCGAGGCGTTGATCGACAAGAAGACGGCTCCGTTCGACGCCGACAACTACAAGGATCACTACCAGGCGGCGCTGCGTGAACTCATCTCCCGCAAGCTCAAGTCCAAGGGCAAGAAGGTCACCACCGATGTCGAGCCGCCCGAGAAGCGGGCCGAAGGCAGCAATGTGGTGGACCTGATGTCGGCCCTCAAGAAGAGCCTTGAAACAGGCGCGTCCGCCAAGCCCAAATCCGGGACGGGCTCGGGTTCCAGGCGCAAGGCGAGTTGACCCATGGCCGCCCGCGCTGCCCAGACGTTGCTCAAGGACTACCAGGCCAAGCGCGACTTCGCCCGGACGCGCGAACCCTCCGGCAAGCAGGCCGGCAGGACCGGCAAGGGGAAGGCCGGCATCTTCGTCGTCCAGCAGCATGACGCCACCCGCATGCATTGGGACTTCCGGCTCGAGCTGGATGGCGTGCTAAAGAGCTGGGCGGTGACGCGCGGCCCATCGAACAACCCTTCGGACAAGCGGCTCGCCGTGCGGGTCGAGGATCACCCGCTCGACTACGCCCATTTCGAGGGCACGATTCCGGAGGGCGAATATGGCGGGGGCACCGTCATGCTCTGGGACGAGGGCACCTGGGAGCCGCTGGGGGATCCCCACAAGGGGCTCGAGGAGGGCGACCTTAAGTTCCGCCTCAACGGGCAGCGCATGAAGGGCGAATGGGTGCTCGTCCACATGAAGGAGCGCGATCGCGGCGGCAAGGAGAACTGGCTGCTCATCAAGCACCGGGACGAATATGCGAGCGATGACGGGGAGGCATTGGTCGAAGACAACACCACGAGCGTCGAAACGGGCCGGAACCTGGAGGGGATCGCCAAGGGTCTCAAGTCCAGGAAGGCGCCCGCCAAGCCCAAGGTCTGGACGCATGGCAAGGAAGTAAGCCTTCCCGATTTCCGCCCGCCCGAGCTGGCGACGCTCGTCGATGCCGTGCCCCAGGGCTCGGGCTGGATCTTCGAGATGAAATACGACGGCTACCGGTGCCTGGCGGCAATCGCGGGCGAAGAGGTTCGGCTCTACACCCGAAACGGGAACGACTGGACCACCCAGTTCGGTGCGATCCGCGAGCCGCTCGCCGGCTTGACGAAGGGCAGCGCCCTCATCGACGGAGAATTGTGCGCCTTCGACCGAGAGGGCCATACCGATTTTTCGACACTCAAGAACGCGCTCTCGACGGGTGCGCCGCTGGTCTATTTCGTTTTCGACCTTCTCGAAGAGGACGGCGAGGACCTGACGCGACTGCCCCTGCTCGAGCGCAAGGAGCGGCTGGCCAGGCTCCTGGGGAAGGTCGACAAGACCTCCCCGGTCCAGTTTTCGGACCATATCGAGGGCAATGGGCAAAAGGTGCTCGATACGCTTTGCGCGGCGGGCCACGAGGGCGTCATCGCCAAGCGCGCGGACTCGCACTACCTGGGCGAGCGGACCAAGGCCTGGCTCAAGGTCAAATGCCTCAAGCGCCAGGAATTTGTCATCGGCGGCTGGCGGCCTTCGGACAGGAAGCGCACCTTCGCCTCGTTGCTCCTGGGAGCCTGGGAGAACGACAGGCTCGTCTATCACGGCCGCGTCGGCACCGGCTTTTCCGCCAAGGAAGCGGCCGCCCTCCAGAAGGCGCTCGATGAGCGGGCGCGCAAGCAGACGCCCTTCGCTAACGCCCCGCGCGACATCTCGCGGGTAGCGCGCTGGGTCGAGCCGGACCTGGTGGCCGAGATCGCCTATAGCGAGGTCACGCCCGACGGCGCCCTGCGCCACCCCTCCTTCATCGGCCTGCGGGAAGACAAGCCGGCGCGCTCTGTTAAGATGGAAGTGGCCAGTGCGCCGCCGGCAGGGGCGGCACCGTCAAAAGGCAAAGGAGCGCGCGTGCAGCACCTCGATCCGGCAAAGGGCGTGGCGGCGGCCGAGCGCCTTGGCATCCGGCTGACCAGCCCAGATCGCATCGCCTATCCGGGGCAGGGCGTCACCAAGGGCGAACTCGTTGCCTATTACGATGCGGTCGCAGACGCCATGCTGCCCTACATCAAGGATCGTCCGCTCAGCCTGGTGCGCTGCCCGCAGGGGCGCGCCAAGGCCTGCTTCTTTCAAAAGCACGATACCGGCGGGTTCCCTGCGGCGATGAAGACCGTCGAGATCGCCGAGAAGGATGGCTCTAAGGAAAGCTATTTCTACGTCTCGGATCTCTCCGGCATCGTCGCGGCCGTCCAGATGAACACGCTCGAATTCCACCTCTGGGGGTCGCGCCGCGACAAGATCGAACTGCCCGAGCGCATCATCTTCGATATCGATCCGGATGAAGGCCTGGGGTTCGAGCACGTCCGCGCCGCCGCCATCGACATCCGCAAGGGCCTGGAAAGCTGGGGCTTGGAAAGTTTTGCCATGCTGACGGGCGGGAAGGGCATCCATGTCATCGCGCCCATCGCGCGCCGCACCGAGTGGCCGGAGGTCAAGCTCTTCTGCAAGACCTTCGCCCAGACGATGGCCGAGGCGGAACCGGAAAGGTTCACCGCCACGCTTTCCAAGGAGAAGCGCCAGGGCAAGATGTTCATCGACTATCTGCGCAACGAACGCGGCGCCACGGCGATCTCGCCCTATTCCACCCGCTCGCGTGAAGGCGCCCCCGTCGCAACGCCGGTGACGTGGGCGGAACTGGAAACCATCGAGCGCGCCAATGCCTTCTCGCTCGCCCAGGCGGCGGAACGGGCAACGGGCCCCAACCCGTGGCCCGACTATTTCAAGCTGGAACAGGCCATCACCAACGGGATGGTCAATGCCGTGGCCGGCCCAGTCCGCAAGAGCGCACCGAAGCGTTAGCGGCTCCGGTAGCAACCCGCTTGTGGCTCAACTAGGCCCTCTCACCCCACCCAGATCTTCCCCGGCCGCAGAGCCAGGGTCCAAGACTGGTGGCACGCGTGGCAGGCGGCGCTCAGCCCAGCGTTCCGTCCAGAGCCAGCTTGCGGATCTCGGTCAGGAATTCTCCGGCGATATCGGGGCGGTCGAGCGCAAAGGCCACGTTGGCCGTAAGGAACCCCAGTTTCGATCCACAGTCGAACACCCGGCCTTCGTACTTCACGCCGGTGAAGGGCTGGGAGTGCATGAGGCGTTGCATGGCGTCGGTGAGCTGGATTTCTCCGCCCGCGCCTTTCGTCTGCTCGGAGAGCAGGAAGAAGATTTCGGGCTGGAGGATATAGCGGCCGGAGATGAAGAGGTTCGACGGCGCTTCCCCGACCTTGGGCTTTTCGACCATACCGGTTATCGGGAAGCCGGTATCGGGGCCCTCGCCGCGGGCGACGATGCCGTAAGAGGAAACCTCGGACGGATCGACTTCCTCGACGCCGATGATATTGCCGCCACGCTCCTCATAGGCGTCCATCATCTGCTTGAGCACGCCCGGCTTGGCCTTGAACACCATGTCGGGCAGCAGCAGGGCGAAGGGCTGGTTGCCCACCAGCTCGCGCGCGCACCAGACGGCGTGGCCGAGCCCGAGCGGCTCCTGCTGGCGGGTGAAGCTGGTCTGGCCGGCCGAGGGCAGGTCCTTCTGCAATTCGCGCAGCGCGTCAGTCTTGCCGCGGATTTCGAGCGTATGCTCGAGCTCGTACTGGCGGTCGAAGTGGTCCTCGATGACGCCCTTGTTGCGGCCGGTCACGAAGACCAGGTGTTCGATTCCGGCCTCGCGGGCCTCGTCGACCGCGTACTGGATCAGCGGGCGGTCGACGACCGTCAGCATTTCCTTGGGCATGGCTTTGGTGGCCGGCAGGAAGCGGGTGCCAAGGCCGGCTACGGGGAAAACGGCCGTACGAACGCGGTTCGGCAAATCTCAAACTCCGTGCTAGAGGATGACGACGTAAGGCTATTTCAACGGCAGTTGGCTAGCTTGTCGTCACATTGGTTATTCAGAGGCAGTAATGGCGGTTTTGGTTACGGGCGGCGCTGGCTACATCGGCAGTCATATGGTGCTTCGGCTGGCCGATGCCGGCCATGAGGTTGTCGTTCTGGACAATCTCGTGACCGGTTTCGACTGGGCCGTCGATCCCCGCGCCACCCTTGTGGAAGGCAATATCGGCGATATGGGGGTTGTGGGCGATATCATCGCCAAACACAAGATCACCGAAATCGTGCACTTCGCCGGATCGATCGTGGTACCGGAATCGGTCAGCGACCCCCTCAAGTACTACGGCAACAATACCGCCGCCTCGCGAAACCTTATCGAGGCGGCCGTCAGGGCGGGGTCAAGCACTTCATCTTCTCCTCTACGGCGGCGGTCTACGGCATGACCGGGCTCGAGCCGGTGGGCGAGGACTACCCCCTCAATCCCATGTCGCCCTATGGGCGTTCCAAGCTCATGACCGAGTGGATGCTCAAGGACGTCGCGGCTGCCCACCCGATCACCTACGGGGTGCTGCGTTACTTCAACGTTGCGGGCGCCGATCCCAAGAAGCGCACCGGGCAGTCGACCCCGCTCGCCACCCATCTCATCAAGGTTGCCTGCCAGACTGCCTTGGGCCAGCGCGACAAGATGGACATCTTCGGCACCGATTATCCGACGCCCGACGGCACGTGCGTGCGTGACTACATCCACGTGACCGATCTGGTCGAGGCTCATGCTCTGCTTCTGGAGCACCTGCGCAAGGGCGGGGACAGCACCACCCTCAATTGCGGCTATGGCCGGGGCTATTCGGTCCGCCAGGTCGTCGATACCGTCAAGCAGGTCTCGGGCATCGATTTCCGCGTGGACGAGGGCCCGCGCCGCGCCGGCGATCCGCCGGCGATCGTGGCCGGCGCCGACAAGGTGCGCCGCCTTCTCGGCTGGAAGCCGGCGCATGATGACCTCGAGGGCATCGTGCAGTCGGCACTCGATTGGGAACGGTATCTGATGACGCGCAACCGCTGAAGGGCGGGCGACGGAACGTTGTTCAGAATCGGTTAATCGAGCTGGCCAAACTGTGGCGGCCCGGTGCGGAGGCCGGCCGCTGAAACGTCGCCAAGCGACTGATATAAAGACGGAAAGTGCCGCGCTCCCTGTCCGGGTTCCGACTCTGCTATGATGCGGGAATTCGAGGAGACCAGCATGGCCAATACCGACCACCGGGCCCCCTTCCGTATTCTGCTGGCCGTGGCGCTGGCGCTAGTCGCCGGCCCCGCCCTGGCCCAGCCGACCGAGAGCTTCGGCTCCTTCCTGCGTTCCTTCGAGCCCAAGGCCCTCGCGGCAGGGGTGACGCGGGAAACCTACCGGAGGGCAACCGACGGGCTGACGCAGGATCCCAACGTCCCCAACCTGGTCTCGAGCCAACCCGAGTTCACGACGCCCGTCTGGGACTATATCGACCGGCGCGTTTCGAACGAGCGGATCGCGCATGGGCAGAAATCCATGAGCGAAACAAAGGCGCTTTTCGCCGCCGCTGGTCGGCAATACGGGGTCGATCCCTATCTTCTGGGCGCCATCTGGGGGATCGAAACCAATTACGGCACGATCCTTTCCAACACCAAGTACATCAAGCCGATCGTGCGCTCGCTGGCCACGGTCGTCCATCAACGCCGCTCGCGCCTCAAGGAGGACGAGAAGGATTTCATCGCCGCGCTGCTGCTCGTGCAGCGCGGGCCGCTCGACGCGCGTCATCTCGTGGGCTCGTGGGCGGGCGCCATCGGCCATCTGCAGGTCAACCCGACCAATGTCCTCAAATACGGCGCCGATGGCGACGGGGACGGAAAGATCGACCTCCACGATTCGCTCGCCGATGCCCTGGCCACCACGTCGCGCTTCCTGCTCGGCCTGGGCTACCAGCCGGGCATGGATTGGGGCTACGAGGTGCAGCTTCCTGCGGGGTTCGACTACACGCTGGCGGGCCGCGAGGGCTATCGCACCATCGGCTTTTTCGCCGATCGCGGCGTGACGCGCGTCGGCAATCGCAAGTTCCCCGATCCGGGGACGCCGGTCTTCCTCTACGTGCCGGGCGGCAAGAGCGGCCCCAAATTCCTCATGACCCCCAACTACCTCGTTCTCAAGGGCTACAACTTCTCAGACAGCTACGCGCTGGCCGTCGCCCACCTGACCGATCGGCTCAAGGGGGCGGGTGATTTCGTGCAACCCTGGCCGCGGCAGGCCAGGTTCCCGAACCTGGCGCAGCGCAAGGCCATCCAGTCGGCCCTCGTCCGGCTCGGCTATCTCGACGGAACCTCGGATGGCCGTATCGGCCCGGTGACGCAGCAGGCCTATGCCAGGTTCCAGGCTGCTCGCGGCGAAGTCGCAGACGGATTCGTCACCATCGAGGCCTATAACGAGCTGATGGCAGCGACACGCTGACGGCGTGTTCATTGGCTGCCGGAGTGCAAATCTGCTAGAAGCTGGCTGATGAACAGGAAGTCGCTAAAGCTCTGGATTATCGGGCTGATCGTCGCCGCACTCGTGCTGACCGATCTGGCCCCGATGTTCGTGCAGGCCCAGGAGGCGGGAGCGACCATCCAGGTCGCTCAACAGCAGCCGCGCCAACGCCGCACCCTGATGGACCTGCTCTTCGGGCCGCGCGAGCCGCAAGTCATCCAGCAGGCGCCGGTCGAGCAGCCGCGCCGCAAACCCGCGCCGGTGGCGGCCGCCGCGCCGGCCAAGCCGACGGTCGAAAAGGCCGCCAATGCCACGCGGCTCATGGTGTTCGGGGATTCGCTCGGCATCGATCTCGCCAAGGCCCTCGATCGGTTCTACGCGGAAGATCCGAACCTCGTCGTCATCAACAAGAGCAAGGCGTCCACGGGGTTCGTGCGGCACGACTACTACGACTGGAACAAGGTCATCGGCGAGGAGATCGCCGCCAACAGTTTCGACCTCGCCGTCATCTTCCTGGGCGTCAATGACATGCAGGTGCTTGATGAGGCCGGGCAGAGCTTCGACCCGCTCACCGACGAATGGGACAAGCATTATACGGCCCGCCTCAACGACGTGTTGTCGCGTCTGCGCGCCGCCAACAAGCCAGTGGTGTGGATCGGCCTGCCGCCGGTGGCCGATGCCAGTTTTTCGGCCGATCTCAGCCAGATCACCTCGCTCCAGCGCATGGCGAGCTTTTCGGGCGGTGCCGAGTTCCTCGACATCTACGAGAAGTTCGCCGACGAGGACGGCAAGTTCACGAGCTTCGGTCCGGACCTCAAGGGCCAGAACGTGCGCATGCGCAAGGATGACGGCATCCACTTCTCGACGGCAGGTTCGGACAAGCTCGCCTTCTATCTCAGCCAGGCCATCCGTGCCTTCTATCGCGGCGGCGGCGTGAGCATCGCGGTCGCCGATCCGCTGCTCGGCACCGATGCCCAACCCATGCTGCGTCCGCCCTATCAGGGGCTGGGGCAGATCAGGTTGCTCGAGGTCGCGGGCGCCGTGATCCCACTCTCCAAGACCCCGCCGCGTGCGACTGACCTCCTCACGGCATCGAATGCGCCGGCCGCCGCGCCTATCGACCTCGATGCGCTGATGAAGGCACCGGTCGGGCGCGTCGACGCCTTCGGCGTCGGCATCGTCCCTGAGCCACCGGAAGACGGGGTCGAGGCTCAGTGACGTGCTCTTCCCTGGCGCGAGGCCAGGGAAGAAGAGATGAGGCCTGAAGCGGCTAGGCCGCTACCCACTCGGCTCGCTTCTGCACTTCCGCCATGATTGCGAGGCCCTCGGGCGGCGGAAGCTGTTCGATGCGCCGGTAGATTCGGCCGTCCGGTGTCCGGGCGAGGAGGCCTTCATCGACCATCGAGCGGCGCAGGATGGCGTAGTCGCCGAAGGTGTGGCCCTCGGTAATGGCGGCGTTGACCTCGCGTTCGGTGAGGCGCTGGCCCGATGGTATGTAGGTCCAGATGCCCCAGAGGCAGAGCATCTGGTGGTTGGTCTTGCCCGGCCAGCGCATCATGCGGCCCTTGTCGTCAAAATGCCTGAGCACCTGGTCGACCTTGGCCCGATCGAGGGGCGGCGTGGCCTGGGCAGATGTGACCGGGGCCGTGGATGGCGCCAGGGCCTCGCTTCGCAGATGCTGGAAATTGCCGTGGCCGCCGGCTCGCGCCAGCATGTTGAGCAACTCGACGTGGCTGGGCAGGCCGTCGTGGCTGGCCAAGTGGGCGCGCAGGGACTTGGCGAAGGCCGATAGGTCGGCGACGGCGAAAGGGATATGGGGTCTCGACATGACAATCCTCGTCAGGTGCCAATACGAAAGATCGGTCGATGGTCGCCGGCTTACGACTTGGCACCCGAAAGGGGTCAATGTCCTTTGGAAGAATGCAGGTTTAGCTCCCCAGATGGGGCGGCGACGCCTCGGTGAACTGCAGACCGGAACGTCCATTTAGCGTGTTCGGGGCCGGCGGGCAAGCCGGCCCCGATTTTGGATCAGGCGGGCAGGTCGGTCTTGCCCATGAGGTCGAGGTCGATGGCGCGGGCCGCCTGGCGGCCTTCGCGGATCGCCCAGACCACCAGCGACTGGCCGCGGCGCATGTCGCCGGCGGCGTATACGCCCTTCTTGGAGGTCTGGTAGGAGAAGGTGTCGGCGAACAGGTTGCCGCGCTTGTCGAGCGTGGCGTCCAACTCGGCCAGCATGCCTTCATGCACCGGATGGGCGAAACCGATGGCCATGAGCACCAGGTCCGCCTTGATGACGAATTCGGTGCCGGCAATTGGCTGGCGCTTGCGGTCGACGCGGGCCACCTTGACGCCGATGACCTGGCCGGCGCTGTTGCCGATGATCTCCATCGTTCCGGCCGAGAACTCGCGGATGGCGCCTTCCGCCTGGCTCGAGGAGGTCCGCATCTTGACCGCCCAGTTGGGCCAGTTGGTGAGCTTGTCTTCGAGTTCGGGCGGCTGGGGACGCACATCGAGCTGGGTCACCGCGATGGCGCCCTGGCGGAAGGCCGTGCCGATGCAGTCCGAGGCGGTGTCGCCGCCGCCGACGACAACGACATGCTTGCCCGCCGCGACGAGCTGCTGCTCGCCCGACACGTCCTCGCCGCCGAGGCGACGGTTCTGCTGGACGAGATAGGGCATGGCGTAGTGGACGCCGGCGAAATCGGTGCCCTTGGCATCGACGGCGCGCGGTGCTTCCGAACCGCCGCAGAGCAGCACCGCATCGTGGGCCGCCTGCAGGTCCGAGAGCGGGCGGGTGACGCCGATATTCTCGCCATAGTGGAAAGTAACGCCCTCGGCTTCCATCTGCGAGACGCGGAAGTCGATGTGGTCCTTTTCCATCTTGAAGTCGGGGATGCCGTAGCGCATCAGCCCGCCGGCCTTGGGCTCGCGTTCATAGACATGGACGTCATGGCCGGCGCGGGCCAGCTGCTGGGCGGCGGCCATGCCGGCCGGGCCCGAGCCGACGATGGCCACGGACTTGCCGGTCTTGGCCAGCGGCAGCTGCGGCTTGATCCAGCCCGAGCGGATGGCGCGGTCGGCAATAGCCTGTTCCACCGTCTTGATGGCGACCGGGGTATCTTCCAGGTTCAGCGTGCACGCTTCCTCGCAGGGGGCGGGGCAGATGCGGCCGGTGAACTCAGGGAAGTTGTTGGTCGAGTGGAGGTTGCGCGCGGCCTCCTCCCAGTCCCCGTTATAGACCAGGTCGTTCCAGTCCGGGATCTGGTTGTGAACCGGGCAGCCGGTATCGCCGTGGCAATAGGGGATGCCGCAATCCATGCAGCGGGCGGCCTGGTCGATGACCCGGCCCTCCGAGAGCGGAATGGTGAATTCGCCGAAGTGGCGGACGCGATCGGAGGCCGGCTCGTAGCGCGGTTCCTCACGTTCGATCTCGAGAAAGCCTGTAACCTTACCCATGCTTTCCTCCTAATGCGCTGCTGCCGAAACGGCAGGAAGTCCGAGTTCTTGTTCGCAGGTGGCAATCCAGCGCAGGAGCGCGGGCCGCCCGGATAAATCGAAGCCGCCCTCGTGAGCCTGGCGCGTATAGGCCAGCAGGGCGATATCGGCGATGGTCATGGTCTCCCCGACCAGGAAGTCGCGGCCGGTAAGGGCTTCCTCGAGGCGATCGAGTGCCTTGTTGCCGCGGCTGACCAGATTGGGATCGAGGTCGGCAATGGCCATCTTGTCATAGACCACCCGGGCGCGGGCCACCGCGACGGTCGGCTCGTGGCTGTACTGTTCCCAGAACAGCCATTCATCGACCTTGGCCGCCTCGTAGCGATCGCTGGGCAGAAACCGCGAGCCCTGCGCCAGGTAGCGCAGGATGGCGTTGGACTGGGCCAGCGGGCGGCCGTCGTCAAGGACGACGACCGGCATCTCGCCTGCCGGGTTGAGCTTGAGGAACTCGGGGGTCTTTGTGGCTCCCGAGCGCAACCCGATTTCGTGCAGGACATAGGGCGTGCCGGTGGCGTCGGCTATATACTTGACCTTGAGGCAGTTGCCCGACCCAAAGTTGCCGTAGATCTGCAACGTCATTCGGCAGCCACCTGGTCGGCAGAACCGCGCTTCTTTTCCATTTCGCGGATGGCGCGGCGGTACTCGACCGGCATGACTTTGACGAACTTGGGACGCATGGCCTCCCAGTTCTCCAGGATCATCCGGGCGCGGCTCGAGCCGGTATAGTGCAAGTGGTTGGCGATGAGCTGGTGCAGGCGCTCGTCGTCGTGCTTGGTCATGTCGCCGGAAATGTCGACGCGGCCATGCCACTCCAGGTCCCCACCATGGTGGTGGATCTTCTGCATCAGGTTCTCTTCCTCGGGCACCGGCTCGAGGTCGACCATGGCCAGGTTGCAGCGCGAGCGGAACGTCTCGTCTTCATCGAGCACGTAGGCCACGCCGCCCGACATGCCGGCGGCGAAGTTGCGGCCGGTCTCGCCGATCACGACCACCACGCCGCCCGTCATGTATTCGCAGCCGTGGTCGCCGGTGCCTTCGACGACGGCGACGGCACCCGAGTTGCGCACGGCGAAGCGTTCGCCGGCGACACCACGGAAGTAGCACTCGCCCTCGATGGCGCCGTAGAGCACGGTGTTGCCCACGATGATCGACTCTTCGGGGACGATCTTGGCGTTGGGCGCCGGGCGCACCACGATTCGGCCACCCGAAAGACCCTTGCCGACATAGTCGTTGGCATCGCCCTGGAGGTCGAAGGCCACGCCGCGGGTCAGGAAGGCGCCAAAGCTCTGGCCGGCCGTGCCGTGCAGGTTGACCGTGATGGTATCGTCGGCCAGCCCTTCATGGCCGAAGACCTCGGCGACGCGGCCCGAGAGCATGGCGCCGGCCGAGCGGTCGCGCGAGCGGATCGGAATGTCGATCTGCACGGGCGTGCGGTCCGTGAGGGCAGGTTCTGCCAGCTCGATGAGCTTGCGGTCGAGCACTTCCTCGAGGTGATGGTTCTGGAACTCGGTCTGGTAGATCGAATCCCCGCCCAGCGGCTCCGGCTTGTAGAAGAGCTTGGAGTAGTCGAGACCCCGGGCCTTCCAGTGGTTGACCAGACGCTTCTGGTCGAGCAGGTCCGAGCGGCCGATGAGCTCGTTGAGGGTGCGGGCACCCAGTGAGGCCATGAGGCCTCGCAGCTCTTCGGCGACATAGAAGAAGTAGTTGATGACGTGCTCGGGCGTACCCTTGAAGCGCTTGCGCAGCACCGGGTCCTGGGTGGCGATGCCGACCGGACAGGTATTGAGGTGGCACTTGCGCATCATGACGCAGCCGGCTGCGATCAGCGGAGCCGTGGAGAAACCGAATTCGTCGGCGCCCAGAAGCGCCCCGATCAGGACGTCGCGGCCGGTCTTGAGGCCGCCATCGACCTGAAGCTTCACACGCGAACGCAGGCGGTTGAGCACAAGGGTCTGGTGGGTTTCGGCAAGCCCGATTTCCCACGGGCCACCGGCGTGCTTGAGCGACGTCAGGGGCGAAGCGCCCGTGCCACCGTCATAGCCCGAGATGGTGATGTGGTCGGCGCGCGCCTTGGCAACGCCGGCCGCAACCGTGCCGACGCCCATTTCGGACACCAGCTTGACCGAGACGTCAGCCTTCTCGTTGACGTTCTTGAGGTCGTAGATGAGCTGGGCCAGATCCTCGATCGAATAGATGTCGTGGTGCGGCGGGGGCGAGATCAGGCCCACGCCCGGCGTCGAGTGCCGGGTCTTGGCGATGATCCAGTCCACCTTGTGGCCGGGCAGCTGACCGCCTTCGCCGGGCTTGGCGCCCTGGGCGACCTTGATCTGGAGCATGTCGGCGTTGACCAGGTATTCGGTC